>NZ_JARFTS010000034.1:0-16819 GCF_029167175.1 Shewanella sp. A32
CCAATCAGGTGCACAATAGAAAAGGCCAGCTACGGGAGCTGGCCTAAAAACTGTCAACCTATATTAGGACGAGACACTCGACCTGATTAGGCGATGATCTTCGCTACCACGCCGGCGCCTACTGTGCGGCCACCTTCACGGATCGCAAAACGCAGACCTTCGTCCATCGCGATTGGGCAGATCAAAGTCACTACCATCTTGATGTTGTCGCCTGGCATTACCATCTCTACGCCTTCTGGCAGTTCGATAGTACCGGTTACGTCAGTTGTACGGAAGTAGAACTGTGGACGATAGCCTTTGAAGAATGGTGTATGACGACCACCTTCTTCTTTGCTCAGTACGTAGACTTCTGATTCGAACTTGGTGTGTGGAGTGATAGTGCCTGGTTTAGCCAGTACCTGACCACGTTCTACTTCATCACGTTTAGTACCACGCAGCAGTACACCCACGTTTTCACCGGCACGACCTTCGTCCAGCAGTTTACGGAACATTTCTACACCAGTACAGGTAGTCTTAGTAGTGTCGTGGATACCCACGATTTCTACTTCGTCACCTACACGGATGATACCGCGTTCTACACGACCTGTTACTACTGTACCACGACCGGAGATTGAGAATACGTCTTCGATTGGCAGCAGGAATGGGTGGTCGATATCACGTACGGGTTCTGGGATGTAAGTATCCAGGGCTTCTGCCAGTTCAATGATCTTCGCTTCCCATTCTGGTTCGCCTTCCAGTGCTTTCAGGGCTGAACCCTGGATCACTGGCAGGTCATCACCTGGGAAGTCGTATTCAGACAGCAGTTCACGAACTTCCATCTCTACCAGTTCCAGCAGCTCTTCATCATCTACCATGTCACATTTGTTCATGAATACGATGATGTAAGGTACGCCTACCTGACGTGACAGCAGGATGTGCTCACGAGTCTGTGGCATTGGGCCATCAGTCGCAGCTACTACCAGGATCGCGCCGTCCATCTGCGCAGCACCAGTGATCATGTTTTTAACATAGTCAGCGTGCCCTGGGCAGTCTACGTGTGCGTAGTGACGAGTTGGAGTGTCGTACTCTACGTGTGAGGTGTTGATGGTAATACCACGTTCACGCTCTTCTGGTGCGTTATCAATTGCTGCGAAATCTTTTGCTTCACCGCCGTAGGTCTTGGCCAATACAGTTGTGATAGCTGCAGTCAGAGTGGTTTTACCATGGTCAACGTGGCCAATGGTACCCACGTTTACGTGGGGTTTACTACGTTCAAATTTAGCTTTAGACACGATATATTCCTTTGTTTCAAATGTGTCAGGCAACGCCTGACGCAAACAATCAAAATAACAGTTATGCCGTTCCTAAATCAGGTACGAGCTTCGATAACTGCCTTAGCAACGTTTTGCGGCGCTTCTGCATACTTCAGGAACTCCATGGAGTATGAAGCGCGACCTTGTGTGGCAGAACGCAAATCTGTTGCATAACCAAACATTTCAGCCAGAGGCACTACAGCACGGATAATTTTAATTCCGGCAACGCCATCATCCATCCCTTCGATGAGACCACGACGACGGTTAAGATCGCCGACAACATCACCCATGTAATCTTCAGGTGTAGTGACTTCAACCTTCATGCAAGGCTCGAGCAACACAGGGGTTGCCAACAGCGCGCCCTTTTTGAAGCCCATAGAACCTGCAACCTTGAACGCCATTTCGTTCGAGTCCACTTCATGGTACGAACCATCGAACAGCGTGACTTTCACATCCAAAACAGGGAATCCGGCGAGGACACCATTCTTCATCTGTTCTTGGATACCTTTGTCAACGGCTGGGATATATTCCTTAGGAATAACACCACCAACGACTGCGTTGACAAACTGATAACCAGCGCCTTCTTCGAGAGGCTCCAGTTTCAACCAGACATGACCAAACTGTCCTCGGCCACCGGATTGACGTACGAACTTACCTTCTGCTTCCACGCTACCGCGGATAGTTTCACGATAAGCCACCTGAGGTTTACCAACGTTACATTCAACGCTGAACTCACGGCGCATACGGTCAATAATAATGTCCAGGTGCAATTCACCCATCCCTGAGATCAGAGTCTGACCCGACTCTTCATCAGTTTCAACCCGGAAGGATGGATCTTCCATCGCCAGTTTCTGTAAGGCGATGCCCATCTTTTCCTGGTCAGCTTTCGAACGGGGTTCGACAGCGATGGTAATTACCGGATCCGGGAAATCCATGCGTTCCAAAATCACTTTATGATCAGGGTCGCACAGAGTGTCTCCAGTCGTTACTTCTTTCAGGCCGATAGCCGCCGCGATATCTCCGGCACGAACCTCTTTGATCTCGTTACGGTCATTGGCGTGCATCTGTACGATACGGCCAATGCGCTCACGCTTTTCTTTAACGCTGTTATATACCGCAGCGCCCGATTCCAGTACCCCAGAGTACACACGAATAAATGTCAACGTTCCCACAAATGGGTCAGTGGCGATTTTAAATGCCAAAGCTGCAAATGGTGCTTTGTCATCAGAAACACGTTCCACTTCGTTGTCATATTCATCATGACCTTTGATGGGAGGTACATCATTTGGTGCAGGTAAATATTCGATAACAGCATCAAGAACTGCTTGTACGCCTTTGTTTTTAAAGGCACTACCACAGGTCGCCAGCACAATCTCATTATTGATTGTGCGCTGACGCAGCGCTTGCTTGATCTCTTCTTCGGAGAGGTCACCCTCTTCGAGATATTTATCCATCAACTCATCGGAGGCTTCTGCTGCACTTTCCACCAGATACTCACGCATCTCAGTGGCTTTGGCGAGCAGATGCTCTGGGATATCTTCATGAGTGAAGGTCATCCCCTGATCAGCGTCATTCCAGTTGATTGCCTTCATCTTGATCAGGTCAATCACACCGGTAAAGTTTTCTTCAGCACCGATATTCAGTTGAATGGGAACACAGGTAGCGCCGAGCCGATTACGGATCTGTTTGACCACCCGATCAAAGTCCGCACCCGCACGGTCCATCTTGTTGACAAATACCAGACGAGGGACGTGATATTTATCTGCCTGACGCCATACGGTTTCAGACTGAGGCTCCACACCAGAAGCCCCACAAAATACTACGACCGCACCGTCCAGTACGCGCAACGAACGCTCTACTTCAATGGTAAAATCAACGTGACCTGGGGTATCAATGATATTGATGCGATGCTGTTCGAACTGGGCATCCATCCCACGCCAGAATGTCGTCACCGCAGCGGAAGTAATAGTGATGCCGCGCTCCTGCTCCTGGACCATCCAGTCAGTAGTTGCTGCGCCATCATGTACTTCGCCGATTTTATGTGACAAACCGGTGTAGAACAGAATACGTTCAGTTGTCGTTGTTTTGCCTGCATCAACGTGAGCACAAATACCGATGTTGCGATAACGCTCAATAGGAGTTGTACGAGCCACGATTTATACCCTCTCTACCGGAACCGAAGTCCCGGTGTTGCCAGAGAATGCGCGGAAAAAAATTCCGCGCAAGATATTACCAACGGTAATGAGCAAAGGCTTTGTTGGCTTCTGCCATACGATGCACGTCTTCGCGCTTCTTAACGGCAGCACCTTTATTTTCGGATGCATCCAGCATTTCGCCAGCCAGACGCAGAGCCATAGATTTTTCACCACGCTTACGTGCAGCTTCAACTAACCAGCGCATCGCCAGAGCGTTACGACGCACTGGACGAACTTCACATGGTACCTGGTAAGTAGAACCACCGACACGACGAGATTTAACTTCGACGGCTGGGCGGACGTTATCCAGGGCTGCTTCCAAAAGAACCAGATGATCTTCGCCTTTTTTCTCAGCGATAACATCTAATGCTTTGTAGATAATCTTTTCGGCAGTTGATTTTTTGCCGTCTTGCATAATGACGTTGATGAACTTCGCCAGCAACTCACTATTAAATTTTGGATCAGGCAGAATTTTGCGCTGACCGACTACGCGACGTCTAGGCATGATATGTCTCCGTATACTTCAGGTTTTTCCAAAACCATAAAATGATTAAAAAAGCTTGGCCTTACTTAACGGAACACCATTAAGACTTAGGACGCTTGGCTCCGTACTTAGAACGACTCTGACGACGAGCGCTGATACCAGCACAGTCCAGAGCGCCACGTACAGTGTGGTAACGAACACCAGGCAGGTCCTTAACACGACCACCACGGATCAAAATTACACTGTGTTCCTGCAGGTTGTGGCCTTCACCGCCGATATATGAAGTTACTTCAAAACCGTTGGTCAGACGCACACGCGCTACTTTACGCAGTGCAGAGTTTGGTTTTTTAGGGGTAGTGGTGTACACACGGGTACAAACACCACGCTTTTGTGGGCACGCATTCAACGCTGGTACCGCTGTCTTTTCGACTTTGGGAGCGCGAGGCTTACGTACCAACTGGTTTACAGTTGCCATGTATAGCTCCAATTTAGTTGATTTACTCAACGTTTGGGTGTGAAAAATCTATATCCCACAAAAGTGGGACGCGGAATTTTAGAAAGGTCGAGGCTGACTGTCAAGAAATAGCCAATCATGTACGACTTTTCATCAAAAAAGGCGCCCGAGGGCGCCTTTTTGTCTCGGTTTTTCGATTATTCCTGACTACCGGCCAAGTTCAGCAAATCGGCCAGGTTCTGTTCGGCTTCGCTGGCAGTAATACCAGGCGCTTCCTGAGCAACCTCACCTTTATTATGAACTCGGTTTTTATGGTAAGCATAACCAGTACCGGCTGGGATCAAACGACCCACAATCACGTTTTCCTTCAGACCACGCAGGTTATCTGACTTGCCACCAACGGCAGCTTCTGTCAGTACGCGAGTGGTTTCCTGGAACGATGCGGCAGAAATGAAGGATTCTGTCGCCAGTGACGCCTTGGTAATACCCAACAATTCACGTTCGAATTTCGCTGGACGTTTACCTTGAGCTTCCAGTTCACGGTTAGTGATCTTAACGCGAGAAACTTCTGCCTGTTCACCCACCAGCAGATCAGAATCACCAGCGTCAGTGATAATACCCTTACGCAGCATCTGACGGATGATGACCTCGATATGCTTATCGTTGATCTTCACACCCTGCAGACGGTATACGTCCTGCACTTCATTGACGATGTAACTGGCCACGTTGTGAATACCACGCAGACGCAGAATGTCGTGTGCTGATTCTGGACCGTCAGCGATCACTTCACCACGTTCGACTTTTTCACCTTCGAACACGTTCAGGTTACGCCACTTAGGGATCATCTCTTCGTAAGCATCACCACCATCGGCAGGGGTGATCACCAGACGACGCTTACCTTTGGTTTCTTTACCGAAGGAGATAGTACCGGTGATTTCTGCCAGAATTGCGGGTTCTTTTGGCTTACGGGCTTCGAACAGGTCTGCAACACGTGGCAAACCACCGGTGATATCACGGGTCTTAGAAGATTCTTGTGGAATACGCGCCAGCGCGTCACCCACGTTGATCTTAGTGTTGTCATCCAAGCTTACGATCGCATGACCAGGCAGGAAGTACTGTGCTGGCACTTCAGTACCCGGAATAGTCAGGTCGTGACCTTTGTCATCCACCAGGCGTACCGCAGGACGCATGTCCTTACCGGCTGATGGGCGCTGTGCTACATCCATAACCACGATAGACGACAAACCAGTCAGTTCGTCGGTTTGACGTTGAATGGTGACACCGTCAATCATGTCAACGAACTGCACATTACCTTCCACTTCAGTGATGATTGGGTGGGTATGTGGATCCCAGTTCGCGATGATCTGACCAGGTTCGATGGCTGCGCCTTCCTGTTTTTCCAGGATAGTACCGTAAGGCACTTTATAGCGTTCCTTCTCACGGCCTAAATCGTCAACGATAGCCAGCTCAGAAGAACGCGATACGATAACCAGTTTACCTTCGGTATTCACAACATGCTTAGCATTGTGCAGTTTCAACGTACCAGCATTTTTGGTCTGAACGTTGTTTTCTGCAGAAGCTCTGGATGCGGCACCACCGATGTGGAATGTACGCATTGTCAGCTGTGTACCTGGTTCACCGATAGACTGCGCCGCGACTACGCCGATAGCTTCACCTTGGTTGATGATATGACCACGAGCCAAATCACGACCGTAACAGTGAGCACATACACCGAAATCGGTATCACAAGTGATAACAGAACGAACTTTCACTTCGTCAACACTGGCGTCTTCCAGCTTCTTACACCAAGCTTCGTCCAACAGTGTATTACGTGGTGCCAGCACTTCTTCGGTACCTGGGTAATAAACGTCTTCAGCGACCACACGACCCAGCACACGTTCACGCAGTGGCTCAACCACGTCACCACCTTCAATCAGTGGTTTCATGATCAGACCTTCGTGGGTACCACAGTCTTCTTCAATAACCACCAGGTCTTGAGCAACGTCAACCAAACGACGAGTCAGGTAACCGGAGTTTGCGGTTTTCAGTGCAGTATCCGCCAGACCTTTACGCGCACCGTGAGTAGAGATGAAGTACTGCAGTACGTTCAGACCTTCACGGAAGTTCGCCACGATTGGGGTTTCAATGATGGAGCCATCAGGCTTAGCCATCAGACCACGCATACCCGCCAACTGACGGATCTGAGCGGCACTACCACGCGCACCAGAGTCGGCCATCATATAGATGCTGTTGAAGGATGCCTGTTCTTCCTCTTCACCGTTACGGTTAATAACGGTTTCAGTAGACAGGTTCTTCATCATCGCCTTGGACACTTTTTCGTTACAGCTGGCCCAGATGTCGATCACTTTGTTATAGCGTTCACCAGCGGTTACCAAACCTGACTGGAACTGCTCTTGGATTTCCAGTACTTCGGCTTCAGCGTCAGCAACCAGCTTAGCTTTCTCTGCTGGGATCTGCATGTCATTGATACCGACAGATGAACCAGAAATAGTCGCATAGCGATAACCGGTATACATCAGCTGGTCGGCAAAAATAACTGTGTCTTTCAGACCCAGACGGCGATAGCAGATGTTCAGCAACTTGGCGATCTGCTTCTTACCCATGTTCTGGTTAACGACTTCAAATGGCAAACCAGCGGGCAAAATCTGCGATAACAACGCACGACCAACAGTAGTGTCCACAATCCGACGGACCTGTTTCTTCTCGCCATTGGCCTCAATCTGAGTTTCGGTGATACGCACTTTTACACGCGCATGCAATTCAGCAACACCGGTACGGTAAGCTTTTTCAGCTTCAGCGACGTCGGCAAATGCCATACCTTCGCCTTTACCGTTTACGCGTTCGCGGCTCATGTAGTACAAACCCAATACCACGTCCTGCGAAGGCACGATAATAGGTTCACCGTTAGCAGGTGACAGGATGTTGTTGGTAGACATCATCAGTGCACGGGCTTCGAGCTGCGCTTCCAGTGTCAACGGTACGTGTACCGCCATCTGGTCACCGTCGAAGTCCGCGTTGAACGCAGTACATACCAATGGGTGCAGACGAATCGCTTTACCTTCAATCAGCACTGGTTCAAACGCCTGAATACCCAGACGGTGCAGTGTTGGCGCACGGTTCAGCATCACTGGATGTTCACGAATAACTTCGTCCAGAACGTCCCAGACTTCCGGTACTTCACGTTCTACCATCTTCTTCGCAGCTTTGATGGTAGTCGCCAGGCCGCGGGCTTCCAACTTGCCATAGATAAACGGCTTGAACAGTTCCAACGCCATTTTCTTCGGCAGACCACACTGATGCAGACGCAGAGTAGGACCAACAGTAATTACTGAACGGCCAGAGTAATCCACACGTTTACCCAGCAGGTTCTGACGGAAACGACCCTGTTTACCTTTGATCATGTCGGCCAGAGATTTCAGCGGACGCTTGTTAGAGCCGGTAATTGCACGGCCACGACGACCGTTATCCAGCAGCGCATCCACAGATTCCTGCAACATACGTTTTTCGTTACGTACGATGATATCTGGTGCAGCCAGATCCAGCAGACGTTTCAGACGGTTGTTACGGTTGATCACTCGGCGATACAGATCGTTCAGATCTGAAGTCGCGAAACGACCACCGTCCAATGGCACCAACGGACGCAGATCCGGTGGTAACACAGGCAATACTTTTAGGATCATCCACTCAGGCTTGTTACCTGAATTGTAGAATGCTTCCATCAACTTCAGACGCTTGGTCACTTTCTTGCGACGGGTTTCTGAATTGATTGAAGGCAGTTCTTCGCGCATTTCACCGATTTCTTTTTCAAGATCGATGGCACGCAACAGTTCCAGCACGGCTTCGGCGCCCATTTTGGCTTCGAATTCGTCGCCGTATTCTTCCAGCGCATCCAGGTAGTTTTCTTCGGTCAGCATCTGACCGCGTTCAAGGCTGGTCATGCCAGGCTCGATCACTACGAATGATTCGAAGTACAGCACACGTTCGATATCGCGCAGGGTCATGTCCAGCATCAGGCCGATACGGCTTGGCAGGGACTTGAGGAACCAGATATGCGCCACCGGTGAAGCCAGCTCAATGTGACCCATACGTTCACGACGTACTTTGGTCTGAGTAACTTCAACACCACATTTTTCACAGATAACACCGCGATGCTTCAGGCGTTTGTACTTACCGCACAAACATTCGTAATCTTTCACCGGGCCAAAGATACGCGCACAAAACAGACCTTCACGCTCAGGCTTGAAGGTACGGTAGTTGATGGTTTCCGGCTTCTTGACTTCGCCATACGACCAGGAACGGATCAAGTCAGGCGATGCGAGGCCAATCTTGATGCCTTCAAACTCTTCGGTCTTACTTTGCTGTTTCAGAAACTTTAATAAGTCTTTCACGTTTCTCTCCTGAAGGAGTTAAACCGGGTGCCCCGCAATGCAGCGAGGCACCAATTTCTAGCCAAACACAGTCGTGCTGCGCCTTACTCTTGGTCCAGTTCGATATTGATACCGAGTGAACGGATTTCCTTCAGCAATACGTTGAAGGATTCAGGCATACCGGGTTGCATCTGGTGATTGCCGTCAACGATGTTCTTGTACATCTGAGTACGACCGTTAACGTCATCGGATTTCACAGTGAGCATTTCCTGCAGCGTATATGCAGCGCCATACGCTTCCAGAGCCCACACTTCCATCTCACCGAAACGCTGACCACCGAACTGTGCCTTACCACCCAGTGGCTGCTGAGTCACTAGGCTGTAAGAACCGGTAGAACGGGCGTGCATCTTGTCGTCTACCAAGTGGTTCAGTTTCAGCATGTACATGTAACCGACGGTCACAGGACGTTCGAAGGCATTACCAGTAAGACCATCGTAAAGAGTCATCTGACCGGAAGTTGGCAGACCAGCCAGTTCCAGCATATCTTTGATCTCTTTCTCTTCGGCACCGTCAAACGCAGGTGTTGCTGTTGGCAGACCCAGTTTCAGGTGGCTGGCCAGACGCATCACTTCGTCATCAGTAAAGGAGTCGATATCAACCTTCTGCTTCACACCATCACCTAAGGCATAAACCTTCTTGATGTATTCACGCAGTTCTGCCACTTCACGCTGTTCTTCCAGCATGGTGTTGATGCGATTACCGATACCTTTGGCTGCTGCACCCAAGTGCACTTCCAATACCTGACCGATGTTCATACGTGAAGGTACGCCGAGTGGGTTCAACACGATGTCCATCGGTACGCCGTGTTCATCATATGGCATATCTTCGATAGGACAGATCTTGGAGACCACACCCTTGTTACCGTGACGCCCCGCCATCTTGTCACCAGGTTGAATGGTACGTTTAACCGCCAAGTACACTTTAACGATCTTCAGTACGCCTGGAGCCAAGTCATCACCCTGGGTGATTTTGCGGCGTTTAGCTTCAAATTTCTTGTCGAAGTCTGCTTTCAGCTCTTCGTGCTGCTCAGCCAGCTGTTCCAGCTCAGTCTGTTTGGCTTCATCGTCGATAACCTGAACCAGATAATCCTTACGTGGCATATCTGCCAGTTTGGCTTCACTGACACCGCTGTTCAGCAGCAGGTTACGAGCACGATCAAACACACCTTCTTCCAGAATCTTGAACTCTTCAGTCAAGTCCTTACGTGCCTGAGCAATGTGCATCTCTTCAATTTCGATAGCACGTTTGTCTTTTTCGACACCATCACGAGTGAAGACCTGAACGTCGATAACGGTACCTTTCACTGAGTTAGGAACACGCAGTGAGCTGTCCTTCACGTCAGAGGCTTTTTCACCGAAAATCGCCCGCAGCAGTTTTTCTTCTGGTGTCAGCTGAGTTTCACCTTTTGGTGTCACTTTACCGACCAGGATGTCACCGCCCTTCACTTCAGCACCGATATAGACGATACCGGACTCATCCAGTTTGGAGAGTGCGGATTCACCTACGTTCGGGATGTCAGCTGTAATCTCTTCGCTACCCAGTTTGGTATCACGAGCGATACAGGACAGTTCCTGAATGTGAATGGTGGTGAAGCGATCTTGCTGCGCAACACGCTCAGAGATCAGGATGGAGTCTTCATAGTTGTAACCATTCCAGGTCATGAATGCGATACGCATATTCTGACCCAGCGCCAACTCGCCCATATCAGTAGATGGGCCGTCAGCCAGTACGTCACCACGAGTCACTGGCTCACCAACATGGCAACAAGGACGCTGGTTAATACAGGTGTTCTGGTTAGAACGGGTATATTTAGTCAGGTTGTAAATGTCGATACCCGCTTCGCCTGGGCGCAGCTCTTCTTCATTTACTTTAACCACGATACGGCTGGCATCAACGTAATCAATGACACCACCACGTTTAGCAGCGACACACACACCGGAATCCATCGCCAGGGTACGTTCAATACCAGTCCCTACCAATGGTTTTTCAGATAGCAGTGTTGGAACCGCTTGACGTTGCATGTTCGCACCCATCAAGGCACGGTTCGCGTCATCGTGTTCCAAGAATGGAATCAAAGAAGCCGCTACCGAGATGATCTGCTGTGGTGATACGTCCATATACTGGATGTCGGAAACGCGCATAAAGGTAGATTCACCTTTATGACGGCAAGCAACCTGCTCATCCAGAATGCGGCCATTTTCGTCGAGGTCGATGTTTGCCTGAGCAACCACATAACGACCTTCTTCAATGGCGGACAAGTATTCAACTTCATCAGTTACTACGCCATCAACGACTTTACGGTATGGCGTTTCCAAGAAGCCATAGGCGTTAGTACGCGCGAAAGTAGACAATGAGTTGATCAGACCAATGTTTGGACCTTCAGGGGTCTCAATTGGACACAGACGACCGTAGTGAGTTGGGTGAACGTCACGCACTTCGAAGCCTGCGCGTTCACGCGTCAAACCACCGGGGCCAAGTGCAGAAATACGACGCTTGTGCGTTACTTCTGACAGCGGGTTGTTCTGGTCCATAAACTGTGACAACTGTGAAGAGCCAAAGAACTCTTTCACTGCCGCAGAGATCGGCTTAGCATTGATCAGATCCTGTGGCATCAGTTCGTTCAGGTCGCCCAGTGACAGACGTTCACGCACAGCACGTTCAACACGTACTAAACCAACGCGGAACTGGTTTTCTGCCATTTCGCCCACAGAACGGATACGACGGTTGCCCAAGTGGTCAATATCGTCCACTTCATCAAAACCGTTACGGATCTCGATGATTTTCTTCATAACAGCAACGATGTCTGATTTGCTCAGAATGCCGGTACCTTCGTTCTCATCGATATCGAGACGACGGTTGAACTTCATACGGCCCACTTTAGACAGGTCGTAGCGTTCTTCTGCGAAGAACAGGTTCTGGAACAAGGCTTCAGCCGCATCTTTGGTTGGTGGTTCACCAGGACGCATCATACGGTAGATCTCGACCAATGCTTCCATACGGTTGGTGGTAGAGTCGATACGCAGCGTATCAGACATGTAAGCACCGTGATCCAACTCGTTGACATAGAGAGTGCTGATATCTTTGATGCCTGCTTGTGACAGGTTAGCCAGCACTTCCAGCGTCAGTTCATCGTTTGCAGTCAGCAATACTTCACCGGTATCAGGATCGATATAGTCCTGAGCGGCTAACTTACCAACGATGTAATCCACCGGCACTTCCAGCTCAGTGGTATTGGACTTTTCCAACTGCTTGATGTGACGGGCAGTGATACGACGGCCTTTTTCCACCAACAGATTGCCCGCTGAATCCTTGATATCGTAACTGGCAGTTTCACCGCGCAGACGTTCAGGAACTAGCTTCATCACCAGCGAATCTTGTTTGATACTGAAATCTACGCGGTCGAAGAAGGTATCCAGGACTTCCTGGGTAGACATATCCAGTGCGCGCAGCAGGATTGTCGCAGGCAACTTACGACGACGGTCAATACGCACAAACAGCGCATCTTTTGGATCGAATTCAAAATCCAGCCATGAACCACGGTAAGGAATGATACGAGCGTTATACAACACTTTACCGGAGGAGTGGGTTTTACCACGGTCATGGTCGAAGAATACACCTGGGGAACGATGCAACTGAGAAACAATCACACGCTCGGTACCGTTAATAACGAAAGTACCGTTCTCAGTCATCAATGGGATATCACCCATGTAAACTTCTTGTTCTTTAATATCTTTAACAGTGCCGGCGGCGGCTTCACGATCAAACAACACCAGGCGCAGTTTTACGCGCAGCGGTGCGGAGAAAGTTACGCCACGAATCTGGCACTCTTTGACATCGAATACAGGCTCGCCCAGCTTGTAGCTGACATACTGCAATTCGGAATTGCCAGAAAAGCTCTTAATCGGGAAAACGCTGCGGAAAGCGGCTTCTAAGCCACGCTCACCGGTGGGATCTTGATCGGTGAACTTCTTGAATGAATCTAACTGAATCGCCAACAGGTAAGGAATGTCCAGTACCTGAGGACGCTTACCGAAGTTTTTGCGAATACGCTTCTTTTCAGAATAGGAGTAAACCATGGGTTTCCTCTGCTTGCGAGATGTGACCAAGACTGAACCAACCCTGCGGTTAATCCAGCACGTTTGCCCATCACCGATTGTTGGCAAGAACCTAACCAATAATCACTGCTAGGAACTGCAATATACGAATGATTTCACGGTGAAAAAATCATCGGCGCCTACAGCGCAAAAAAGGCCGACGGTCAAAAAACCGCCAGCCTACACCCGACTTTTGGTCAGATGGGAGTAAGTCAGTATCTAACTTACTTGATCTCTACAGTAGCGCCAGCTTCTTCGAGTTCTTTCTTCAGAGCTTCAGCTTCTTCTTTAGAGACAGCTTCTTTAACTGCTACTGGGGCAGATTCAGCCATTGCTTTGGCTTCTTTCAGACCCAGACCAGTTGCGCCACGTACGGCTTTAATTACAGCTACTTTGTTTTCGCCGTGAGAAGTCATAACTACGTCGAACTCGGTTTTTTCTTCAACGGCAGCAGCAGCTTCACCAGCACCACCAGCAACAACGGCAGCAGCGGCAGATACGCCGAACTTCTCTTCCATTGCTTCAACAAGTTCAACAACTTCCATTACAGACATTGCTGCAAAGGCTTCAAGGATTTGGTCTTTAGTGATAGACATAAGAAATATTTCCTATTGTACTGAATTCAATTCGTTTAAGCAGCGAGCCGGTAATTAGGCCGCTTCTTGTTTTTGATCGCGCAGTGCAGCCAGTGTACGAACAAACTTGCCAGCGGCGGCTTCTTTCATAGTCATCATCAACCGTGCCAGTGCTTCTTCGTATGTCGGCAGTTTTGCCAAACGATCAATGTCAGCTGCAGGGATGAATTCCCCTTCAAAAGCTGCACCTTTAACTTCGAAATTAGCCTGCTCTTTCGCAAAATCTTTTAACAGACGTGCGGCAGCACCTGGGTGCTCGTTAGAGAAAGCAATCAAAGTTGGGCCAGAGAACACTTCGCCAAGACACTCAAATGCAGTGCCTTCAACAGCGCGACGAGCCAGAGTGTTACGTACTACGCGTACATAAACACCATTAGCACGAGCGGCTTTACGCAGTGTGGTCATAGCGCCTACAGTCACGCCGCGGGAATCCGCGACAACTGCAGACAGTGCACCTTTGGCAGCTTCGTTGACTTCAGCAACAATCGCTTGTTTGTCTTCGAGTCTTAATGCCATTAGGCTTTACTCCTGGATTCTACCTAGGGTTTCCCCTAGCGTTTACCTTACTGAACAGAAATCCATTCAGTTACTTACGGTGCAGATAATCCAGCAGAACAAATCTATCTGGGGCCTGACACCGTCTACGCAGGAAATTAAGTATCTTAACTAAGAGACACCTGCGGTCTTGGACGGAAGCCCGAATATCGGGCTCCAACCCACAAAGTGCGCGCATTATAGGCTAATGCACGCATTTTGTAAAATTAAGCAGCAGTTGTATCCAGAGTGCTCTGGTCAACAGCAACACCGGCACCCATAGTAGTGGATACGGTGACTTTCTTGATGTACTGACCTTTCGCAGCAGCAGGCTTAGCCTTCTTCAGTGCGATCATCAGTGCTTCAAGGTTTTCTTTCAGTTTCACTGGTTCGAAGTCAGCTTTACCGATAGTGGTATGGATAATACCGTTTTTATCAGTACGATAACGAACCTGACCGGCTTTAGCGTTCTTAACCGCTTCAGCAACGTTAGGAGTCACAGTGCCAGTCTTAGGGTTAGGCATCAAACCACGTGGGCCGAGGATCTGACCTAACTGACCGACAACGCGCATCGCATCAGGAGAAGCGATGACTACGTCAAAGTTCATTTCGCCAGCTTTTACCTGGGCAGCCAGTTCGTCCATACCAACCAGTTCAGCACCTGCAGCTTTAGCAGCTTCAGCGTTAGCACCTTGAGTAAATACTGCAACGCGAACGTCGCGACCAGTACCGTGAGGCAGCACGATAGCGCCACGTACGTTCTGATCTGATTTACGAGGGTCAACACCCAGGTTAACGGCAACGTCCACACTTTCAACGAATTTAGCAGTAGCCAGTTCTTTCAACAGAACCAGTGCTTCATTGATATCGTATGCTTTAGTAGCTTCCACTTTTTCGCGGATAACGCGCATGCGCTTAGTCAACTTTGCCATTGTATTAGTCCTCTACTACCAAACCCATGGAACGAGCAGTACCTTCGATTGAGCGAGTCATCGCTTCAACGTCAGCACCAGTCATGTCAACAGCTTTCAGTTCAGCGATTTCCTGAACTTTAGCACGCTTGATAGTACCCACTTTCTGAGTATTAGGACGGCTTGAACCTGACTTCAGGCCAGCAGCCTGCTTCAGCAGATATGAAGCTGGAGGAGTCTTAGTTTCGAAAGTGAATGAGCGATCGCTGTACACAGTGATCACTACAGGGATAGGCATGCCCTTTTCCATTTTTTCTGTACGGGCGTTAAACGCTTTACAGAATTCCATGATGTTCACACCTTTCTGACCCAGAGCTGGACCTACTGGTGGTGAAGGGTTGGCAGAGCCTGATTTTACTTGCAGCTTAATATAAGCTTCAATTTTCTTAGCCATCTGATTTTCCTCAGTTTGGGTTCAAACGCCCGTGCAACATGCACAAGGCTCCCCGAAAACAACGGGTGCGGATTATATAGAAATCCACACCCGTTGCCAAACGGATTTTGTTGTTAATTTAATCAGCTTTTCTCAACCTGATTAAAGTCTAGTTCTACCGGGGTAGAACGGCCGAAGATCATGACAGACACTTTTACACGACTCTTGTCATAATCCACTTCTTCAACCGTCCCGTTGAAGTCGGCAAACGGCCCATCGGTCACTCGAACCACTTCACCAGGTTCGTACATAACGCGATGAGTCGGAGAATCTGTGGTTTCCTGCAGACGACGCAAAATGGCATCGGCTTCTTTGTCGGAAATTGGAGCTGGACGGTCAGAGGTACCGCCAATAAAGCCCATTACACGTGGAATGCTTTTCACCAAATGCCATGATTCATCATTCATTTCCATTTGAACCAGCACATATCCAGGGAAAAACTTGCGCTCACTCTTGCGGCGCTGACCGCCACGCATTTCCACTACTTCTTCGGTAGGCACCAGTACTTCACCGAAGTACTTTTCCATACCATGCATTTTGATATGTTCGATCAGAGACTTACAAACACGGCCTTCATAACCAGAAAAAGCCTGAACGACATACCACCTTTTTTTAGCTTCATTCGCTTCTGTCATGAGAAAGCCTATACGCCAGTAATAAGGTTGACAATTTTCAGCAGGGCTGCGTCGAGACCCCACAGGATGATGGCCAACACACCAGTCGCAATCAATACAATAAAGGTTGTATTCAGTGCTTCTTGCCGGGTAGGCCACACCACTTTACGGACTTCGATCTGAGATTCTTTAGCGAACGCCAATGCCTGTTTACCTTTTACTGTCTGCAGTGCAACAAAGCCTGCAATGGCAAACAGCACGATTACGCCAAGGGCTCGTGCCACTACGCTAGCATCGCTGTAGTGATGGTTGCCGACAATGGCAACTGCCAGCAGCACAATAGTGATCACCCACTTAAGAATATCCAGAGAATTGCCCTGGTTTTCGGTATTTGTTGTCATCGGTTAATTCCGTTACTCATTGCGACCCGAGCATAAGGGCCTATCAGCATTCAGTAAGCCCTGTTACATCCCCAATAATTGGAGCGCCGCCTTTTTCAGGCTCAAAAAATCGGCCATAGATTGTATGCTTAATCCCTTATCCGATCAAGGACGCAGGGTGCTTGATCTCGCAAAATCCATAGACGACAATGTCCCGTCCTAAGATAGGTTGACAGTTTTTAGGCCAGCTCCCGTAGCTGGCCTTTTCTATTGTGCACCTGATTG
>NZ_JARFTS010000035.1:0-15341 GCF_029167175.1 Shewanella sp. A32
AGATTCGACACCTTTATCAAAACGGGTAACTCTCATCTTTTCAAGATGATGTGTCAGATCTAGTCTGAACTAATACAAATAAAATGTGGACAACGCTTTGCGTTGACACACAATTTATTTTCGCTTGCACCCGTAGTCACTCCCCAAAATCACAAGTCCTTTCTCTTTTTAAAAGATTAACCAAAAAGCTGTTGCGGTGGTGAGCATTGCTTGCTCGTTCAGTGATCACTTTGAAATCAGCAGTGCTGCCGACAATGTGGACCTCGCTTTCAGCCCTGGTTATTGCGGTATAAAGCCATGCTCGGTCAACGATCTTACCTTTTTGCAGTGCAATGATGACTCGGGGGAATTGAGAACCTTGTGCTTTGTGCAGGGTTATTGCATAACCCAACCACATACAATCTAAAATCGTTTGTGTGATTTCAACTTTATCACCAGTATCCAGTGTCACTTCACCGTAACTTTCATCTGATGATTCAACGCTTGTTAATGTGCCAAGGGAACCGTTCTGAATGCCTTTGTCGTAGTGGTTTTGCGTAAACAAGATGGTGTCGTTCAATCGCAAGTTCATGAAAAGCTGTTCTTCATTCATCTTGAACTGAAGCATTGCACCATTTGGATTTACAATAGTTTGAATGAGCTTATTGATTTCTGTAACCAATGCCTTGGTTGGAGCCATGACCCGACTGTTTTCCGACGACTGTTCGTAGAGACTGCAACAAACTTGTGCAATATCTTTTTTAGCTGTTTCATGAAAATAGACAGCGCCGGTTGTCATCTGCTCTGGTACTACGCCTTGGTTAATGAGCTTGGAATACTCAGGTATTCCTGTAGAACCTTCCTGCCGTTTCACAATATCGAGCTTAGTGTTGGCAATAACTTTTGAAAGCACGATGTCAGCAAGCACTTTGCCGCAACCAATCGGCGGCAGTTGATCAGGGTCGCCTGTAAAGATAATTCGAACTGTCGGATGAATATGTGTAACCAGTCGATACATGGTTGGCAAATCAACCATTGAGGCTTCATCGATAACTAGTAAATGTTTTCGTTCGCTTGAACCAACTAGTTCATCTCTAAGCAATTTTGCAATGGTTGATGTGGTAAATCCGATGGACTCATGTAAGCGCATAGCAGCTCGACCACTCAATGCAACCGCATGAATTTCAAATCCTAGCTTGGCATAAGCTCGTAATGCCGTTCTCAGAACCGTTGTTTTCCCTGTTCCAGCGCCGCCCGTAATACAACTCACAGCATTATCCAGGCAGGTTGTGACAGCCTCTGCTTGTTTCTGTGTAAGCTCGTATGGCAACTCGCTGATAGTGGCACAATAGGCCGAATTTGCATGTTCATTGTAGAGATTGTTTTGTATCGCAAGTGCATTAAGTCGTTTGGCAACGACACTTTCCATCAGCAACTGCGCGGTCGGGTGGTATGTGCCAGCTTCTGGATTCAGTATATATTGCGCCTTGTTAAATCCCGCCTTAAATGCTTGCGCAACTAATTCTTTATCTTTCAGTAGATTAGTTAAGTGTGGTTGCAATGTGGCGCGAGTTGAATAGGTATGTCCTTTGTCAACTTCTTTACGAATTGATATTTCCAATGCCGCACTTAAACGACTATCGTCGTTCAGCGCGAAATTATTCCATATGAGGCTTTCTTTCACGATGTTATCAACATCCTGAAAAGACATATCAAAACCGACGAGCACGTAGGGATTTTGCTTAATTGCATTGATTGATTGTTCGCTATGGTGCTTTAACAAACGTTGCTGAACACTTGCGGGAATTTTTAGCTCGGACATCCAATTGCAATAAGCCAGATTCTTGTATTTACTATATCCTTCGAATAAAGCATTGATAGAATTCTCGCTCAAAACGCCTCTCAAACGTTCTCTGGATGCGGAAGTGTCGTGACTTATAGTTGCATGAAACTCTTTACCAAGCAGTTCCCAAAGTGCTCTTGCTTTGCTTTCTCCGATGCCTCTAAAATCTTTCTCATTAGCAATAAATTGGATCAGTTGTTCTCCCGTTTCCGGCAAGCTGCATTCGATATGAGATGGCGATTCGTAAGTGTGCTGTTGCATCACGTAATCACCGATATTTTTATCTTCAACTTGTCTAGTGCCTTTCACTGACCAATGCTGACCAATGGCAGGTAGGACAGGGATATTTTCTGGATTTGCTTTTATTGTGACGTAGTATTTACCACTATTTGTCTTGTATGAGTTTTGTTGAAGTGGAATACCAGTAAATATAACAACATTAGATGAAGCAAAAGGGATACTTGTTACGCGAAACTGATCTTCGTAAATGTCACGGATAGTCTTCATCTTGGCATAAACCCTATCTCTGAAAGGGTTTCAGACAGTTCACCGAAACGTGTTAGCGTGTTTTCCAGCTCCTTTACTTTCGCTTTCAACTCAATGTTTTCGGCTTCGAGTCGGCTTAAACGTTTTGATTCGAGCGCTCTGTTATGTGCCGTATTATCGTAAAGTTTGGGGCCAGCAAGGGTTCTGGGGGCTGTGTCAGTCAGGGGTGGCAATACGCCTTTTTCTCTGAGCGAATCTTCAAGCAATCGTAATGCATTGCGTAAAGCAGGATTTTGGAGCAGCGCTGATTTACCACAGCCCACTGCTTTAGCGATCTCGGTGCGGTTAAGCTGTCCTTTAAGCGTAATTTGCTTAAAGTCGTCATTGGATTGCGTAGCTTGCCACTGCATGAATGCATCAATGTTTTGTTGTGCTCGTTGCTGCCCACTTGCCATATTCTCTATCCTTTTTGCGATGCTTACTTCGTGTTACTTTCAACGTCTCGTAAGGTCTTTTGAAACACATCCATGACACTTGGGTTGGTTTTGCTAATGCTGGATAACTTTTGAATGAAAGCTTGAAGTTTGCCAATCTCTGAGTGTGCTACTGCAAGCTGTGCTTCGAGTTGGATCACCTTCTCCGCTAATTCCACGTCTTTTTGTAAATAAGAAATCAGTTCCTTATTATCAGGCGAAACAGGCTTACCCCTTAAAACTTGCTTTTTTTGCTTGTATTCGTGCTTGATATTGGCGTACTTGTCGAGCGTTTGTCTCGTGGTGGCAATACCTAAACTGGATTCAATTTTTGTGACTAACAAGTCCCAGGTTAATTTACCTTCCCAGCTTCGAATGAGGGCTTGTATGGAAATTTGCTGTTCAGTTTCGAGTGATTTAAGTGCCATATCACCTCCCTAGAGTGAACCTAGAAAGCCTAAAAAATTATTCGTGGCTTCATCTTGGCTTTTAGCGTTTTTTGCCTCAAGCGCGGCTTGAATGGCTTGCTCGGCATCAGGTAGCGCCAACTTGTGCTCTGCCACGGTTTTTGTCTCTAAATTGGTGATTCTTATGCTGTTTGAACGAGTGAGTAAACGCACCATACTGCCTTTTTCGATGGTGTCATCGGATAGCACTTCAATGAGGTGCTTTAGCATGCACGTGTTGCGATAATGGGTTCTGTACCACATCTGCATGCTTTGACTGGTGACAAAGTTGATGGCTGTCTGAACCTTTTCCAAGTTATGCGTCTGTACCTTTAAATCCTTCATAAGCAAGGCAATTGCCTCACTATCATGGGCGATATGGCAAGACGCTGAGCACAGCGCACATTGTGTTTCAAACTCTGACATGTAAGTGCAAGGTGATAGGGCGAGGTTCTGAGTGCAAAACCCTGTTTCATGGACAAAAGTCGGCGTTTCATTGTCGATAGCCTCATTGTATTGGTTCATGGTTCTAATACGAAGGCTTACCTTCTCTTGAACGTCCCTTTCTTGCTCATTAGAGTAAGAGATATCCCCAATCACCGAGGCGTTCTCGGCGTCGGTGGTATGAATATACGTCAGGGTTTGCTCTGCGCTTTTTCGACCTGACAGCAAGGTGATGAGGTGATGAGGTAGCCCTTTTTTCGCAAGGTAATCATTTTGCCAGTGGCGCAGTTGGTGCGGCTTGAGCACAAAATCGCTGGCAAAGCCGTGTCGCTCAAAAATAGTCAGCCTGTTTTTACTGGCTTTAATTAAATCGTCAGCAAAGATCCCACTGAGCGAGCTAATCGGCACCAAAAGAAAAGGGTGTGTTACCTTGCCGCCCATTTGCTTTTCTGTGTACATAAACAAGGCGTGCTCAACATCGACAGACTTCGTTTGCTGAATATTGTAGCCGCTCAGTTGAGCTTGATTTATCTCGATGGTGTGATTTTGAAAGGCGGCCACGGTAAGCGCTTGTTGATCTGCGGTATAATTTTGGTATTGAAGTTGTCTCATGGTTTCACATCCTGTCAGCGCCCGAGCGTAAGGGCAGTGAGACTTAAACACCAGTGTGTCGAACGGTTCAAGCTGGGCGATGGGTTTGATGAACTTTGGATTATGCGAATTATAGGTTTTGTCGATTGCCCCTTTTGTGTCAGGTGAAACTCGCACACATTTGTCACTGCCGTCAAAAAAGCCCAGCAGCAAGCCAAGATGCAAAATGTGGGTGGGTTTGTTCATGGATGGCTTAAGTAGGGCGATGTTCTCATCGCTCGGTTTAAAGTCACTCAGCACTTCTTTCAGTGGGCGATTTGGCTGTCGATAGAATCGCGCGAGCGCTCTGGCAGGTTCTGTCGCTAGGATGGTGTAGTGTAAAGCTCGGTCGACACTCTCAACCATTTCGGCATTGATGTGATTTTGATTGTCCTTGTACCCCTTTGAGCCCCGCCAGTAGAGATAATGCACCGTTTGTTCTTGTCCATCGACAACCTCTGTATGGCGCTGTATGCGTTGTGTAGTCAGAAGCACTTGCTCTGCACCGATGCGATTAGGTGACGCCATGCCCAGCGCTGCCATGGTGCAAATAAAGCTGTCTCGCTGAACTTGCGTCGAAGCGATAAGCGGTTGCCAAGCATCAATATCATTTTTGTCATCATCTAGATAGGGGGGGATGACATCATGAAAGATAGCGCCGAGTGCCAACAGCGCTTTTTCCGAAGGCAGTTTGCTTTTCTCCGCCTCCAGTGCGTTATCACCACTTTTACCTCGAAATGGCTTTTTGGGGGGGCTTACGTAGGGCTGGCAGCTTTTGGGCAACATTTTATGATGGTGTAGCCAGTTGATGAATCCCGTTAGGTGGACTGAGTATGTCAGCGAGTCTATGGCATGTTGGATCTTTTCAAGGGAGGCAGAGGCGACATTCTCATCTAAGTGGCAAAGGAAACGTCTTGCAACTGTGATTTTATTTCGCTTGCGATTTATGCTTACGTTTTCCTTTAAAACATCAAGCGCATAGGCAAACAATAAATCGTGTGTTTCAGGCGCTAATCGATCATCTTCTGTGAAGCGTGTACCCATCTTTGGATTGTTTTTATTCAGATTACAAAAGAGAATATTGATGGTTTTACTGTCGCTGTCGGTGAATGTCACCGCCATGTCATCCCATGACGCAGGCTCCCCCTGAGAGTTAGTAAAGCCCATCAGCGGTTGCGCTTTCTTTTTGGCCACGTATGCACGTTGATTATCCATGTAGCGATTTATTGTTTTCATATCTGCGCACCTACTTTCAGGTTTTTTCGCTCTTCACACAGCGCAATCGTCACTCGGATATAGGTGATAATGGTTTGCAGCCGTTTGACCGTGGCGGGATGCGCTGATTGACTGTTAATCGCCAGTTTACGCTCGGCTTTATCCAAATACGGCTGATGATTGGCGGTTTCTAACGGTCGAAAGTTTTCGCAGGGGTAGCATCCCATCGGAGCGGCACCTTTTGACTGACAACTGGCGCAATTGGCGGGGTTCAGTTTGTGCCCCATCTCCTCATCAAAAGGGCTTTTAACCACAAAATCAGGGTGTTGCTGTAACTCTTTCGAAGAGATGCTATCAAAGCGCTGTATAACACTGTTCCCTGCAAAGGCTTGGTCAATTTTGACCCGTTCAGGTGCTTTTAAATCAAGATAAGATTGGATGGCATCAACGGTGACACCGGTAATGGCGGCAACTTGCGCGGGGCTTAATCCCATCCAAACCGCCAGGGTTAACTGGGTATGCCGCCAGCGATTATTTTTAAAGGCAAGGGGCTGATAGGCGATGCGGTCACTTTTAATGTCGAGTTTTGCATTGAAGAGGTAAGCAATATTATGTGTAAGACTAACAGAAGCGAGATGAAACGCTTGGGAGGTGTCGCTTACGGAGCGAAAGAGGCTCTCTTTCGTCTCAAATTTTGCTGAAAATAAACTTTGGTCTGGAAACAGTGGCAGTCGTTGCATTAGTGCTTTGGTGTCACTCTCAGATAGTGCGATGTTGCACTGGCTTAAGCAGGTACATAAATAGGTTTCATATGCTCGGTAATATTGGAGTAGCAATTCAGACAGGTCAGGGTCTAGGCGATGTGAGCGTGATTCGGCATTGCGTCTAAATCCCCCATCTTTTCCTTTAAAAGTTCGTAGGTGCAATTGCTCTACATCAGAAAAGTGATGCTGTGTCAGAGGTTGCCAATCACGGTTATGCTCCTTGTGCGAGGTAAACGCTTGACCCACTCGCAAGAGGTCACACCATTTGAGTTGAACTAATTGTGTCGGTCTTCTTATGATGGCGACCATCAACTGACAAGCCAGAATATTTCTGAGGCGGGTAAAAGGCTGTGTGGCGATGAACTCATTATCGAGCGCATGGAGCGTTTCGATTCGCAGGGCTTCTAGTAGGTTATCACGCTCGATTTCACTGTACGCGCCTGTTATTTCATCAAGGATGCTTTTTGAGCGATCCTTTGTGCCTAAATTATCGTTCTTAACGAGGTCATAGAGAGGCGTCAGGATAGAGCTACGGTACTCAGGGCTTTTCTGACAAAATGCGAATAGCACATCTCTTACTTTCTTTTTATAGTCCGTGAGCGTTAGCCACCACGCTTCAAACGTTGCTGGCTCTAAATACTGGCAAAGGGTTTTTAGGGTGCTGACATGAGTAATTAGAGATTGATAAGCATAAAGTTTAGCTGTGTGAGCGATAGCCAATCGCAAATCGAGAAAAATGTCACTGTCTAGCGTGTGCATCCAGTCAAGGTAAAGGGTTTTCTTGTAACCGAGCACCCATTCATCTGAAAAGAGATCGAACTCATAGCCCTCTGCTTTTGACTGAAAGGTGCTTGTTCCTGTATAACGATTTATTAACTCGTTGAATTCAATACTGTTCATTGGTCACCTTTCAGGTTGGGAACAGATTGGCTTTGGTTCTTGGATGAAATTTCCGCCACCGTCACGGCTAATTGGAACTCGTTGTAGACGGAGGCCATTTTTGAATCTTCCACCCAACCCATCGCATATTTACGAAGATCTTCAATTTTATCTGCTGAAAATCCTTTTTCTTTGGCTTTATCTTCAAAGAGTTCATTCCATTTATGACGAAGTAAATGGGGGTGCAGCGCTATCCCGATCGTCAGCCCAAAGGTCTTTATGACCTTGTGAATGGCATTGTAAGACATTGGCTTTCCGATGGTTTTCCCTTTTTCAGAGATAAAGACAAAATCATGCTCATGAGCGTTTGGGGTACTTTGGCGCACGGTGTCAATGTAGAGCTTAATGAGCTTCATCAAGTCACGAGAGATGGAAACCGAGAGTGCTTTTGTTTTATTCGCGGCGGGAAGCCGCCTTGTGTCCGTTGGGTCATTAGGTGTTCGGGTCAGTCGGAATCGAGGGTTGCCCCAATCATCCACTAAATCACTCACCTTCAATTTCAATACTGCACCTACACGAACGCCAGTATCAATCAATATTTGGGCGATGATTTGATTTCGAAGCTTGCTTGACTTGAATGGATTATTCGGCGAGCGCTCTTGAATAATTTCTAATAAATCAAAGAACTTATCCTCTGGGATCGCTTGTTCAAAGGGATCTTTAACAACTGTGTTGTCTTTTCTAGAGTCAGATATTACCGAGCTTATGTAGAGTTTAAATTTATTAAATTGAGCATCCGTACTGATTTGCTGCTCAGTGTCAGCTTTATCGTAGTGATGGCACACATATAGGAATTCAATGTAGGCTTTAAGGCGATTGAGGCGTTGATTAAACGTATGTGCTGACACTTCTGGATGACTGTTGGATGTCGCATGTATCGCATCTCTGATCCTTTTATCAGTCAGGCTTACTACCGTGCTGTCTTTGTTATCACCTTCTGTATCCACATAGAATTTACAAGCACGAATGTAGTCATCAATTTCCTCAATCGATAAAAATGAGCCACATGCTACACGCTCAACAAGGTCAATACCGTTCTCCATGAAGAAGCAATATAAAAACTTCAACTCATAGGCATATTTCTTTCGGGTGTAGAATGATGGTGACTGTTTTGAGATGCGTGATCTCGCATTGGAAAGTGGGGAGTTATGAGTGCCGTTTAGGTAAGCATTCAGGTACAAGCAGCATGGGAAGAAGCCGTTCCTAACCACGACTGGAAACGAAGCGCCTTTTATATCCTTATATATCCTAACCTGAACATTATCCCTTAAATTATTCATTACATAATTAAATGTCGCTTATACTTAAATACACTATGGTGGGTCTTTGGGGTTATGTAAAGATAAAAAAACAGACTCCCTAAGGAATCTGTTACACGAACTAAGTCTGATTCTTTACTTTTTTTTTGGTGGAGAGTACTCACACAAATCTTCAATAATGCAGCTGCCACATTTTGGTTTTCTGGCGATACAGGTATAACGGCCATGTAAGATTAACCAGTGATGAACATCCACTTTAAATTCAGCGGGCACTACTTTCAGTAGTTTTTCTTCGACTTCTTGCACATTCTTGCCCTGCGCAAATTTAGTGCGGTTACCCACTCTGAAAATATGGGTGTCTACGGCGATAGTGGGCCAACCAAAAGCCGTATTCAGTACCACGTTAGCTGTTTTTCTCCCTACTCCCGGTAAAGATTCCAAAGCCTCACGGTTTTCTGGCACTTGTCCATCAAAGTCATCCAGCAACTTTTGTGATAGTGCGACAACATTGATGGCTTTGTTGTTATAAAGACCAATTGTCTTAATGTAGTGTTTCAGCCCTTCAACTCCGAGTTCCGTTATTGCTCTGGGAGTGTTGGCTACCGGAAATAATTTAGCCGTCGCCTTGTTAACACTGACATCGGTTGCTTGAGCCGATAAGGTCACAGCGACTAATAGTTCAAAAGGGCTGCTATAGTGCAGTTCTGTTTTAGGATGGGGATTGCTGTCCTGCAGACGTTTCAGTATTTCAATTCGTTTGGCGTTATTCACTGTCCATCCTTTACAGAAACAAATGAGCTATTGGCATTAGTTAACCTTGGTCACGCGCACGCGCTGCACCGCGACTGTTTCTGTTATTTTCGGTTGGCGTGCAGCGAGCTTTCGATCGATCACATTTTTGAGTGCGATTAACAGGCCAACACCAAAAAATGCGCCTGGTGGCAGCATTGCTAACAAAAAGGAGGTGTTGACATGCCAAACTTCAATGCGCAAATTTGTAGCCCAAGCGCCGAGGAGTTGGTCGGCACCATCAAACAAGGTACCTTGACCTAAAATCTCGCGAATGGCACCCAATACCATCAGCACTAAGGTAAATCCGGAACCCATCATCAGACCGTCAAAGGCGGCTTTCAGTGGATTATTTCGAGAGGCAAACGCTTCAGCACGTCCAATGATCACACAGTTAGTGACAATCAACGGCAAAAAGATCCCGAGCGACAGATACAAGCCATAAGCATAGGCATTGATCAGTAACTGCACCGCAGTAACCAGTGCCGCAATGATCATCACAAACACCGGAATGCGGATTTCTTTGGGGACAAAGTCGCGGACCAGAGATACCAGGACATTGGAACCTACGAGCACTGCCATGGTGGCAACCCCAAGACCGATGGCGTTGGTGATGGTCGCCGTCACGGCGAGTAGGGGACACAACCCCAAAAGCTGTACCAACCCAGGATTGTTTTTCCAGAGCCCTTGCCAAGCAATCTCACGATACGAGGTCATTTGGTTACCTCACAATTTAATGGTTGACGGTATATTGCAGCCTTATTCGCTTCAAAATAACGTAAGGCGTTACGCAGAGCCTTGGTAAAGGCTCTTGGTGTGATAGTGGCACCAGTGAACTGATCAATATCACCACCATCTTTTTTAACGTGCCATTTTTTGTCGTTTTGACTGTTATAAACCATGCCCGCGAAACTCTTTACCCAGTTGGATTTATGGCTATCAATTTTGTCGCCAAGTCCTGGAGTTTCCTGCTGCGATAAAGTTTGGACACCCAACACAGTTCCGTCGTTGCGCACGCCAACTATCAGTTGAATTTCACCGTTGTAACCATCGGGGGCCACGGCTTCAATAGCCAGTCCAACGGGCTGACCATTTTTCATAGCGATGTAGGCGGGCAGCGGCCGTGTAGTCCCTAAACTTTCCGGTGCATGCAGCAGGGTGCAGGTCTGAGATAATTCGTTGTCATGCAATGTGTCAGGAATAATCTGATGCAGAATATTCATCAACTGTTGCTGTTGCTGCTCAACGATGGTTTCCTTGGTCATCAGGTTGACTGCTGCAACCAACGCGGTACAGATCAAGGCGAAAAGTCCAAGTAACAAGCCGTTTCTCAACATAGTGTTTTGCAAAATAATTGCTCCTTACTCCAACCACTATCCACGTTGGTGACCATAGGCCCGCGGCTTGATGTAAAAATCGATTAATGGGGCACTGATATTGGCCAATAGCACCGCAAATGCAAACGCGTCAGGGTAGCCACCATAACTGCGGATCAGGTAGACCAGTACGCCGATGATGGCACCAAAAAGCAACCTACCTTTGTTGCTGGTTGCCGCCGTTACCGGATCGGTGGCGATAAAAAATGCGCCGATCATCGTGGCACCGCTAAACAGGTGGATCAAAGGACTCACATGGGTTTGTGGGTCCCAAGCCCATGCAACGGTTGAGCAGACTAACAATGCACCTAAAATCCCGGCGCTGATATGCCAACGAATAAGCTTCAGCCGCAGCATTATCAATCCGCCAGCAAGATAGGCGAGATTGACCCAAAACCAACCTTTGCCGACGAAGCCATTAAAAATCAGTTTTTGCAGACTATCGCTGGCAGACAGGCCCATGTGTAGATCCGTTTTTATGGTATCCAGCGGCGTTGCCATACTGGTGCCATCAATCCCTAGACGGTAACTATCTGCGACATCTATCTGAGTAGCGCTGAAAATAATGTGTAGACTATCGAAAAATCCAGGTGAGTGCTGCGCGGCGGTTATCGGTGCAACCCAACTGGTCATCTGCACAGGGAAAGCAATCAACAACAGTACATACGCCGCCATCGCCGGGTTAAACAGATTTTGGCCGAGCCCACCATAAAGCTGCTTGACCATAATGATAGCGAAAGCTGTTCCGATCAGGACTAACCACCAGGGCGCTAGCGGTGGAATTGCCACACCAATTAGAAATGCCGTCAGCAGCGCACTATTATCGGAAATGGTGGCCAATACAGGCCGTTGGCGTAGCCGTAATACCAGCGATTCACTGAGTAACGCAATCAGCATCGCGAAGATCACCTGGATCAAGGTGCCCCATCCAAAGAATGCACATTGAACAATCAGTGCTGGCAGGGCACATAACAATACTCGTTGCATCACTGTGTTGGTTTGCAACTGACGAGTGAGATGTGGGGATGAGGCAATTTTAAATGCCATATCAGTTTTTCTCCTGCTCGTGAGCTCGCTCGCGGGCTTTTTGTTTGGCTTTCGCGACTGCTGCGGCTATGCGAGCCTTTTTGTCATCATTATCTGGCGTTGGCGTTGGCGTTGGCGTTGGCGTTGACGCTGGAGTTTCAGTCGTATCTGGCTCAATAACATTAGTCTCAGGCGCTAGCGCCTTTTTGGCCTTGGCTTTAGCAACGGCGGCAGCGATTCTGGCTTTTTTGTCGGCATCTGCGGTTGTAGTGTCACTTGCGATTGCGGCAGTCTCTGGCAGATTGCCCGCAGAACTTTTGTTGTTTACGTCTCCACCGTCGGCAGCCATTTTTTCGGGGGTTGCTGCTTCAGTATTTTCAACTGTAGTTGGCCGGTCCGTAGGATTTTCCGCGCTTGCAATCATTGCCGCTTTTTTGGCTTTGGCTCTGGCAACGGCGGCGGCAACCGCCGCCTTTTTACTATCAACGACTGTTGCAGTGGCATCATTACTGGCGCCATTGTGCTGATCTGTTTGCGCTTTTTTAGCTTTGGCTCTGGCAATCGCGGCAGCAACTGCCGCTTTTTTATTATCAACGACTGTTGCAGAGGCATCATTACTGGTGTCATTGCGCTGATCTGATTGCGCTTTTTTAGCTTTAGCTCGAGCGACAGCAGCGGCAACTGCGGCTTGCTTATCTGTTGTTGGCGCTGTATTCACTGTGTCAGCTAATGCGTCAGTCTCTTTCGCGGCTTGTTTTGCTTTTACGCGTGCCAACGCAGCAGCCACAGCACTTTTTTCATTACCGGACATGGTGGCCTGGCGCTTCTCTGCTGCCTGACGGGCCTTTGCTTCACGGTCTTGTTTTTCCTGCTCTAAACGTTGTGTACGCGCTTCAAAACGTAATTTGGCATGTTCTGCATGAAGTTTTTCATCGCGGGTTTTACGAATGGCCGCTTTAGCAACCCGATAGTATTCGACGAGTGGAATTTCAGACGGGCAGACATAGCTGCAACAACCACATTCAATACAATCTTGCAGATGGAATTTTTCCGCCTTGTCGTACTCAGTTGCTTTAGCATGCCAATAGAGCTGTTGTGGCAATAGTGAGGCCGGACACACTTGGGCGCATTCTCCGCAGCGGATACAGGAGCGCTCCATCGTGGCGCTGGATAATTCTGTGGCCAGTGGCAACAACAAGCAGTTGCTACCTTTTAATACCGGCACATCAATGGTTGGCAGGGTGTAACCCATCATGGGGCCACCCACGATGACTTGCTCTGCGTTGCTTGTGTTAAATCCGGTCTGTTCCAGAATGTGTCGCACTGGCGTACCAATAGCAACCCAGTAATTACCGGGTTTTTCGACATTGTTGCCGGTCACGGTGATGACCCTTTCTAATAGTGGTTTGCCTTCATACACGGCTTGTTGAATAGCAAATGCAGTACCGACATTCTGCACCACAATACCTAAATGTGCGGGAATGGCGCCGGACGGCACTTCACGGCCAGTGAGAATTTGGATCAGCTGCTTTTCGCCACCAGAGGGATATTTGGTGGGAATGACCTGCAATCGACAGCTACCTGCGAGCATCGAGGCCGCTAGCGCTTTTTTCATCGACAGTATTGCTTCAGGCTTATTGTCTTCAATCGCAATAATGATCTGCTTAGGTGTAATCAGCTGTTGCATCAAAGCCACACCTTTGAGAATGCCCCCTGCGTGCTCCCGCATTAAGCGGTCATCAGAAGTGATGTAAGGTTCGCATTCGACGCCGTTGATAATTAACTGCTCGATCTTACTGGCAGGGTTAAGCTTGATATGGCTCGGAAACATTGCACCGCCCATCCCCGCAATGCCAGCATCACGAATTCTCTGCAATATCTGATCATGCGTCAGTTGTGTGGCATCGGCGGCGATAAAGGGGACGGTGGTATTGAGTCCGTCCGCTTGCAGGACGCAGGTTAACACCGGTAAGCCAGAGGGATGATTGCTGGGGCGTGGTTCAATAGCCGTAATGGTGCCAGATGTGGGGGCATGTACTGCCAGATACATGGCCGAAATTCCGCGGGTGAGCGCCTGTCCACCCAGCACATGATCGCCAATATTGACGATGAGTGCGGCGGTTTCGCCTACTTGGGGCAGCGGCAGCAGATATTCCTGTGCTTGCGGTAGTCGCTCAATCGGCGAATTATTCGATAATTGCTTCATTTCTGGCGGATGAATGCCGCCTTTTAAAGGCCAGAGGATTGCTTGCTCAGGAGATGCAGATAGACTCAATGGAAAATCCTCTTACAGCGTCTTAACGGGAATGGCGTTGAGTTTCCAGTCCCAGCTACGCAGATCCTGTTTAACTGGGATCATTTCAATACAGTCGACCGGGCAGGGTTCAACACACAAATCGCACCCGGTACAGGCACTGGTCAGCACGGTATGCATTAATTTCCCAGCACCAATAATGGCATCGACAGGACATGCCTGTATGCATTTGGTACAACCGATACATTCCTCTTCGCGGATGTAGGCCACTTTTTTAATCTGAGTTTCAGCTGCGGCAGTTAATGGTTCAGGCTCAACCCCCATAAGATCTGCCAGCTTTTCCATCGTTGCGGTGCCACCAGGTGGACAGCGATTGATTTTCTCGCCATTAGCAATTGCTTCTGCATAAGGACGACAACCAGGGTAACCACACTGACCACATTGAGTCTGTGGCAGTAACGATTCAATCTGGTCGACGATGGGATCCCCTTCAACCTTGAATTTTTCGGCAGCAAATCCCAGCACTACGCCGAACACAAGTGCCAGCAGTGTTAATAGAACAACAGCTATTAGCATCAGAATTCCACTCTATTTAACTAAACCGGTGAAGCCCATAAAGGCCAAAGACATGAGTCCCGCAGTTATCATCGCTATGGCCCCCCCTTTAAAAGGTAACGGGACGTCTGCAGCGGCTAGACGCTCGCGCATCGCAGAGAACAGGATTAGCACCAGAGAGAAGCCTAAGGCTGCACCAAAGCCATATACGGCAGACTGCATGAAATTGTGCTGTTCATTGACGTTTAATAACGCTACCCCAAGCACGGCACAGTTAGTGGTAATCAACGGCAGGTAAATCCCTAACGCCCGGTACAATGAGGCGGAGGTTTTCTGCACCACCATTTCGGTAAACTGCACCACCACCGCAATGACCAGAATAAAGCTCATCGTGCGTAGATAACCCAGATCAAAAGGCAGCAACAGATACTGGTTCACCAGATAACTGAGAATGGAGGCAAGGGTCAGCACAAAAGTTGTTGCCATCGACATACCGATAGCAGACTCGAGCTTACTGGATACCCCCATGAATGGGCAAAGCCCCAGGAATTTTACCAGGACAAAGTTGTTGACCAGCACTGTGCCAATCAGCAACAGCAGATAATCACTCATCATATTCACAGTATTACAATTTCTTGGCAGTTATTATCGGTGTTTCGTCCGGTATTAACAACACATGAAATTTAGGGATTAATGCGAATGTGACAACACAGAGAGAGATAAGTTTGCATTTTAACTGCGAGCGTGATCACAGCTTAGGTTGATGCGAGTGTTTTGATATCATGATGGCTCCCCTGACTGGACTTGAACCAGTGACATACGGATTAACAGTCCGCCGTTCTACCGACTGAACTACAGGGGAA
>NZ_JARFTS010000036.1:0-12229 GCF_029167175.1 Shewanella sp. A32
CCATAGACACTCCTTAAAGATAGGTCTAAGCCTATCGCTTAACTAATGAGTGTCCGTTTTAATTGGGGGCTATTACAAAAGAACAACAACCGTCATTAAAAATCGATGAATTCAGGAACGGCACAACAAACTGGATTGTTAGTGTTGGGATGATTAGTGAGGGGACTGACATCCCACGTCTCCAAGTATGTTGTCACCTAAGCAGAGTCAAAACTGAACTCTATTTTAGGCAAGTTCTAGGTAGAGTATTACGTAAAAATAAAAGCAAAAACCAAGAAGCCTGGCTATACACCTTCGCTGCACCAAAACTTATTGAATTCGCAAACCGCATAGCTGAAGAGATACCCGACATTCCAGTAGTATTCCGGGAAGCACTAGAACCTGAAGTCTCACAGGGTCGAGTCAATACCCTTCCTTTGCTATCCAAAACTCTTCCCCCAACGTCCATTGGCGCACTCAAATTTGGACAAGCCTACCTTGATGAACATACGCCATCGCATTTGGCAGAGTTGATGTCACTAGAACCATCAGCCCCTGCGGCATCACTGTCATTTGAGCTTCTCGGTGGTTTCAGAGAAAAGGTAGTTTCAACCTTTAGCTCTCCGTTTTAAACCCTCACAATAAAGTATGGTGACACCACTTTTTCAACGATACAAAGCTAAAAGCTCATTCACAAACAGAGTTTTGTAATTCTGTAGGGCATTAATGGACAATTCCGAGTTAGATCTTTAACTCTAACTCGTCAGTTTCGGATAAAAATTTCTATGGATTAACGCTGCCAACACGGGCCGAGCGAAGCGAGGTCCGAGCCCTGTACCGCAGGGCTAAAGTGCTTGGCCTCGTTATGCGCAATGAAATAATACTTATTCTTTAACCCACAAAACGAAACCCAACATTTTCTCTATTTTTTCCACCTCTTTTTTTGGAAGGAATGTATATACCACCTTCGCCCATAAAGGAGCGGGAAAGGGGCGATACAAAGTTTTACCTTTTTCATATAAATAGTTATTTTCTTTAAGAGCCCAACCACTTTCGTTAAAAACTTTAAACCAACTATCTGGAAAAAACTGAAAAGGAGAACCGCCCATTTCATTGTTTTTTCGTTTACTCCTTTGATGTTTGTACATATCCTTGGAATGATATTCTGTTATCCAGTACAAAAAATTTGAATTTTTATGAAGATCAGATGCAAGCATACCAACTTGATCTTCAGTTAAATATGGGATGACACCTTCCGTGAGAACAAGTGCTTTTCTATTATATGAATTTAGCTGCTGAAAAAGACTACACCTAGCGTTTATATCTGATAAATCCAACCCTATTCGCTTCAATTGACACTTAGGAATTTCTACTTTTAACTTTTCATTTTTGAAGTTAACCAAATCTGGATAATCAACTTCTACCCACTGTATGGATTTAGGTAATTCCATTCGATATGGACGAGTGCACAACCCTGCACCCAAGTTTACGACCATCTCAATATCATTTTGACGAATGAGTGTATCTATCATTTCGTCGATAACACATGTCCGGATAACGACCGTCCAGGATGAATATCTGGAATCAGACATCTTGCGAGCAATATCTTGCCCCTTATCACCAGCCAACATTTCGGCCAGAGGATCGCTAAACAGTGAATCATGGCGTTTTGATTCTTCAGCTCTGTACGCGCATATCCAGAAAGCAGTATCAGAAATATCATTAATAGCCATAGTTTTCATAAAGTGTCCCACTTTTGTGCTTATAGATAAGAAGTCATATAACGAAACAATTGTCTTGAAAGAATTTCAATAGCATAACACCCAAAGCAGCGGACCAAAGCCAGAGCGAAGCGGCAGTTTTGAGGTCCGATGCCTTTGCTTGTTAACTGCTGCCTAGCCAAATTGTTTGTCATAGGCTTCTAGATGGTGATGGAAGTACTTTTCATATTCTTCCGCCGACTTGACTAAAACTGTTACCTCTATACATTGCTCACCTAACTCTTCCGAAAGATCTTCGATAGTGATGGACTCACTAGCTATCTCCTCGTTGGTTTCACCGACGTATATTCTATAGCCAGCCTGCCCTATACCCGACACATAAAAGTCAGTTGGATCGACCACACCAAAAACGAAGCCCATAGGAGGGTCGCCACCCTCCAGCTCAGTTATACCGATGACCTTATCTTCTCTTCGAATCTCGTACTTCACTCGGTTTCTCTTGGGCAGTTAACGCCTCAATAACCGGCGTAGCTTTGCTGCGTCCGGCGCCGTAGGCGCGAAGTTAATTGACTTGTTAAGTGTTTTCTATTTGTCAGACTTCTGTTGTTCATGATATTGGGGAATTTGAGGGAACTTTTTGGAAATGTAGTCCTTGGCCCTGGATATTCTTAGATACAAATCATCGCCAAATTCTTTTACTTGATTCTCAACCCTTTCTTGCATTCCATTTTTATTTCCCGTGAGAATTACAGTGCCAAAATCATACGTTATGGGTGCGAGCGTATTACTTCCTGTAGGCACTGTCTGAGAAAAAGGAACTACGACGTTAGCCCAGAACTCCAATTCCGCCTGTAGTGAAATTACGCATGACGATGCGTTTGTCGAAAAACCCATAGCCGTTACTTTAATTTTATTAGCAAGAATAGATTCCGTTGAAATGGAAAAGCCATTTTGTCTAATAGCTAACTCCATTTTGTCCTTCATTCTTGATGGTTGCGGAAGACAGCCATCAGAAACTTGATCTGAGTATTCAATAGTGAAACTATCCCTAAAAGCAATTAGGCTCGCTAGGCCACCTTCCATTAGTAAAGATGGCTCGTCTTCCGCCATTGATAAGTTCGGTACGAAGAATAGCATGGCTGAAATCCATAATGTTTTTCTCATTCTTACTCCTATCTCTTTACTCATAACGCCCGCATTTGCGACTGGTTTGGAGCGCAGCGGAAAACCCGTCCGACAACATGCGCTTGTTATGCGTTCCTTCTAGCCTTTCTTGCTTCAAGTCGCTCAAACCATTCAATGCCTTTAGTCCCAGTTCTTTCTTTGATACTTATTTTTAGCGTATGAGTTTTACTATTTAGTTCTTTAACTCTTGCTTGAAATTCATCTCGTTGATTTTTAATCTCGTCCTTATCGTCAAAGAGCGTAGTCCTAAGCTGTTGAATACTGTTTATTTCGTCTTGGATTCCTTCCTTTTCAGATAAATCTTTTGTTTCTTTTTTTCTTTGAAATAGAATTTCCCTTTGTTCTTTAGTTTTTACAATGGCTTCGCCGATTTTGTCCAATGATGTTCTAGCGTCTTTCAATAACAAGTATGCCTGATCAGCTACTTTCACGCAGGAATAGTGCATATCAACAAGAACCGTAAAGTCGTACGACTGTCGGGCTTCATCAAGATGTTTCTCAATCTGCTCCTTATGCCATTCAATGCTTCTTTCGACCTCTGCGCGTTTTGATCTCCATCTTTGCCTTTCGGCACCAGACTGCTCTTGGAGCTCGTTGTAAATCCATATACCTGCACCAATTAGTGCCACTCCTGCTATTACTGGTAACACGTATTAATCCTCACTAAATGTAAGTATACGATCGCTATTTGGCATAGCTTCTAGTGCCTTTTGAGTATTTTTAGCAATCAAATCTAGCTTTACTGTACTTTGCTCGCCAAGCGTCTTTAAAAGCCCTGTAAGTTCTGGCAAAAGAATATTGGACATTTGTTTTTCTTCTATTGATAAATTCGGGTCAGATATGTTTTTTACCAAGTTACTTATACAGTCTAAGATATTCTGTTTTTCCAGATGTGTATTTTCTAGATCTTTAGCCACAACCTCTAAAGCCATTTCTAACGCCCGCCTCCTCTCTTCAAGTAACTGAAGGCCGGCCTTAAGGGCTGAGTCGATCTGTTTATGGCGAATTTTAGCCTCTTCATGAATTCGAAGCTGTTCCGTTTCAAGATGCTTTATTTGTATTTTGTAGTGTGTGATCTGAGCAATTGTTTCAGATGCAAACTGCAGGGGGTTTAAGCTTTTTAAAAAACCCATCATACCTACCTTGTCAAAATCTAGTGCTTTCCCTGGTTTTACATCTTGGATAAGCTTTCCCTTTCCTTTGGTTGTTGATGGATTTGGTGGAGGATTTACATCTTTCATAATTTTCCCTGTATTTTATGTGAAGACTGACATCGACATGCTGACGCATAACGATCATAACGCAACGGCGCGTTTTTCCGTGTCCGTTGCAGTGGCTTGTTTTGTGAGTGACAGATTACGTAGGAGGTGCGCATGATGATGGGCTATTTGACTTCCTTGTATCTGAACTCTCCGTATTCCGCCAACCTTGAGCATGTTTGTTCCTCACTTGAAGCCGGCTGGCGGTGGCTGCGTGCAAGCTCGCTTCACCTGCAACGCTAACGCTTCAAGCGTGCCTGAAAAAATCAAACTTCGCTAGACGGATTTGCGATATTAAAATAGACTGTAATAATATACAGTATTCTATCGCTAACCTATTGTAATGGCTGCACAAAACGCCTCAAACACCGGCTTGGTGAAGCTGGCGGCAATTTTGGAACAAAATTGATGACAGCTTTATCAAGTCCGCGTGCTTTGACTTGTTATACATCAGCTCATAATCTCATTTATTTTAAGGTGCTGGTTTACGAAAGTTAATATTTTGGCTGATGCTTCGTCTGTACTTTTTCTACTGCGGTTGTACTTATTCCATATCCAGTGCGGATTGAAATTTACAATTTCTCTCGGAGTCGGGAATTGCTCAGGCATAGATTTAGCTGCCAACTCTACTTCTTTGCCTACGGTTCCTAGGTTTTCATGAATGACACCCATAAACTCATAAATTAGATCGGTTAATTCTTTAGGAAGTAGAGGAGATGCTGCTAATTTAGTTAATTCTTCCATGCGCTCATGAAACTTTCGCGTGTATTCGGTTCCAGGAAGCATGAATTTATTCCACTTTGCAAGCGTAATAGCAGGGGTCAACTCTTCTTCCTCTACAGCTTTATTTGGAACTTTACTTGCCTCTGTTTCAGGAGTAACTACCTCAAAGAATTTTGATGCTTGTTCTTGGTTAATTATCATTCCGCAACCTGCAGTTTCAAGGAACTCTAGCATCTTCTCTGAAGGGGTTATTTTATCCTTGAAGAATAGTTTTACATATTCATTCTGCATTCTGAGTGCATTGAGTTCCATGATTTTGTGGAAATCAAAATCATTATCAAAGTCTGTTGAGTTCCTCTTGTTAAAAAAAGCCAATACCGATTTAAATTCTTCAATTTGAACCTTAAAGATTTCCGTTTTTATTGGTGAGAATAGCGTTTTTCTCGCCTGAATATAGGAGAGGATTGCTATTACACTCATTATTATAAAAAAGACTATATTGAAGAAATTTTTAGCATCTTCCATGGTTGGGTACTCTTTATGTATAACATTTTATTAGTGCGCATGCGCGTTTACCTCGTTAGACCAGTAAAAACGCGCATTGTTAACTAATTGTATTGCAAAGAAGTTATCACCTTTTCTGCAAATACACTATCCGGCAAAACGCGCATGCGCGTTTTCCAAACCTATTATCTAATCCATGAAGTTTATAGATGTATGATTTTAAGGATATTTATTTAGACTGAAATGTGAAAACGCGCACGAAGTTAGTACAAAATAGTCATGATTTGAATATGACTGTATGCCTGTCCAGCTTTTAGGAATTGCAACATTTGAGTTACATAGATGAAAATTTCTAGGCTAGAAAGTCTGCTTTTGATTGCTCCACAGACGACTTTTTAACTCACTTTGGGGCATCGCCAAGTTACGGGCCTAGTCTGGACAGACAAGAAACAACCAGTGAAAGATCATGCTTTAAGCCAACCTTGTTCAACGGCATATTCGAGCTGTTTAATAAACCATGAATAAATTTCAGGACTTTCCTTCTCGATAAATTGGTGCATATTCAACACTTGGGCTTTATGTATTCCATTATCCTTCCAAGCTTGGCCTTCGCTAGTCATGTTATGTAAGAATGGCAATAAGCGGTCAATTACCTTCAATAACTTTGCTTCTTTACTCACACCGATTTCCTGTTCTTCCCAGAGATCGACAATATTGCCAATCGGATTTCCAGGATGTGCAGCGATCCGCTCCACGCTCTCACGTTCTAATATATGAGCTGTATTTCTGTTGGGGCTGTAGAGAAAAGTATCTCCAGCATCGATCTCCCCAATATCATGGATAAGTGCTAGTTTGATTAAAGTAGGAACGTTATAGTCATCTTGCAGTAGCTCTGCGAAGGCCCAACATGTTATCGCTAAATGCCATGAGTGCTCAGCTGAGTTTTCGAGTCGTTCCCCACCATTAATGTAAGTTCGCCTCTCGACTGATTTCAAAGCGTCTAGTTGAAGAATGAAGTCTGATATAGCTGAAAGTCTATCGCTCAAGTAATGTCCCTGATAATGATTAATTACAGCTCCTTTTGTTACTGTGTCTCATTAAAAATTGTTAGTCAACTTAACAGTTCCAATTACCAAGGAGTTCAGTGGTCGTAACATGTTTCGGGGCATTTTCGTGTTGGATATGCGATTGCCCTGTCAACTTGCTAATCCATTGGAATAAAAAGTTAGATTGAGCATATTGGGTTCATTTGCTATTGTTTTTTGTAAAGGATATCAGGCGAGATTTCCGATTATTTGGTGTCAAAATTAGTTACCTATTAAAAAACTAAAATATTTGTAATGAATCATAAGCACCATAACTGCCGATAGAGCCTGCAACATAAAGAATTCCACTCACTCACTCACTGAGCGTAGATTATTTTTAGTGGATATAATACCAATACAAGGATAAGCTGTACCCTGAGTCATAAAAAAGCCGCCCGTAAGGCGGCTTTAGCTCATCGAATACGCTCAACAAAGGCACATCAGAAAATTTGAGCAATAAGTGCAGCAAATACCAGTGCGATGACGCATGTAGTCCCCAAAGCCATTTTTAATTCAGTCGTCATTGTTATCTCCATGAGTTAGCATCGACTTCATTATTAATTATGCAACAATAAATACAACAATACGTTACAGAATATGTGACCTATCAAACACCACAATCATAGTACAGTGCGTTGTCGCACATTTCCGAAAATTAGCCTTTTAGCTTAACGTGCCTAAAGGCAACATCAAGAAAGAGGTAAATATGTCTCAGGTTTTACACACAATGATCCGCGTGGGCAACCTTGAACGTAGTATTGAATTTTATACAAAAGTTATGGGTATGAAAGTACTACGGCAATCAGAAAACCCACAATATAAATATAGCCTCGCCTTTGTTGGCTATGAAGAAGAAAGCAAAGGTGCGGCAGTCATAGAATTGACCTATAACTGGGGGACTGATAAGTATGAAATGGGTAATGCCTTTGGACATATTGCGATTGGTGAAAAAGATATTTATAGCCGTTGTGAGGCGATTGCCGCGGCCGGAGGTAAAGTCACACGTGCTCCAGGTCCTGTTGCCGGAGGTACTACCGAAATTGCATTCGTAGAAGATCCTGATGGCTATAAAATTGAGCTGATCCAGATGAGTTCAGCTGAAAAAGGTCTGGGCTAATCCTGTCTAGCTAATAAAAATGTGCATCAAAAAGCCCTCATTATGAGGGCTTTTTAATTAGATAAAGTCTCCAAAATGCGGGAGACTTTGCTCTGAGACGATTAGAACTTGTAGCTTACGCTACCATAGATCTGACGGCCTACAACGTCATATACCTGTGGAGAGGTACCGCCGTCGCTACCATTGCGAACATATGAAGGATCTTCATCAGTGAAGTTCTTCACGCCAGCAGACAGACTCAGGTTATCAGAGAAATGATAAGTACCTACGATATTGTGATAAATCACACTCGCTACATGATCTGTTTGAGCGACGCCGTCATCATCGGTCCAGTCTAAATGCATGGCTTGTATATAACGGTTATAATACATGATGCTCCAGTCACCCTGAGAAGCAGTGATGCTGAAGTTGTTACGCCATTGAGCGTAACCACCCATGTTACCGTCTACAGTACCTTCATAATCGATACCATCTTGTCTGTAGTCGATCAGATAAGTGGCATCGTTATTGATGGCCCAATCCAGACCCAAGCCTTCAAACTTATAAGCAATGTTGATATCAACACCACTGGTTTTCACAGTACCAACGTTCGTCAGCGAAGATGTCAGATTGCTCAAATCACCATTGGCAGTTACATTGATTGCATCACAAGAAGACGAATCCCCAGCCTTACATGCATTCAAATATGACTGCACATCCAACCGGCTGATGGCATTAGTGATGTCAAATTTCCAGTAGTCGACAGTAGTCGAAAAGCCGTCTAGATAGCTAGGAGAGTAAACAATACCAGCAGTGTAAGATTCAGATTCTTCTGGTTTCAGATTTGCATCTGAGGTGTAGTTTACCAGCAGTTGAGAATCCTGAACGATGCCCCATGGGTCCTTCAAATAGTCATAAGAACCAGTGTCACCGCCAAACAGTTCGCTGATATTAGGTGCACGGAAACCGGTAGCCACTACACCACGCAGCATTACGTCATCAGTCGCGCGATAAGTCAGACCCACTTTCCAAGTAGAAGCCTTACCGAAGGTGTTGTACTCGTCATAACGCAGCGCAAAGTCACCAGTCAGCTTCTGAGTGAATGGCACACTAACTTCTTCGTATATAGAGATTACATTGTAACTACCGCTAGTAGGATACTGCTGCGCAGCTGTACTCTGTCCGGTAACAATCATTTCATCAGGAGTGTAATAACCTGATTCATAACGGTATTCAGCACCGATTGCAAAACTTACGGCACCGGCATCCAGTTGGAACAGGTCACCACTCAGGTTAGCCTGTACGTCATTCTGTTCGTTACCGCCTTTGTTAGATTCAAAGTAACTAATGTCATCTACATATTGAGATGGTACGGTGTCGCTGTAAAACCATGCATCTTGGTCTGCATAAATAGCACTTTCCATTGCAGCCGCACTGATAGAGTTTTCAGTACCAGTACTGGCTTTGTTCTTACCGTAGGTATAAGAAACATCCCAAGTCATGCCGTTAGCAACGTTCAAAGTACCTTGCAGATCCAATGATGCGCGATAAGTATCAGTGTCCTGAGTATAAATACGATCACCAATACTATTGGTGCGCTGGCGATACTCAATTTGACCATTATCATCAGCAACAATACCGGCAGCGGCCATAGCACTATCAATGTTAACACAGCTACCGGTTACTGACGGACAAACATTCAAATAGATATCTGCTGGCTGTGCAGCCATCTGTTGATGAGACTTACGTTTGGTGTATAACAGATCGCCAGATAACACTAGGTCATTACCCAATTCCTGAGTCATGTTGGCAAATACACTGTAACGTTTTGATGGTGTCTGATAGTAACTATCCTGAGTGTAATCGTAACCATCTTCCAATGGAACCCAGCTACCATCTTGCTGAACTTTTACTTCTTGTTTCGGGGTACCTTGATCATTGAGAACGTAATTGCCATTGGGATCAAGTTGATTACCAATGATACCGCCCTGAGGTACAAAAGAACTAGAACCAGCTTCAGTCCAATTACGATCAGCCTGAATCACACCGTTTCGTTTAGAAATAGCAGCACCAATAGTGTAGTTACCGCCATTATTGGTATTAAAACCATACAAACCGTTCAGTTCGTAGGTCTGGCCATCGCCTTTGTCAGTAGTTGATGACTTGACATCAAACTGACCACCTTCGTAGTCTTTCTTAGTGATGATGTTCACTACCCCGGCAATCGCATCTGAACCGTAAACGGCAGAAGCACCATCTTTCAGGATTTCTACACGTTGGATCATCGCAACAGGGATAGCGTTAAGGTCAACAGCACTATCTGCACCTGAACCTGAGTTCACCATACGGCGGCCATTTAGCAATACCAGAGTACGCTTAGCCCCCATACCGCGCAGATCTACCTGAGCAACACCGTCAGAACCGTTGTTGGTGGTTGAACCAATAGGAGCACCAGCCATTGAAGTCTGATCCTGCAGCAGTTGGTCAACAGAGGCATACCCCTGGGCAACAATAGTGTCTGCACTGATAGAAGTCACAGGAGACGCAGTCTCCATGTCTTGGCGTTTGATACGAGAACCGGTAACTTCAATGCGCTCTACATCGCTGTTAGTAGCGGTAGCTTGATCTGCTGCGGCAGCAGCATGTGCAAAGCCTACAGAACCTGCAGATACAGCAGCAATCAGAGACAATCTGACAGCTGAAGCAATCTTATTAGTTTTAAGCATTAAAAACTCCCTTACTTCCTGGTTTTGTTTTACAGCCGATTTTTTATATTTATTCACGCCTGAAAATCAGGCGAGTGAGAATACTGTCGCCAAGTAAACAAGGCGTCAATCCCGTATTTACAAACCCGAGTAACACAAAATGTTTATTAATTGTTTCATTTATGTTCCATTTTTATTTAAAACAACAATTGGATTAATAATTAGCAGTAAAATTAACCTGGAAATGCTTTTAAAATAGTCATATTTAATAATGTTACATGTAAATATTGTCTATTTTCATTAACAATGCCCTTAGACATTTTTGTGATTGATATCACATTTCAAAATGTGACAAGGAACTTATCAATAACCATGCAAAGCAAGACTACACAAGCATTTGCCCACACTTCAGCTTCGACAATGACAACATATTGTTATAATTGTTTATATTTTGTTTATATGAAAATTATTTGTTATTTTTATGATTGCGTTTGTTTATGTTTAAATACATAATCTGTGTTAACAAAAATAAATTAAATTTAATTTTAACAATTTATTTAAAAGGAAATGAGCAGCACAATAACAAGCAAAGATGAACTATCATAAAGGTGACAATTGGGGTAAATGTTAAATTTTATGCGGCTAGGAATGTGAATAAAAAAACCGCACTAGGCGGCTTTTTCTTGAGCATATGATTTAAGTTATTCTTCTTCTTTTCTATATTTATCAGCGGTTTCTTTAATAAGCGTCTGAAGTTCACCCTTCTGATACATTTCAGTCACAATATCACAACCACCAATCAGTTCCCCTTCAACCCAAAGTTGTGGGAAGGTCGGCCAATTTGCATATTTAGGCAATTCTGCACGGATATCTGGATGCTGCAGAATATCAACGAATGCGAACTGCTCGCCAATATTGATCATTATTTGAGCAACTTGGGAAGAGAAACCACAACTTGGCAGCTTAGGTGAACCTTTCATGTAGAGGATGATTGGATTTTCGCTAATCTGACGCTTAATTTTTTCAACAGTATCCATTTTGATTCCTGAGTATTAATGGAGTAGATATTGCTGACTATTGTACGCCACTCAGTAGGCTAACAAAAACACAGGAAAAGTATGGTTTTTTAAATGCATATATTCTAATGTAAAGCAACTACATTTTTAAGCAAAACGATGATGCACTTCACAAATTTTATCAGTACAATAGCATCCAGTGAGCATGTTCAAGAATGATAACCCAAGTCAATGGAGAGATAACAATGGCTTTCGAATTACCTGCATTACCATATGCAAAAGACGCATTGGAACCCCATATTTCCCAAGAAACACTCGAGTACCACTATGGCAAACACCACAACACTTATGTGGTCAACCTGAATAAACTGATCGCTGGTACCGAGAATGAAGCTAAGTCTCTGGAAGAGATCATCAAATCAGCTACCGGCGGAGTGTTTAACAACGCAGCCCAAGTTTGGAACCACACTTTCTACTGGAACTGTTTAGCGCCTAATGCTGGTGGTGTGGCGACTGGTCCTGTCGCAGATGCAATCGTTGCAGCTTTCGGCTCATTTGAAGCCTTTAAAGAAGAATTTACTAAAAGTGCCACTGGTAACTTTGGTTCAGGCTGGACCTGGCTAGTGAAAAAAGCTGACGGTTCTCTGGCAATCCAAAACACGTCCAACGCTGGTTGCCCATTAACCGATGGCGTAACTCCAGTGTTGACTGTAGATGTCTGGGAACACGCCTATTACATCGATTACCGTAATGCCCGCCCTAACTACCTGGCGCATTTCTGGGAATTGGTAAACTGGGATTTCGTGAACAAAAACTTTGCTGCTTAAGCAAAACGAATACGTCAAAAAGGAGCCTTAATGGCTCCTTTTTTCATTTAAAATGTCCCGTCCTGAAATACGTTGACATAAAGAGGACTTCTTTATGGCGACATCAACTAACTCAAGCCGTAAGCGCAC
>NZ_JARFTS010000037.1:0-12171 GCF_029167175.1 Shewanella sp. A32
GTGCGCTTACGGCTTGAGTTAGTTGATGTCGCCATAAAGAAGTCCTCTTTATGTCAACGTATTTCAGGACGGGACAATCATTCATTATAAAAAAGGCGCCATCTGGCGCCTTTTTTGACACATTGACGGCATCAATGGTCGGGGAGAGTAACGTTAAGTTCCAACACGGAAAGATTATCGTCATTTTGATCCAACTGCACCGATACCTGTTCTTCTGAAATAGGTACATATTTACGGATCACCTGAATAATTTCCTGTTTCATCAACGGCAAATAATCGGGAGTATCCCGTTGAGACCGCTGATGGGCGACAATGATCTGCAACCTTTCTTTGGCGGTGGCTGCAGTATTGCTTTTCTTGCTGCTTTTAAAATAGTCAAGTAAAGACATAATTCGCTACCCAAATATTCGTTTGAGAAATCCTTTCTTCTCTTCAATCGTGAAGCGCAAAGGAATATCTTCGCCAAGTAAGCGGCTGACAGTATCATTATAGGCCTGACCAGCATCGCTCTCCTCATCAACAATCACTGGCACACCTGAGTTAGATGCTTTAAGCACTGCCTGAGATTCAGGGATCACGCCTAATAACTCAATGGCCAGAATTTCCTGAACATCTTCGACGCTCAACATCTCACCGGTTTTCACCCGTGCTGGCGAATATCGTGTCAACAACAGGTACTCTTTAATTGGTTCGAGGTTCTCTTCTGCTCGGCGACTACGACTCTGCAGCATCCCTAAAATGCGGTCAGAGTCACGCACTGAGCTGACTTCAGGATTGGTGGTTACGATGGCCGTATCTGCAAAATATAACGCCATCATTGCACCGGTTTCGATACCCGCTGGCGAATCACATAAGATAAATTCGAAGTCTTTTGCCAGATCTTCCAGCACTTTTCCAACACCTTCTTTGGTGAGTGCATCTTTATCGCGGGTCTGTGAGGCGGGCAATATATACAGTTTGTCACAGCGTTTATCTTTGATGAGTGCCTGATTGAGATTGGCTTCGCCATTGATAACGTTGACGAAGTCATAGACGACTCGTCGTTCACACCCCATCACTAAATCCAGATTACGCAATCCGATATCAAAATCGATTACTACGGTTTTATGGCCTTTGAGTGCCAGACCGGTTGCAATCGCTGCGCTGGAGGTGGTTTTTCCCACGCCCCCTTTTCCCGAAGTGACCACAATAATTTGTGCCATGTGTCGTTATATCCCTTGTATCTGCCTTATTCTGGCAGTGTTTCAACAGTTAATGATTCACCAGCTAATCTGATACAGCCACTCTTTTTCGCGCCATGTTGCAGAAGATTTTCTGCCAGCCAATACTGACCAGCAATTGACACCAGTTCTGCATCCAGTGATTTGGCAATAATCACTGCATTTATATCACCTTTAGCACCTGCCATGGCTTTTCCACGCAATGCGCCATAGATATGAATGCTACCATCGGCAATAACCTCTGCGCCATTGCTGACCGCACCAAAGATAACCAAATCACCGTCTTTAGCATATATTTGCTGACCGGAGCGAATATTCTGTTTGACGATTTTACAGGTTCTTGGTGGTGGGGGCGGTAATGGATTATGTTTTCCCATTTTTAGATGGGCGATACCTAATTGCTTCGCCTGCTGTTGCTGTTGTTCATCAGCGCCGGCAATCCCGATCAGGATCAGTTGCCGGTCGAGCATCGCCTGTTTGAGCGCCGATAAATCGATAGCTTGTTGGTTAATTTCACTGAAATTCAAGACTAATGGCGCATTAATAAAAAACTGTGGCGCTTGTGCCAATTTTTTATCAAGTTCTTCAAGCAACGAGACAAGATCAGAAGTATTGATATGTAAAACAGAGAGTGTGAAGGAGGAACCTTTCAGTTCCAGAGCTGGTTTTTGCATCCTGGCGGAATTCTCCGGCATCCGAGCATTAAGCTCACGAACATACAACGTATAATGGCCATCCATGTTATAGTGTGGCCATTTTACTGGCAAGTTATAACCCTGGAATTTGGTGTTCTTATGATCTGTGCTGTATATAAAAGCAGACGAAAAGCTGATACCTACTTATTTATCAAACAGAAAGATAAATTTGACGATGTCCCTGCTGCATTAATGGAGGTCTTTGGGCAGCCGCAATTGGTGATGTTATTGCCTATTGAAAGACGTCAGCATTTGGGGCTGGCGGATATCAATAAGGTAAGAGTAGAGTTGCAGGAAAAGGGGTATTATCTGCAATTACCGCCGCCTCAGGTTAATCTGTTAACTGAATACTTAGAACAAAAAACGGTGGGAACAAAAACGGAATAAAGGACTTTCTATGGGACGCCTTCAGCAACTATTTTTTGGGTCAAGTTTGGCTCTGTCTGCAACGGTTCAGGCCAGTACCGCAGATTTCCAAACTTATCTGTCATTTCTTAAAAAGCAGGCTGAGGATGCTGGCATAAGTGCTGAAACCATCAAAACGGAATTCGCCCATATAAAATTATTTAAGCGTGCTGAAGCCTCTACTAAAAAAAATGTCCGTTCGTTGGAAACGTATTTGCCAGCAGCGGCGACTGAAGAAAGAGCGTTATCTGGCCAGAAAATCTACAGTGCACATAAGGCTGAATATAAAGCACTGGCGGAAAAATATAAGGTGCAACCGAGGTTTGTTTTGGCTTGGTGGGGCATGGCATCGGATTACGGTCAGCGTGTGGCTTCCTATCCGATACTCTCGGTTACTGCTTCACTGGCATATGAACATCAAGATGATGCCAAAATATACCAGAGGGATTTTTTAACTGCGTTATCGTTAATTGATAACAAGCAAAATACTGCGGAACAGCTATTAAGTGACAGTGATGGTGCGCTAGGGCAACTACATTTGTCTGCATCCGATTATCGTGACTGTGGCGCTGATGGCGATAATGATGGCAAAGTCGATATCTGGAACAATCCGCTAGATATCTTTGCCACCGCCGCTAACTGTTTAAAATCCTACAACTGGGATGTCAGCCAAACATGGGGTCGTCAGGTAAGAGCACCGAAACAGCTAAAATCATCACTGGTGGGTACGCAATATCAAACGAGTTTTAGCGAATGGCAAGCGCTGGGTGTTAAGCGATACGATGGCAAAGCGTTACCCCAACGTAAAGATATGAAGGTGTCTTTGATCATGCCTGATGGCGTTAATGGGAGACAGTACCTCATATATGACAATTACATGGCCTTGAAGAAGTTACAGCATGATGATTATGTCGTGTTGGCCGTGGCACATCTTTCTGAAAAGATTAAAGCGCTACAGATTGACTGATCGTTCATTGGCCGAAGACAGGTATATTTGAAATGCCTTTTTGGTTATCTAAAACCCTCGAAGAGATGACAACTGACGAATGGGAACAGCTGTGTGATGGCTGTGGTAAGTGTTGTCTTAACAAGATAATTGATGATGAAACAGACAAGTTGTACTACACCAATGTGGCGTGCAAGTTGTTGTCAGATAAAGATTGTCGCTGTAGCCACTATTCACAGCGTTTTGAGCTGGTGCCACAGTGCACTGCAGTAACCCCACAAAATATTGCTTCGCTTGACTGGTTACCTGACAGTTGTGCATATCGGCGTTTATACCTCGGCAGATCATTGCCCAGTTGGCATCCGTTGTTAACCGGGAATAAAAAGCAGATGCACAAAATGGGAATGTCGGTAAAGGGTAAAATTGTCAGTGAAACCCGAGTCAGAGAGCTGGAAGATTATATCGTGATCTGGCCCTTACAGGATATTGATTAAGCAGGAAGACGAGAACCTTCCTGCTTAAGGTATTAGTAATGGGGGCGGCGCAGAATTGGCAAAATATAAATAGCTAAGGCAAACAGATAGGTCGCAAACACCACTATCATCCATTGCGCCATGGTGACGCCCAGAAACGTCCAGGGAATATCAGTACACATACCTGTTGGCATAAATACTGATGGAAACCACTCGTGCAATTGCAACCATTTCGGAAAATCCGGCATAAAGGAGCAAGTCGCAAACGGGGAGGGATCCTGTTGGATATCGTTAAGTTCTATCGCTAGTTTTAACCCCCACCCAGCACTAATTCCCCAGATAATGGCCGCAATAACTCTGATTAATCGGAAAGACGGCATTACCAGGCCGACAATCCCGGCAGCAGCAAGGCCCAAAACGGCAACGCGTTGGTAGACACACATTACACAGGGATCTAGTTTCATCCCATATTGAAAAAACAGCGCCGATAACTCTAGGGCAACCGCACTTAACAGTAGAACCAGCCAACTTAGACGCGAATGGGCGAATTTTTGTAATGAAATCAAGTTTGATGCTCCAAAGAAAAAGCGCCCAGACATCCATAGGCGCTTTTTAGACTTTACTGAATCGGCTTGGTTCAGTCAAAAGACATCAATAAAAATCAGTGCACGCCATGTTCTGCGGCGTTTTTGATGACCTCTTGCATGCTGTGATGCAAGATCATATGTGAATCGTAAAAATACTGCGTGGCTTCCTGTAAAAATCCCGTTTCAATTGACAGAATCCCGACAACAGACAGGACGATAGTGTAGGGCAGTGCCATCCAGACCATGCGTCCGTAGGACAAACGAATTAACGGCGCTAAGGCTGAAGTTAACAAGAACAGGAACGCGGCTTGTCCGTTTGGTGTAGCGACAGATGGCAGGTTCGTCCCGGTATTGATGGCCACGGCTAACAGATCAAACTGATCGCGAGTGATTTGGTTATCGATCAGCGCGGCTTTAACTTCGTTGATGTAAACCGTTCCGACAAACACGTTATCACTGACCATCGACAACAAGCCGTTAGCAATATAAAAAATAACCAGCTGTTTATTGTCTTGATAGCTCAGTGCCCAGTGAATTACCGGGGCAAACAAATGTTGATCAATAATCACACCAACCACCGAGAAAAAGACGGCCAATAGTGCGGTAAATGGCAATGCTTCTTTAAAGGCATTACCCAATGCGTGTTCATCAGTAATGCCGTTAAAGGATGTGGTGAAAATAATCACCGACAATCCGATGAGACCCACAGACGCCAGATGGAATGCCAAACCAACAATCAGCCAGACACCCACTAAAGCTTGAATGACCAGCTTGATGTTGTCTTTTGTGGTACGGCTTTCATCTTCGTGATTGGCAAAATCCACCAGGATACGATGCACTGCATCTGGCAGTTTTGCGCCATAACCAAATAGATGGAATTTCTCGACGATCAAACAAGTGAGGATACCCATCAGCAGCACGGGTACAGTAACCGGTGACATGCGCAGGGCAAACTCGGAAAATTGCCAGTTGGCCTGAGCTGCGATGATCAGGTTTTGCGGTTCCCCAACCATAGTACAAACCCCCCCTAATGCCGTACCAACACCCGCATGCATCAGCAGATTACGCAAGAATCCACGGAAGTTCTCCAACTCTTCGGCATTTAACTGTCCGTCACCATCATCAGTGTGGTCATGGTCGTCGCTGAAATCTTTGCCAGAAGCCACTTTGTGATAAATCGAGTAAAAGCCGACAGCGACCGCAATAATCACTGCAATTACCGTCAACGCATCCAAAAATGCCGAAAGAAATGCGGACGCCAGACAGAACATCAACGAAACTGCGATTTTGGAGCGCACTTTTGTGATCATCTTAGTAAAGGCATAAAGCAATAACTGCTTCATGAAGTAGATGCCCGCAACCATAAAGATCAATAACAGCAATACTTCGAGGTTGGCTTCCAACTCATGTAACACTTGACTCGGACTGGTCATGCCAATGATTACCGCTTCAATGGCAAGCAGACCACCAGGTTGCAGCGGATAACATTTTAAAGCCATCGCCAGCGTAAAGATAAATTCGGCAACCAACAACCAACCAGCAAGGAAGGGATGAATACTGAACAGAATCGGATTGATAATTAAAAAACACAGAATCGCAAGCTTGTACCACTTGGGCGAGTTCCCCAAGAAGTTGCCCATGAAAGCCTGACTTAATGGCATTGGCATGGTTACCCTCTCTCAAGTTGTTATAAGACGTTATAAAAATTGTTGGATTTGTGAATGGCTCAGTCTAGCGCAAACCCTAGAGTATTGTCATGACCAGTCTGAATTCAGACTTAAAATTGAGGTATCCGATAGTAAAAATGGGAGCTGGGCAGTTGATTTTATAATTAAGTGCCGCGGCGGGGCTACCGGATAGTGACTGATAGCGGTAGTCGATAGTTTGAAGGTTTTCATTTTTTTTGTCTCTGGTATGATCAGTTTCCAAAATCACTGTCACCACTGGAAAATTGGGCTGATGATCATCAATGCCAAAGGGCCTGCAAGCTTTGCAGAGAAATATATAGTTCGCTCGATTTGGGAAAATAAATTTCCACCAGGTTCTATTCTTCCTGCTGAACGTGAGTTGTCAGAACTCATCGGTGTTACCCGCACGACGTTACGTGAAGTTTTGCAACGTTTAGCTCGTGATGGCTGGCTAACTATTCAACATGGTAAGCCAACCAAAGTGAATAATTTTTGGGAAACTTCAGGTCTCAATATTTTGGAAACTATTGCAGATCTGAATCCGTCAGGCTTCCCGGTTCTAGTGGATCAGCTGTTATCGGCGCGCACTAACATCAGCACCATTTATTTCCGCGGTGCCTTGCGTAATAACCCGAATGTTGCCATTGACACGTTGGCTAAGGCGCATGATTTGACGGACGATGCCGCAGCGTATACCGATTTTGATTATAAGTTGCACCATACGCTGGCATTTTCATCGGGCAATCCGTTGTACGTGCTGATCCTTAACGGTTTCAAAGGTCTTTATGGCCGAGTAGGGCGTTATTATTTTGGTAGTGCTGAGTCTCGAAAACTCGCGTTGGACTTTTATCTGAATCTGGAAAAATTAGCCCGTGCCGGCCGTTTCGCAGAGGTCCCTGAACTGATGCGCGGCTACGGCAAAGATAGTGGGATTATGTGGCAGAAAATGCGAGATGCGATGCCGCTAGAAATCGCGCAAGATAATCAATAATTGTCTCGGCTTCCCGATTGAACAAGACCGCCATCAGGCGGTCTTGTTCATTTTACAGCTGGGATGTTATGCGGCCGCATTTTTCTCTGGACATGCCGCAATAATTCTCACGTCGCCATCGTCGTCCATCTGTTCAAGTATCACGTCGAATCCCCAAAGCCTATGCAGATGCTTAAGCACCTCAGCACTGCTTTTGGCCAACGGAATGCCACGATTCGGAACATATCGCAACGTCAGAGAGCGATCCCCATTGACGTTGACATTGTACACCTGAACATTGGGTTCGTTATTTGACAGGTTGTATTGTGACGACAGGATCTGGCGAATTTCCTTATATCCTTGGTCATTGTGAATGGCTGAAATACTCAGATATTCCTGACGCTCGTCGTCGAGAACACTGAACAGCTTAAACTTGCGGATAAGATTAGGTGACAGATATTGGCTGATAAAACTCTCATCCTTAAAGTTCTGCATTGCAAAATGCAGGGTCTCCAGCCAGTCACTGCCGGCGATATCTGGGAACCAGCGATGATCTTCTTCTGTGGGATGTTCACAGATCCGGCGAATATCACAAAACATGTTAAAGCCCAAAGCATACGGATTGATGCCACTGTAATACGGACTGTTGTAAGCGGGTTGAGCCACAACATTAGTGTGACTTTGTAAAAACTCCAACATGAAGCGATCAGTTAACAACCCTTCATCATAAAGATGATTAAGTAAGGTGTAGTGCCAGAATGTTGCCCAGCCTTCGTTCATTACCTGTGTTTGGCGTTGCGGGTAGAAGTACTGACCAAGTTTGCGCACAATCCGCACCACTTCACGTTGCCACGGTTCCAGCAATGGTGCTTTTTTCTCAATAAAATAAAGAATGTTTTCCTGTGGTTCTGGCGGAAAACGTTTATTCCCCGCCAGTTTTTGCTCCGCTGGCTTGGTGGGAATGGTACGCCAGAGATCATTCACCTGACTCTGCAGATAAGCTTCACGTTCATGTTGCCGCTGCTGTTCTTCTTTAAATGAGATGTGGGCAGGCCGTTTATAACGATCGACCCCATAATTCATCAGCGCGTGACAGGAATCGATAATGGTCTCGACCTCCTCAACGCCATATTTACGTTCACATTGGCTGATGTAGTTTTTGGCAAATACCAGATAATCAATAATCGAACTGGCATCTGTCCAGGTTTTAAACAGATAGTTATTTTTGAAGAAACTGTTGTGTCCGTAACAGGCATGCGCAATCACCAACGCCTGCATGGTGATGGTGTTTTCTTCCATCAGGTAAGCAATGCAGGGATCTGAGTTAATGACAATCTCATAGGCCAATCCCATTTGCCCACGCTTATAGCCCTGTTCAGTTTCGATAAAGCGCTTGCCGAATGACCAATGGGTGTAACCAATCGGCATGCCAACACTCGCATAAGCATCCATCATCTGCTCAGCCGTGATGATTTCAATCTGATTGGGGTAGGTATCCAGCCGATAATGCTCCGCGACTCTGGCAATCTCTTTTTCATACGTTTCAAGCAGTTCAAAGGTCCATTCCGGGCCATCACTAAGTGGCTGACGACGTAACTTGGTTTTTGCCATAAAGCCTCCTTATACTGCTTGCTTCTTGAACAGTTCGCGAAATACCGGGTAGATATCTTCTACCTGACGAATGTTTCTGACTGCCATATTGTCGTATTTTTCAGTAAGTTGTTCGTATTCCCTCCACAACGTCTGATGTGCCCGGTTGGTAATTTCAATGTACGAAAAGTAGCGTACAAATGGCAGGATTTGCTTCTCAAGTAACTGATGGCATAAAGGCGAGTCATCTGCCCAGTTATCGCCGTCTGATGCTTGCGCAGCATAGATATTCCATTCATCCGCAGGGTAACGCTTTTGCTGGATTTCATGCATGAGCTTTAACGCGCTGGAGACAATGGTGCCGCCAGTTTCCTGTGAATAAAAGAACTCATGTTCGTCGACTTCTTTTGCCTGGGTATGGTGGCGGATATAGACCACTTCTAGATTTTTATAAGTGCGGGTTAGAAACAGATACAACAGAATATAGAAGCGTTTTGCCATATCCTTGGTGGCCTGATCCATTGAGCCAGAAACATCCATCAGACAGAACATCACCGCTTGGCTTGTTGGCACTTCGCGTTTAGCAAAGTTATTGAAGCGCAAATCAAACGTATCGATAAACGGTACTTTTTTAATTTTCTGCTTCAACTCTTCAATTTGTAGCTTGAGCGCCATGATCCGGTCGGCACTCGCTCCGGCGGTGTTCTGCAGCTCATCTAACTCCTGCTCCAGTGCTTTAAGCTCTCGTTTTTTACCCGCAGTCATTGCTGTGCGGCGTGCCAAAGACGAGCGCAGTGAGCGTACTATATTGATATTAGTCGGCACTCCATCGGTGGTATAACCTGCCCGATAGGTTTCATACTCCACCAATTTATTGAGGCGATTTTTTTGTAGGTTGGGTAACTCCAGGTCTTCAAACAAAAGTTCCAGATACTCATCCTTGGAGATCTGAAATACAAAATCGTCCTGACCTTCACCACTATCTGATGCATCACCGGCACCGCTGCCACCGCTTCCGCCAGCAGGTGGCCGCTCAATTTTATCGCCGCGACTAAACTGGTCGTTGCCTGGATGTACCCGTTCACGTACACCCCCTTGACCCTGATGGAATATCGGTTCGCTGATGTCCCTTGTCGGAATACTGATCTTTTCGCCTTTATCGATGTCAGTAACGCTTCTACGCGTTACCGCATCGCTAACCGCCTTTTTTATCTGCTGTTTATAGCGGTTGATAAAACGTTGGCGGTTAACCGTACTCTTGCCTTTGGCATTTAACCGCCGGTCGATGAAATTCGCCATAAGCACCTCCCAAAGTAAGAATCGAGGCCGGTATGCCGGCCTCGCCACCGGACTACGAGGATTTTCTTACCCTCAGGTACCATTCAGATAACAGACGTACCTGCTTCTTGGTGTAGCCTTTCTCCATCATCCGACTGACAAAGTCATCGTGCTTACGTTGATCTTCGGTCGACGTTTTAGTGTTGAAGGAAATAACTGGCAGCAGATCTTCAGTATTTGAGAACATTTTCTTCTCAATGACTGTGCGAAGTTTTTCGTAACTGGTCCAGTTCGGATTGTTACCATCGTTGTTGGCTCTGGCACGCAATACAAAATTGACAATCTCGTTACGGAAATCTTTGGGATTACTGATCCCTGCTGGTTTCTCGATTTTCTCAAGCTCAGCATTCAGTGATGCACGGTCAAACAGCTGTCCGGTTTCGGGATCGCGGTATTCCTGATCCTGGATCCAGAAATCGGCGTAGATAACATAACGGTCGAAGATGTTTTGACCGTATTCAGAATAGGATTCCAAATACGCCGTCTGAATTTCTTTGCCAATGAATTCGACATATTTCGGGATCAAATAACCTTTGAGGAATTCCAGATACTTATCGGCCGTATCTGTCGGGAATTGCTCTTGCTCAATCTGCTTTTCCAGCACGTAGAACAGATGTACCGGGTTAGCCGCGATTTCAGTTCTGTCAAAGTTAAACACCTTGGACAAGATCTTAAAGGCAAAACGCGTTGACAAACCTTCCATCCCTTCATCGACGCCAGCATAGTCCCGGTATTCCTGATAGGACTTTGCCTTAGGATCAGTGTCTTTGAGACTCTCACCGTTATATACCCTCATCTTAGAGTAAATCGATGAATTCTCTGGAGATTTAATCCTAGAAAGCACACTGAATTGTGCCAGCGTCTCCAATGTGCCAGGTGCGCATGGGGCATGTGCCAGTTCAGAGTTAGTGATCAGTTTTTCGTAGATATGGATCTCTTCAGAAACCCGCAGACAATAAGGTACTTTGACGATATAAACACGATCGAGAAATGCCTCATTGTTCTTATTATTACGAAACGCACTCCATTCAGACTCGTTTGAGTGAGCCAGAATAATGCCGCTAAAGGGCAGGGCTGATAACCCTTCGGTACCGTTATAATTGCCTTCCTGCGTTGCCGTCAGCAATGGATGTAGTACCTTGATGGGGGCTTTAAACATTTCGACGAATTCCATCAACCCCTGATTGGCCCGGCATAGCGCTCCGGAATAGGCATAAGCATCCGCATCATTTTGTGCAAAATGTTCTAGTTTGCGGATATCGACTTTACCCACTAAAGAGGAGATATCCTGGTTGTTTTCATCACCTGGCTCAGTTTTGGCAATCGCAACTTGATCGAGTACCGAAGGATAAACTTTTACTACTCGAAACTTAGAAATATCGCCACCAAACTCGTGCAGACGTTTTACTGCCCAAGGTGACATGATGGTCTTCAGATAGCGCAATGGGATCTGATATTCCTCTTGTAGCAATTTGCCATCCTCTTCAGGGTCAAACAGGCAAAATGGGTGATCGTTGACAGGACTTCTTTCGCCATTTGCCGTCAACACATATACCGGCACTTGTTGCATCAATGCTTTCAGTTTTTCCGCTAATGAGGATTTACCGCCACCTACCGGGCCGAGTAAATAGAGGATCTGTTTCGATTCTTCCAGTCCTTGAGCAGAGTGGCGTAAATAGGACACAATCTGCTCTATAGACTCTTCCATACCATAGAAATCTTTAAAGGCTGGATACTGGGAAATAACTCGGTTAGAAAAGAGTCGACTTAACACCGGAATTTTTGACGTATCGATCACTTGCGGTTCACCGATTGCGATGAGCAATCGTTCTGCGGCCGATGCGTATGCTGTACGATCCTTTTTGCAAAGATCCAGAAACTCTTGAAGTGTAAATTCTTCCTCGAGTTTCTTCTCGTAGCGCTGCTGATAATGCTCGAATATACCCATCTTAAACCCCCTGAAACACCAAGCTTATCTCTGGATGGAAACTCTCGTTATGTAGTGACCTACACTTAATCTTAGACACTATTTTGTGGGCGTTGTCAAAAAAAACATAAATAAAAACAAGGGGAAATAGTTGCAAAAGCAATATTTGCAGTTGTTGCAACTAGGTTATCAAAACGCTATAGGGATGGTTTTTCCGAAGTAGGCAAGATTTTTTGCGGTAAAAGTAGGCATTACTTTTGTCTCGTCCTAATATAGGTTGACAGTTTTTAGGCCAGCTCCCGTAGCTGGCCTTTTCTATTGTGCACCTGATT
>NZ_JARFTS010000038.1:0-11005 GCF_029167175.1 Shewanella sp. A32
GGTTTTACCATGGTCAACGTGGCCAATGGTACCCACGTTTACGTGGGGTTTACTACGTTCAAATTTAGCTTTAGACATGGTATTGCCTCAATCTACGATTGTTTGGAGGTGAAACTATTACATAATGAAAAAGTTCGGCGCAAACAAGCGTCGAACATTTATCTTACACGGCAACAGATTTGCTTTCCAGGAAGGCTGGTGCTGATACCCAGAATCGAACTGGGGACCTCATCCTTACCAAGGATGCGCTCTACCGACTGAGCCATATCAGCATGATTTTGGAGCGGGTAGCGGGAATCGAACCCGCGTTATCAGCTTGGAAGGCTGGAGTATTACCATTATACGATACCCGCGCACCTAACCTAGGCTATCTATTACCTTCAAAAAAATGGTGGAGGGGGAAGGATTCGAACCTTCGAAGGCGGAGCCGTCAGATTTACAGTCTGATCCCTTTGGCCACTCGGGAACCCCTCCGATGAATGGTGCCGGCACCAAGAGTCGAACTCGGGACCTACTGATTACAAGTCAGTTGCTCTACCAACTGAGCTATGCCGGCATTCATTTCGGTAGCGGATATTAGGTAAATGTCGCTCCGAGTGCAACATAAAATTGGTAAAATTCAGAAAAAATCACTCAAACGCCGTTTTTTTGCTCTAAGGCTTGCTGCAGCAATTCAGCGTTTTTTCACTTGGTCATAGGTAAAAGCCGCAATCAACCGCTAAGCCGCGGCTATACAATATTTTTATTGTTGAACAATATTGCTTGGTGTACTGTGCCAGTCCTTGAGTGAGGAAAACAGATGCCACAGTCAACCACCATTCAGCAGGCACTTTACATGCCTTTTAGCCGCGATTCATGGGCACAATTGCGCAATGCCGTTCCACTGACGTTAACAGAGAACGATTTAGCCGAATTACGCGGTATCAACGAAAAGGTGTCGCTATCTGAAGTCACCGATATCTACCTGCCATTGAGTCGTTTATTAAATCTGATTGTAAAAGCTAAACAGCAGCGTGGTGTGGTACTTAATCAGTTTCTCGGACAACAGGAAGCTAATAGTACTTATATTATCAGCATCGCTGGCAGTGTGGCCGTGGGTAAAAGTACTACGGCACGTATTTTACAGGCACTCCTCAGTCATTGGCCCGAGCATCCGCGGGTGGATTTAATCACCACCGATGGCTTTTTGTATCCACTGGATGTGTTGAAACGTAAGGGGCTGTTACAACGCAAAGGGTTTCCTGAAAGTTATGATATGAAGTTACTGGTAGACTTCGTCTCTGCAATAAAATCCGGCGTAGCTGAAGTACAGGCACCACTTTATTCGCACATCACTTATGATCGATTGGCAGAAACCGTGAGTGTTCGTCAGCCCAACATTCTGATACTGGAAGGTCTGAATGTACTGCAGACAGAATTGGATTCTCCCGTCAGCATCAAAAGACCGTTTGTCTCGGATTTCGTCGATTTTTCAATTTACGTGGATGCCGAAGAGAAATGGCTAAAAGAATGGTATGTCGATCGTTTCCTGCAATTCCGTAGCAGTGCGTTCGCCGATCCTCATTCCTATTTTCATCATTTTGCCAAGTTACAGGATGATGAAGCAACCAAAATGGCCTCACATGTGTGGGATACGATTAACGGCCCAAATTTACGGACCAATATTCAGCCCACCAGGGAGCGCGCACACCTTATTCTAAAGAAAGGTGCGCACCATGCGATGGAACAAGTATTGTTACGGAAATAACTAAACACCGCGTAAGCTGATTTCGCCGCCGACAAAATGCTGTTGACCGCTGGCGGTTTCCAGGATGACCCCCCCCTGCTCATCTATCCCTAGGTAACGACCGTGAATACTGTCATTACCCAGCAACAAGCGTACCGGTTTCCCTAAATAGATATCTGCGGCATGCCAACGGTCGGTAAAGGCGGCTAATCCCTTTTGCTCGAACAGTTTAAGATCTTTGTGTAATTGCTGCTGCAGCGTTTTGGCAAGTATGGTCTTATCGGGATTGACCAACATCTGCTGCAAATCGCTCCAGGGCTGGTCAATTAATTCACCCTGTTGTTGAGCCATGGCGATATTCACGCCAATACCAATAACTAAGTTACAACCACTGTCGGCAGTACCGCTCATTTCGATTAACACGCCTGCCAACTTGCGATGTTCGAAAAAGATGTCATTTGGCCATTTCACGCCCACATCTTTGGCACCTAGTTGAGTTAAGACGCTCACCAGAGAACACGCCACCACCAAACTCAGCCCCATCGCCTGTGTCATTCCCTGTGGCAAGTGCCAAAACATAGAGAAATAGAGATGACTGCCGTAAGGCGAAACCCACCTGCGACCTCGCCTTCCTCGACCGGCAGATTGAAACTCTGCGATGCAAGTGTCGCCGCTTTGCAGTTCATCTAAATGTTCTAACAAAAACGCATTGGTACTGGCGATCTCATCAAAATAAAAACAACGATTGGTGATGTTAGCCAACAGCTCGGATTCATTGATGAGAAATACTGGGTTAGACAACTTATATCCTTTACCTTTCACGCTAAAAACATCAATGCCGTATTCGGCCAGTCCGGCAATCTGTTTACCAATGGCTGCGCGTGAAACACCTAAAATCTCTGCCAGGCTTTCACCTGAGATAAACTCCCCATTATTTAAGTGGGTCAGAATTTCGCGCTTGCGTTGCCATTGTCCGGACATAATCAGATCCTCTTTTCACCTGTTGCAGCATAAGTTCTTGGTTCAGGTTCTAACGTGATCCCAAATATTTGATAAACCTTCGAACGTACCGATTGCAGGGCCAAAACCACATCCTGACCACTGGCATTACCCCGGTTCACCAATACCAAAGGTTGCCCTGGATGAACCATCACATCGCCATAGCAAGCGCCCTTCAGCCCCGCTTTGTCGATTAACCAGGCGGCAGCGATTTTTGTCTCCCCGGTGGCTAATGGATAACCTACAATCTCTGGAAACTCCCCTAACAACCGAGCATATTCATCAGCCGCAATAATAGGGTTTTTAAAACAGCTACCGACGTTACCTAACCGTGTTGGATCGGGAATTTTTTCTCGACGCGTTGCACAAACACAGTCAAAAATCATCTGACTCGAGGCATCCGCAGGCAATTGTTGCAGTGGGCCGTAGCTCAATTTCGGCTGCGGATGTTTTGGCAAACGTAAACCGACACCAAGGATCAGTGCTTTATCAAGCAACTGTTGCTTAAAGACAGAATCGCGGTAGCCAAACTGACATTGGGCGGCACTCAGACGAATGACTTGTTGCTTAGCCATATCAAAATATTCGACCCAGTCGCACACATCCGCAAATTCGACGCCATAAGCGCCAATATTCTGAATGGGGGCAGCACCGACTGTGCCTGGGATTAACGCCAGATTCTCCAGTCCAGGAATTTGATATCGCAAACAATAGCACACCAATTCATGCCAGGTTTCTCCCGCTTCGACGGCCAACAGATAGCTGCTTTCTGTCTGTTGCAATTCGATACCGTGATTCTCAACTTTAATCACAGTTCCCTCAAAGTCTTCCAACAACAGTATATTGCTGCCACCACCCAACACTAATGGCGGCACATCATCATGCTGATGTTGACGACACGCCGCAATTAATTCAGCGCGAGTTTTAGCGATGATTAACTGCTGGCAGTTCGCCGCAAGTGCAAAGGTGTTAAAAGAGTTGAGGGAAATTGCTGGTTGCGACATTAAAGAGTACTAACGCTTATTGGAATGGCGGTTATTGTACTCATAGTACCCGATAATTACAGCCCGACCCGGTATTAATGCCGTTAAACTAAAGCCGTCTCATATCTGTAAGACGGCGTTTTGAATGCGAAAAGCGTCAAGCCATTTTGGAGAGCAACCACTTAGCCAGGATTTAACCTTCTGCGCGCAATCTCTGCGTCACCTTATTGCACTGTCGTGTGGTTACTGAGGCTTTTGGCATAATCTTCGGCCTGCTTTAGCACTCGCAATGCGTTCAAGCCCCAGATATTGGCCAAATCTTCCTTGGTATATCCAGCTTCCAATAAGCGCTGGGTAATTTTTGGCAAACTGGCGACATCCATCATACCTTCGACACCACCGCCGCCATCCCAGTCAGCACCGATACCGACATGTAATGGCCCGACAACTTTTAAAGTGTGCAGGAAATGCTCCATATAATCGTCAAAGGTGGCTTTAACTGCCGGGAAATCATGCTCAATTTGGCGGCGCTTCGCCTGCATTTGCTCAAATTCCTTAGCACTCATGTCGCCATTTTCCGCTTTATCCATCATCGCCATTAGCTCTTTAAAAGCTTCTTTACGTTGTGGATTTTCCGGGAGCTGCTTGAGATAAGCACTATAGGCATTCATCTGGATCACCCCGCCCGACGCGGCTAACGCCTTTAATAGATCATCATCAATATTACGAGGGTGCGCATACACCGCTTTACTCCCGGAATGGGACAGCATGATCGGCGTTTTAGACAGGCGGATCATATCTTTTACGGTTGCATCACCTGCGTGTGATCCATCCAGGACTATCCCGAGACGATTGGCTTCTGCAACAAACTGCTCGCCCAGCGGTGATAATCCTCCCCATTTAGGGCCCTCGGGATCGGTAGAGCTGTCACCCAACTGATTATTCTTGAAATGTACCGGTCCGGCCAACCGCACTCCCAGCTTATAAAATGTGGTCAATAAACTCAGGTCGGTTCCCAGGGGATAGGCGTTTTCTATGCTCATAAACACTACGTGCTTACCCGCGGCTTTAATCGGTGCCGCCTGTGCAGCTTCGGTCGCAAACCCAAAAGTATCTGGGTGGGCAGTCACCATGGTGTGAATCGCGAGCGCTCGCAGAATCGCGGTGTCACGGCTTTTTTCATAGCCGTCGGGGGTCAATGGTCCTTGAGGAGAATAGATAGCCCAAAAGCCGCCGTCCAATAATCCTTCATTCATTCGCGGAACGTCCACTTGAGTGAAATCCTCGTCGTAGCTGTGACGTTGCATAATATCAAAGCCCGGCTTGACCAAATTCGCCGGGGTATCCAGATGAGTGTCTAATGTCAGCAACGCGCGTTGGATGGCGTTGGCCTGAGCCAGACTCACCTCTGCATGCACGGCAAACGATAACGCCAGGCTCAACATACTGGCCGTCAATATTCCCGCTATACATTTTTGTTCAAACATCGTACCTCCGGTATTCGGCTTGTCCGTGCCAGCCACAGTGTTTTCATTGATTTTATTAACAAAGCACTTACAAACTTCATACCAGCATGCGGGAAATGGCCCGTTTGCCATCGATTCAAAAAGTTAGCAGGCATTAATCCCTAATTTGCTGGGATTCAGCTAAGTTGCGCCGACTGAATAAACCGTTAGATGTTCGGAACCACAAAATGCCCGCTAAATTACTGCACCATTAAGTGCGCTGACTGCACCAAATAAGATTGAATCAGCGACATTGTCTGTGACTGTCTGAACCGATACTTACCTCGCAGTGAAAAGCTATTTTATGTGATGAATAGTTTTTTAGAGTTGCCGCTGACCGCGAACTTGGCTGAAGGGATCTGAAGGGATAAAAGGCATTGTGGATTTTCACCCTTAACCATGTGAATCCACAATGCCTGAATATTGCGTTACGGCTTATCGATATAGCGTATTAAAAACAAACTTATAGGTACCATGTGACTGACCGCGCCACTGAGGCTGGAAACCAAAGAGATACACCTCACCTTTACCATATTTCACTTTAATTGCCGCCGCCTTGCCATTAATCGCTTCCGGATGTAACAGCACGCCACTAAGCAATGGATTGCCTTCTTTTGGATAAGACGCCAAGATCTGCCCATCAAATCCTGGCAAGGTTTTGAATGCCGGACCGTGCGAGAACGTAGCGACAGGCGACTGAAGTAACCCAGCCAATACATCACTATCAGCTTCAGCGTTAAGCTGTAATTGCAGCAATGCCCCGGAGCAGTAGAATACATTGGAATCTACACCTTCCAGCACATTGCTCACCGGCAAACCGAGCACTTTGATGGCCGCAGATGACGCGCTGTTAAATGCGACTAATCTTCCGCCGTTGGCGACAAAATCACGCAGCGCTTGTGCCCCCTCAGGACCGATACCACCAAGATATTGCTGCGGAACTGGGTCAACCTTAGCGCCACCATTATTGTCCGAGTCAGCATCATCTTTAGCAGCACTAAAACCATCCATCAGCCAACTCAGGTTGATGTCGGGCAATATAATGACATCGACCTTATCCGCTAAATGGCCGGCTTTAATATCCGCGTTGTACAACGATGCTAGCGGGAAGTGATACTGCTCCATTAACCAGCGTGTCCAACCTTCATCCATCGAAGGCTTCCATGGACGATACAAACCAACGCGAGCAGCGTTGAGTTTATTGGCAGTTGGCATTTTTTTAATTGCTTTAGCCGAGATGTTCGCGGCTTGCAGCCAACTTGTTAGCTGCTGTTGGTTGACACCGCTAATAAAAAAGTTGGGGGTCTTATCAACGATAGCTTGCTCGACGGTCGCGCCAGCAGCCAACGCCTGATTCACGACTTTGTAAGCCGCGTTTTCAGCTTGCGGCAACACAAACACATCACCTTTGCCACTAATGTCCGCTGGCAGAGATACAGCAGTTACGACATGCATTCTTGACTGTTGTGTTTGACTCAAGGGTTCGGTGACAGCGGCAACATCAACCCCCATCTGTAATGGCAAGGTCCAGCCAGTAGTATCATATGGCAGATTCTCTGGCAGGCCATTTTTGTCGAGGAATGTTGCCGGATACTTTTGCGTCTCAAACAACTCTTGCACCAAACCGGCATAAGGTTGTGCCATCGGGATCACCCAAGAGTTGGCAGGGTAACGCTTGCCCGCGAACTCCGTCGTCTTTTTCAGCTGGTAAACATCAATTTGTTGCTTTAACAGAATATTGACCAACGCCCCCGCTTCAGACAGGTCATGCTGTGCGGCGGAGATCACATAGGCGTAGGGGCCTTCACTGTTGAAGCGCGCAATAGTGTCACGGCCGGCCTGATAACGGTCATACTGGATCTGTTCGGAATAACGTGCAGCAGTGTCCAGGGTGGAGAGTGAAGCCACTTCCATATAATGCACCGCATCACCAAGTGTCCATTTACCCCCGTTCCAGGGCGACGGGTACATGATTTGCGGCTTTAAGTCTTTCCGATTCTCCGGGAATTTAGCCGGATCATAAGTCCAGGGCGTAGCATATTCGTGTAACGCAGTTTCGGTAAAATAAGCAATGGTATGGCGGAACACATGAGTGTAATCCAAAAAGCCAGGATACCAGTTATCAAACCGCGCCTGAGCGATCGCCCCGGGGAGTTGCTCTGACTCAAACTCACCGATCATGTGCATTCCAATAAGACTGGTCCAGTTGCGCATCATCGGATCGATATTTTGCGAGATCGGGTCGGAGAAAGGCGGTACCCAAATGCGAGCTGGGAATGGTGCCTTTTGATGCTGCGCGTAAAAAATCGCTGGTGCGTTTTCCTGCACCGCGGCAGTCACCACTTGCGTCTCTTTCATGTTGAGCATATAGCCGTCACGGTTATTATCATGACCTACATACTCCTGGTATAACCAAGGCATTGGGCTGGTTTCGTTCGGCGTACCCACATTGTGGCGATACCAGTCGACAATCATATCCTGACCATCCGGATTTAAGGTTGGCCACAGCACCAATATCACTTTATTTAACAGCTCAGTAATCTTGGGATCAGTCGATGAAAGTAAGGTGTATGCCAGACGGATGGGTAACTGATGAGCGGCTACTTCCGATGAATGCATCCCGCCGTCGATATGCACGATAATCTTGGAGTTTTTAGCGAGCTTATGGGCCTCTGCATCGGTCAATCTGCGGGAATCCGCCAACTTACGAGAAATCGCTTTGTATTCTTCCCATTTGGCAAGGTTTTCCGGACTGGAGATCACCGCAAATTCCAGTGTTCTCCCCTGCGAGCTTTTCCCGGCTTCGAACATTTTGATCTTGTCAGATTTGGCTGCCAGCGCATGAAAATAACGCAATGAATCTTCATAGTTGGCCAGATAATAATCATCACCGGGATTGTGACCGAGAATATCTTTCGGTGAGGGGATCTCGGCTGCTGACAGTTGGCAGCTGACAGCGGCAAAAACCAAGCTAAACAACCCCGCCTTAACAACACGGGGGTTATTGATGAAATACTGCGCTGCAAATTTCCCAATTTTTTGTGTTAACAACATTGGAAACTCCATAATGTGCTACGAAAATGCCGCTACAGCTGCAGCGGCATACGATCGGGATGCTTAAAAGAAGTCTTTACGAACTGTCACACCGATAGTCCGAGGCATTGCACTGGTAGCATCCTCGTGGGGATAATCATAGCTACCTGCATCATAGACGATAGCATTCTTATCAAACAGATTATTGATATAGAAAGAGAACCCCCAACCTGTCGTCGCCGAATCCAGGTTGAAACGTAAGTTCGCCAAGGTGTACGCATCCATCTTCAGATAATAGGTATCATCCGGGCGCAACTCAGTATAAGAAGAGCCGACATAGTTAACATCTGCGCGGATTGAACTGTCGAAACCTGACAGGATCTGTGGCAAGCTGTAACTGAGTGACAGCATTGCGGTGACTTTCGGAATGTACGGGATACGATCGCCCTTTTTACCCGCAGCCAACACCACATCACTTACCTGATCTTCAGTTAACTCCGCATTAATGAAGTTAACATTACCGGAAACGAACAGATCATCAGTAATACGCCACCCTGACTCCATTTCCAAACCAATCATCTGCGCTGAACCAGCGTTAGACAGGAAAGAAAATGCGCCATCCGTGGTACGCCCACGCACCTGCATGTTGCTCCAATCGATCAGATAGGTCGCCGCATTGAACTGCAGATCACGATCCAACCAGGAACTCTTCATGCCGACTTCATAATTCCACAACGAATCTGACTCATAACCGGTCAGCATCTCTGCCAGACCAATCACGTTATTGGCACCACCGGGACGGAAACCTTGGGCAGCAGAACCGTAAAACATCATATCGTCGGTCATGCTGTAGGAAACATTGCCTTTAAAGAGGTTACCGCTTTCACTGAAATCAACTGAGGTTTTTGGCTTTTCAAACGCGTTGATCAGCTCCCAGGCATTGGTCGTTTCACCGGTTACGGTTTTCTGATAATCATACCAACGCAGTCCCACGGTAACATCTAACTTATCCGTAGCATGGTAGGTGGTCTCGCCAAACAGCGCTTTCTGTTCAAGATTATCGAGAATGTAACGCCGATAGAACAGTTCAATCGGTTCAATTAACCGCCCTGTCGCCTCATCAGCCGCACCGTCTTGCGACTGTACATAGTCGTCACGTTGCTGATAGAAAGCGCCGACAGTCCAATCAAATACGGCTTCACCATTGGAGGTCAGGCGCATTTCATAGGTTTTGTTAGTCATGTAACCTTTATGCTGCAGCACGGCGGGAGTGAGGCTGTTGACATAATCATAGTATGCACTCAGCTCATCACTGCTACAGGCTATACCATCATTCCAGCGCGACTGACATTTATCCTCATTGAGATAAGTGTCAATGTAGTAACTGTCATCCATGTTGTATTCAGTAGAACGTTTAAAATTACCTACAGCGGCAGTTAATTTGGCGAAATCCAAATCCCAGTTCAAGGTGCCACTGTAGAGCTTGGTGGTGTCCTCAAAGGGCTGGTTAATTTGAGAAACCGTCTGATACTCACCAATGGCTGGATTCCAGGTGTTACTGCCGGCTTCAGTCTTATCCAATAAATACATGCCATCGAAAGTAATGTCTTCGGTGGGAGTAAAACGCACCATTGCTCTGCCGCCTTCTTTGGTAGAGCTGTTAACATTCTTGATACCAAGAAAGACGTTATCGATGTAACCATCACTGGTTTTACGAAAGCCGACCAAACGCGCGGCCAGCAAACCCTCGACCAAAGGAACGTTTACCATGCCGTCTACGGACTTCTGCACACCGCCATGGGCGATATCGCCATAACTAGTTTCAAAAGCGCCTTCATATCCATCGACGGGTTTATTGAAAATAGTTCGGATAGCACCGCCCATAGAGCTAGCACCATAAAGGGTACCTTGTGGGCCACGCACAACTTCAACCCGGTTTACATCAAACAGTGCAGCAGTTGGCGTTCTGCCGCCAGCGTCACTACTTACACCAACGGTTCCGCTAATTGGGATTTCATCGTAGTAAACACCAACGGTGCCTTCTCCTGGTGCAGTGACGCCACGTAAACTAATACGCTTAGAACCTGGACCACTATCCTGAATGTTCATCCCCGGAACCATCTTAGTGAACTCTTCAACCGAGGTGATCCCGTTGCGTTTGAGCATGTTGCCGGACAGCGCAGAAATCGCTAATGGCGTTTCCTGAACCGTCGTAGTGCGTCTTGTAGCCGTGACTTCAATACGCTCAAGCATTTCTGCATCAGTGGATTTTGCTTTATTGATTTCGGTTTGATCGACGTTATCTTGCTTTGTTTCCGCATATCCAATGGCAGGAAATAACACACTCCCAACCACTAAACTCAACGCTGACAAACCAAATGGAATTACTCTTGTGGGGTACAGGTGTAACTTCATCGTGGCATCCTTTATTAATTACTGCTTTTTATGCTTTATAGATATCTTTTTAAGATTCAACATTCATCAACAACTGCGCCACAAATATATATATCTCACACGGTTAATCAACATTTAACATACATTAATAAACTATTTAGTCACAGAAATTAGAATTTATTAAGAACGCAATATCATTATTGCAGATAAAAGGACACCAAAGTGCATGGATGCTGTAAGGAGTAGTACTAAGAAATATTATGGCAGAAAGCAAAAAGGCCACCGCTAAGGGTGGCCTTTCTGTTGTATTAGGCGTCTGGCGATGACCTACTCTCACATGGGGAGACCCCACACTACCATCGGCG
>NZ_JARFTS010000039.1:0-9695 GCF_029167175.1 Shewanella sp. A32
GCGCTTACGGCTTGAGTTAGTTGATGTCGCCATAAAGAAGTCCTCTTTATGTCAACGTATTTCAGGACGGGACATTTAAGCATAAAAAAGCTGCCCTTGGGCAGCTTTTTTATTAATAACAATTACACCATTACAGCTTATCGGCATTTTCGGACAGGTATTCAGCAACGCCTTCTGGGTTGTCTTTCATACCTTTTTCGCCTTTCTGCCAACCGGCAGGGCAAACTTCACCATATTCTTCGTGGAACTGCAGCGCATCAATCATACGCAGCATTTCATCGACGTTACGTCCCAACGGTAAATCATTCACTACCTGATGACGTACGATGCCTTCCTTATCGATCAGGAATGAACCACGGAAAGCGACACCCGCTTCTGGATGTTCAACATCATAAGCTTTACAGATCTCATGACGAACGTCAGCAACCAAGGTGTATTTCACTGGGCCGATACCGCCCTGATTTACAGGGGTGTTACGCCAGGCGTTGTGGGTAAACTGAGAGTCGATGGAAACACCAATAACTTCAACGCCACGTTTCTTGAACTCGTCCAGACGGTGATCGAAGGCGATCAATTCAGATGGACATACAAAAGTGAAGTCCATGGGGTAGAAAAACACTACTGCGGGTTTTCCTTTGATTGCGGCGGTCAGGTTGAAGCTGTCAACAATTTCACCGGTTCCCAGTACTGCAGCGGCAGTAAAATCAGGGGCCGGACGGCTTACTAATACGCCCATTATATTTCCTCCATCTATGGATTGAGTAGTGACTTGCAAATCTGGTTTAACTAACAAGCATTATAAAACCTGCCGGTTAACTCACAACCTATTTATGATCGATATCACCTTTTTCAAGGGCTAGCGCTTTGATTTGATCAAATATCATCCAAATAGCCAATTTTTCGCAGAATTAATAGAAAATCTACGACAAATTTAACCAATTTGTTACCGGATGCTTTACAGCAACGCTGCAGTTCCAGACAATGGCTTTTTCACAAAAATAATAATCCTTTCTATGAATGCTGTTGTTATTGCTGTCTGTCTGATGCTTGCTTTAAGTATCATGCGGGTTAACGTGGTGATTGCGCTGACGATTAGTGCATTGGCGGCCGGGCTGTTAGGTGGTTTGGGACTGAATGAAACCATTGCCGCCTTCAATACCGGTCTGGGTGGTGGCGCACAGATAGCGCTGAGTTACGCCTTACTCGGGGCATTTGCTGTTGCGCTATCGCACTCGGGGCTAACGTCGTTGATCTCAAGCTCGGTCATCAAGCTATTGGGGCAAGAACAGAGCAGTCGTAATGAACGCATGGTTAAAGCCACGCTGTTATTAGCACTGCTGGCAATGTCGATTAGTTCTCAGAACCTGTTGCCTATCCATATCGCGTTCATTCCTATTTTGATCCCGCCGCTATTGCAATTGATGACCCGGTTGCGGTTAGACCGGCGTCTGGTCGCATGTGTTCTCACCTTTGGTTTAGTGACTACCTACATGGTGTTACCTATTGGCTTTGGCGGCATATTCCTGAATGACATTCTGCTGGCGAATCTCAACCACAATGGTCTGTCAGTTAAAGCAGGAGATATCCCTGGCGCGATGTTGATCCCTGGGGCCGGAATGGTATTGGGTTTGCTGATTGCGGTATTTATCTCTTACCGTAAGCCCCGCGATTACCAGTTGCAGCAGCCAACAGCAGGGTTACAGGCTGAGACTCCACGCAAGCGCAATATTGGCTTTGCTGTTTTGGCGGTGCTCACAACCCTGCTCGTCCAACTCGCTACTGAATCAATGATCTTCGGCGCGTTAGCGGGGTTTGTGATTTTAAGTGTCACCGGGGTGATGAAGCGCAGCGACAATGAAGATATCTTCAATCGCGGTGTGCGCATGATGGCAACTATCGGCTTTATCATGATTGCAGCCTCAGGCTTTGCGGCGGTGGTCAATCAAACCGGCGAGGTTGCCACTTTAGTGAACACCATTGGGGATCTGATCGGGAACAATAAGTCACTGGCGGCATTTTTGATGTTAGTAGTGGGATTGCTGATCACCATGGGCATAGGTTCCTCGTTCTCCACCATTCCCATTATCGCCACTATCTACGTGCCGCTGGCGTTGCATTTTGGTTTTTCGCCACCGGCGGTAATCTCCTTAGTCGGCACTGCCGCGGCGTTGGGTGATGCGGGCTCTCCAGCATCTGACTCCACCCTCGGCCCTACCTCAGGTTTAAATGCCGACGGGCAGCACGATCATATTCGCGATAGCGTGATCCCAACATTTATTCACTACAACATTCCGCTGTTGATATTCGGTTGGATTGCCGCCATGGTGCTGTAACAAATCATAAAAAAGCCCGCGATAATGCGGGCTTTTGCTACTGAAATTTAACTTACTTGGTACCAAAAATCTTATCACCGGCATCACCAAGACCCGGCAGAATATAACCATTTTCATTAAGACAACGGTCGATAGCAGCACAGTAAAGTTCGATATCTGGATGCGCTTCTGCCAATGCTTTCAAACCTTCCGGGGCAGCCACTAACACCAACGCTTTGATGGATGTACATCCCCGTTGCTTCAGCAGATCAATCGTGGCAATCATAGAACCACCAGTTGCGAGCATCGGGTCAACCACCAGCGCCAGACGTTCATTCAAATCGCTGGCAAGCTTTTCAAAATAAGGAACAGGTTGCAGTGTTTCTTCGTCACGATACATGCCGACAACGGAAATGCGGGCGCTAGGAATGTTTTCCAGTACCCCATCCATCATTCCGAGACCAGCGCGCAAAATTGGCACTACAGTAACTTTTTTGCCTTTGATCTGTTCTACTTCCACCGGACCATTCCAACCCTGAATAGTGACGGTTTCAGTTTCAAAATCGGCTGTTGCTTCGTAGGTTAATAAACTGCCCACCTCGGCGGCCAATTCACGAAAACGTTTGGTGCTGATATCACCTTCGCGCATCAAACCAATTTTGTGACGGACCAGAGGGTGTTTAACCTCGACAACTTTCATTATGTTTCTCCTGAGTTTTTGCGGGCGGGTAAGCCAGTCGGGGGCAGGTTTAGCTGGGCCTGCTCGAGCCAGGCAAATCCTCGAAATTTTAGTAGATTTACCTGCAAGGGAAAACATAAAGTTTCAGTTTTACGTCGATTCGTGAAGCATATCAGCACGCTCCTTCAGCATCTTTGGCTTTCGACCCCCAAGGCAAACTGTTAGAATACTGCGGCATTAAAACCCATAACCACGTACCCGAGAGGATCAAGTGAGTAATCCTACCCCACTGAGTTATAAAGATGCGGGCGTTGATATCGACGCAGGCAACGCTCTGGTCAACAATATCAAATCTGTCGTTAAACGTACCCGTCGCCCAGAAGTTCTGGGAAATCTGGGTGGTTTTGGCGCCTTGTGTGAATTACCAACCAAGTACAAACACCCAGTACTGGTATCCGGTACCGACGGCGTTGGTACCAAACTACGTCTTGCAATTGACTACAAAAAGCATGACAGCGTTGGTATCGATTTAGTGGCAATGTGTGTCAACGACCTGATTGTACAAGGGGCTGAGCCACTCTTTTTCCTCGACTATTATGCAACTGGTAAACTCGATGTTGAAGCAGCTACTGCGGTAGTAACCGGCATTGGTGAAGGTTGTTATCAGTCTGGTTGCGCCTTGATCGGTGGTGAAACTGCCGAAATGCCTGGCATGTACGAAGGTGCTGATTACGATTTAGCGGGTTTCTGTGTGGGTGTGGTTGAGAAAGAAGCCATTATCGATGGCAGTCAAGTACAACCCGGCGATGCGCTGATTGCTTTAGGCTCCAGTGGCCCTCACTCTAATGGCTATTCGTTAATTCGTAAGGTGCTGGAAGTCAGCCAAGCCGAGCCCAATGAGCTGCTGGAAGGTAAACCACTCATCGACCATTTGCTGGAACCTACCAAAATTTACGTCAAATCCTGTCTCAAGTTGGTGGAACAGCATGCTGTTCATGCAATGGCGCATATCACCGGTGGTGGCTTCTGGGAAAATATCCCACGGGTATTGCCTGAAAACTGTAAAGCGGTGATTAAAGGCGATTCCTGGCAGTGGCCAACCGTGTTCCACTGGTTACAGGACCATGGCAACATCGACATTCACGAAATGTACCGTACCTTTAACTGTGGTGTCGGGATGGTAATTGCGCTGCCTGCCGACCAGCTTGAATCGGCAATAGCCCTGCTCAAGGCCAATGGTGAAAATGCCTGGCATATTGGTGAGATTGCCGCATTAGGTGATGCTACCGAGCAGGTGGAGATCATTTAATGTCTGTTTGTCGCGTCCTGGTGTTGATTTCTGGTAACGGTAGCAACTTGCAGGCGATTATTGATCACGCACAACCTAAAGCCTCTTTTGAGGTGGTCGGCGTGATCAGTAACAAAACCGATGCTTATGGTTTAGTTCGGGCTCGTGAAGCGGACATCAACTGTACCTGTGTTATCGCAACGCCTGGCGAAAATCGCGCGGCTTATGATGATCGTTTGCGCGCTGCTATCGACAGTTACCAGCCAGATCTGCTGGTATTGGCTGGCTTTATGCGGATCCTCAGTGACGATTTGGTAACAGCATATCAAGGACGGATGATTAACGTGCATCCGTCCCTATTACCCAAATTTACCGGGCTCAACACCCATCAACGCGCCATTGATGCGGGTGAGCAAGAACATGGGGCAAGTGTCCACTTTGTGATCCCACAACTTGATGCTGGTCCGGTAATCCTTCAGGCAAAAGTGCCCGTTTTTGAGGATGATAGCGCCGAACTGCTGGCCGAACGCGTTCATGAGCAGGAACACGCTATCTACCCCTTGGTAGTCAAGTGGTTTGCTGACAATCGACTCAAGATGGTGAATAACCAAGCATACTTGGACGGAGAACCGCTAGGCACTGGTGGATATGCCAACGATTGACAACAACAAGGAACCTTCGGGTTCCTTGTTGTTCTATAACTTGCTAGGTTAGCTAAACAAGTTGTAATGCACTGCACGGGAAGGCAATGAAAAATATTATCTGCGATATCGATGGCGTGCTGATGCACGATAACAAACTGGTACCCGGTAGTGATAAATTCATCGCCCGGATCCTAGAACAAGGTAACCCGTTAGTCGTGCTGACCAACAACCCGGCACAAACAGGTAAAGATCTGCAAAATCGGCTGGCGGCAGCAGGCATGCCGGAGATCCCGGAAGCCTGTTTTTACACTTCAGCAATGGCGACAGCGCACTTTCTCAAACACCAGAATGGTAATAACAATGCCAAAGCCTATGTGATTGGTGAAGGCGCATTGATCCATGAACTCTATAATGCCGGATTTACCATCACCGACATTAATCCGGACTTTGTTATTGTTGGTGAAACCCGCACCTATCATTGGGATATGATCCGTAAAGCCGCCGCTTTTATCGCCAAAGGAGCACGTTTTATCGCCACCAACCCAGACACCCACGGCCCCAGTTACAGTCCTGGCTGTGGAGCCCTTTGCGCCCCGATTGAAGTTATTTGTGGCCGACAGCCATTTTATGTCGGTAAACCCAGTCCGCTGATCATTCGTTCAGCTCTGAATCATATGGGCGCACACTCAGAAAATACGGTTATTATTGGTGACAATATGCGCACTGATATTCTGGCAGGCTTTCAGTCTGGTCTGGAAACCATTTTAGTCTTAACTGGTGTAACACGCCGTGAAGATATCGAGCTGCAACCATTCCGTCCTAACCACATATTTGAGTGCGCACAAGACATCGATATCCTCTGATGCAGATCCCAAGTCTACTGACACATTATGTAACATTAGGGTTACAAACTGCAGTTGTTTAACCAGCTCACTTTCAGCCATTATTGCCCTACCCTGAGGCGTTAACAGCGCCCAACTTATACCTATTCAACAGGCTCAATTATGCGCTTATTGGTTCCATTCTGTACGTTAGCCCTTCTGGCTGGCTGTACTCATGAAAATGGCGATGCGGCTGTCGGATTCCATTTTGATGAACAACTTTTCCGTCAGGATATAGAAACGCTCTCTTCTGATGCATTCGAAGGCCGAGCGCCCACCACTCACGGTGAGAAAATGACGCTGGATTATCTGGTTAGCGCCTTTAAATCCATGGGATTGCAACCGGGTCCTGCGGGGAGTTATCTACAAAAAGTGCCAATGGTGAGCTATACCGCCAGCGAGCAACAGCAGATTACATTAGCCGGATTACCGCTTAAATATCGCCAAGACGTTGTATTTAGTAGTCATCATGATGTCAAACAGATCGATATTGAAAATGCGCCATTAGTATTTGTGGGCTATGGCATTAACGCTCCGGAATATGGCTGGAACGACTACCAGGGACTGAACATGCAAGGCAAAATTGCCGTGATCCTGGTAAATGATCCCGGCTTTGCCGATCCGACTTCTGGAAAATTTAATGGCAAGGCCATGACCTACTACGGCCGTTGGACATACAAGTATGAGGAAGCCAGTCGTCAGGGAGCCTTAGGCGCTATTATCATCCATCAAACTGAACCGGCGTCTTATCCTTGGGCAGTTGTGCAACACAGTTGGACCGGACCACAGCAGGATTTGGCAGAAGCTAATCCGCAACCTAGAGTTGCAGTCGAGGGTTGGATGACTTTAGATGCAGCGAAAGCGGTGTTTGCCGCATCCGGATTAGAATTACAGGCCGCACTAGATCGTGCGGCGCACGGTCCAATGCAATTACCGTTAGAGCAAACCGCCACGATAAAATTTGCCAACAATGCAGAATATGGTGAGAGTTACAATGTCATTGCCAATCTGCCAGGCACCGCAAAAGCCGATGAACATATTTTGTTTACCGGCCATTGGGATCATTTGGGAAAAGATGACTCATTGGCAGGAGACAAAATATTTAACGGCGCCATGGACAACGCATCCGGGGTATCAGGCATGTTAGCCATCGCCCGTCAGTTTGTGGCGGCAGCGAAGGCTGGTCATGGCATAAAACGTTCAGTCACTTTTGTAGTCACCACTGGTGAAGAACAAGGTTTATTGGGTTCTCGCTATTATGCCGACCATCCGTTGTATCCGCTAAAAAATACTATCGGGGTATTCAATCTCGACAGTACAAACGTTTATGGCCGCACTAAGGACTTCACCATCGTTGGCAAAGGAAAATCTGAACTTGAACTGTACTTAACCGCTGCTGCCACGCTGCAACAACGGCAGGTAAACGCTGAACAGCATCCTGAATCTGGCGGTTATTTCCGCTCTGATCATTTCAGTTTTGCCAAGTATGGTGTACCAGCAGTGTTTGGTAGCAGCGGTCAGGAACCTATTGATGAAGCGACTGCAAAATATAAAGAACAGATGCAGAAACGGATGAAAGGCTGTTATCACAACGTCTGTGATGAATATCAGGCTGACTGGGATCTCTCCGGCGCACTAGAAGATTTAGCCGTTTACTACCAAGCCGCCACCATGCTCGGTAACAGTAATGCACGCCCTGGATATTACGAAGGCACTGAATTCTATTCACTTCGCCCGGCCGCCCACATCAAACTTTGACCCTATCTAATGGACCGCGTCTACGGGCGCGGCCCATCGTTAAAAAAACACATTTATTGATTATTTTTCAATCTTTTATATTAAAAATTCCAATCTTAAATTTTGCTCATTTCTGTGTAGATTCAGTAATCCGCGCTTAATAGCGAATGCAATTTTAGATAGTTAATCATAAAAATCGCCAATTAGCTGAACATTCCACATATTAATTACGCTTTTGTTACGCTTTTACCTTGTTCATCCGCTATTTTTTCATAAATTTATTAAATTAAGCCCTTGGCTTTTGTCACCATTAATGGCAAAGTAAATGACAGTAAACTAAGGCGTGTTCTGGAGTAGTGTTATATGTGTTCTATTTTTGCCATTCTTGATATCCAATCAGATGCCGCATCCATGCGTCCAATTGCATTGGAAATGTCCAAACTGATGCGCCATAGAGGGCCTGACTGGTCAGGTATTTTCTGTTCTGATGAAGCGATTCTGGTGCATGAGCGATTGGCAATTGTTGATATTGAGCATGGTGCACAGCCACTGTACAGCCAAGATGGATCATTAGTACTGGCAGTAAACGGCGAGATATACAACCATAAAGAACTTAAAGCGCAACTGGGGGATAAGTATACCTACCAAACTAACTCCGACTGTGAGGTAATTCTGGCGCTGTACCAAGAGTATGGGTGCGAATTTCTCGACATGCTGAACGGTATTTTTGCATTTGTTCTGTATGACCAAAAGCAGAAACGGTATCTGATTGGCCGCGATCATATCGGGATTATCCCACTGTATACTGGTCGTGATGCAGCAGGTAACTTTTATCTTGCTTCAGAAATGAAAGCGCTGATGCCAGTTTGTAAAACGGTAGAAGTATTTGCACCAGGTCAATATCAAGTAAGTGGTAGTGAACCAGTTAAATATTACCAGCGTGACTGGCGTGATTACGATGCGGTTAAAGATAACCCCGCCAGCAAAGAAGAATTAAAAGCAGCACTGGAAGCTGCCGTTAAACGTCAATTAATGTCCGATGTGCCTTATGGTGTGTTGTTGTCAGGCGGCCTCGATTCTTCCGTGGTTTCTGCTATCACGCAGACATATGCCAAACATCGCATCGAAGATAACGACCAATCAGGTGCCTGGTGGCCACAGTTGCACTCATTTGCCGTTGGGTTGAAGGGTGCGCCAGACTTGATTGCAGCCAAAAAAGTCGCCGATGCCATTGGTACCATTCATCATGAAATTAACTTCACCTTCCAGGAAGGGCTGGATGCCATCAAAGATGTCATCTACCACCTGGAAACTTACGACGTGACTACCATCCGCGCAGCTACACCTATGTATCTGATGGCTCGCAAAATTAAAGCTATGGGCATCAAAATGGTGTTGTCCGGCGAAGGTTCAGACGAGTTGTTTGGTGGTTATTTGTATTTCCATAAAGCCCCTAATGCCCAGGCTTTCCATGAAGAGCTGATCCGTAAACTGGATAAACTGCATCTCTATGATTGCTTGCGCGCCAACAAGGCGATGGCCTCTTGGGGACTGGAAGCTCGAGTACCATTCCTCGACAAAGAGTTTATGGACGTAGCAATGCGTTTAAACCCAGAAGCCAAAATGTCGAAAAATGGTCGGATTGAAAAGCATATTCTGCGTGAAGCCTTTGAAGATATGCTGCCGGCAGAAGTGGCATGGCGTCAGAAGGAGCAGTTCAGTGATGGCGTTGGCTATTCCTGGATTGATGGGCTCAAAGCACATGCGGCAGCTCAGGTAGATGATAAAGATTTGGCCAATGCTCATTTCCGTTTCCCATATAACACGCCAGAAACTAAAGAAGCCTATTTCTATCGTTGCTTCTTTGAAGAGCTGTTTCCATTGGAATCTGCCGCGAAAACCGTACCGGGCGGAAAATCTGTGGCCTGCTCCACCCCAGAAGCACTGGCTTGGGATGCGAGTTTGCAGGGGGTTATTGACCCTTCAGGACGTGCCGTTCGTTCAGTGCATACGGCAGCCTACTAACTTCGGTCAAGGACAACAAAAGGCACTCACTTGAGTGCCTTTTGTTTAGGTGTATGTCCCGTCCTGAAATACGTTGACATAAAGAGGACTTCTTTATGGCGACATCAACTAACTCAAGCCGTAAGCGCA
>NZ_JARFTS010000003.1:0-236221 GCF_029167175.1 Shewanella sp. A32
AATCGAGGAAGCATTTAGCATGAGTAGATATACGGGCAAAGCCCTTTCATGAATGATAACCACCTACTGAAGTAGGTGGTTTTGGGCTGACAATAAAAAAACCGGCATTCATTGCCGGTTTTTTATTACTCGGACTCGAATTTAGTTACTTTTTCTGCGCCATAAATGCAATGGCTTTTTTGAATTCGTCATCAGAACAACTGCTGCACATCCCGCCTGCTGGCATGTTGCCCTTACCGTCCTTAACACTCTTCAACAGCGCATCCATGCCCTTATCCATCAACGATTTCCAGGCCGCATCCTGATGCGCACGAGGTGCACCACCGACGCCACTGGCATGACAAAACATGCAAGACTTGTTGTAAACCGCTTCACCTTCGTCTTGAGCAGAGGCATTCGCTGCAAACGCCAGCGTGGCAATCGCGGCAAGGGTATATATCTTTTTCATACACTTCGTTCCTAAAGCAATGACTTATGAGAAAATAGCTACCTTAGTAATACGATAGACTTGTTATTCAACACCGCATCAGCCTACATCAAAGTGTGCTTAAACACATCTTTTTGTGACCTAACTCTCATCTTAAAATTGCTTAACAGATAAAGTTTTGTAAATCACTAATATATTATCCACTTATGAAAAAGTTCCCAAAAGATCCTTTTTATTGGAAGCGCATCAAATTGCTGACACTTAGTCAAAAGCAGTTGTAAACCCATTTGTAGCTTTATGTTAGGATCTTTGCAGTTCTAGAAGTGCATGTTTATCGAGGGCTAAGTGACAGCACAAACCAACCCAGCATTACTGTCGGCAAGCCACCTCACTTGCATCCGTGAAGAACGGATTCTGTTTGATGACCTCAGCTTTGAGATCAACAGTGGCGATATTGTTCAGATTGAAGGCCCCAACGGCGCAGGAAAAACCAGCCTGTTACGGATCCTTGCCGGCCTGTCCCGTCCTTATGGCGGTGATGTGCTGTTTCAGGGAGAACCGATTGTCCGTTGTCGTGACGAATTTAACGAAGATCTCCTGTATTTGGGACATCTTGCCGGTGTCAAAAGCGAGCTGACCGCCGAAGAAAACCTTAACTTCAACTTAAGGATCAATGGCTACGCTCAGGTCGATTCAAGAGCAATACTGGCAAAGGTTAACCTCACCGGGTTCGAAGATGCCTTGGCAGGTCACCTGTCCGCCGGACAACATCGCCGCACTGCGCTTGCTCGTCTATGGCACACTGCCTGCAAAATCTGGATTCTGGACGAACCTTTCACCGCTATTGACAAGAAAGGGGTTGCCGAACTTGAGGAGTTATTTATCGCTCACGCCAATAATGGTGGCAGCGTGATCCTCACAACACACCAGGATATGGGCATTATCTCCGACGACAGATTACGTAAAATTCGTTTGGATTATCGCTTTGTATAGGGAATGAAATGAACAGAGGAATCAGTTATACCCAAGCATTTTTTACCCTGCTCCAACGCGATCTGAAGATTGCCGTGCGTCATCGTGGCGACATTTTCAATCCGCTGTTGTTTTTCATCATCGTCGTTACCCTGTTTCCATTAGGTATCGGCTCTGAAGCCAAAATTCTCAGTCGGGTAGCCCCAGGAATTATCTGGGTTGCTGCGTTATTGGCATCTATGTTGTCACTGGAACGACTGTTCAAGGCTGATTTCGCAGATGGTAGTCTTGAGCAGATGTTGTTAAGCCCGCAGCCACTGCAGCTATTGGTGCTGTCTAAAGTATTGGCCCACTGGTTGCTGACTGGTGTGCCATTGATTATTGTGGCCCCACTGCTGGCAGTGCTATTACATATGGATGCGAGTGCCTACCCCGCACTTATCGAGACGTTACTTCTGGGAACCCCCGTGCTGAGTTTACTTGGTGCGATTGGTGTAGCGCTGACGGTGGGACTGCGTAAAGGCGGGGTTTTGTTAAGTTTGTTAATTTTACCGTTATACATCCCAGTACTGATTTTCGCGACAGGCGCAATCGAGTTTGCCGCAACTAAACAACCCTATGACGGTCAGCTGGCAATTATTGCCGCATTGCTGGTCGGTTCCCTGGTTCTGGCGCCATTTGCCATCGGCGCCTCATTACGTGTGAGTACAAACTGATATGTGGAAATGGTTACATCCTTACGCTGAGCCCCAGAGGGCATACCAATTGGCCGGGAAATTTATTCCCTGGTTATCGATTCTTGCGACCCTGATGCTACTGACAGGCACTATCTGGGGCATGGTCTTTTCACCTACTGACTATCAACAGGGTGACAGTTACCGCATTATCTTTGTGCATGTGCCTGCCGCCTCAATGTCTATGAGTGCCTATATCGGTATGGCAATTGCGGCGTTTGTTGGCCTAGTTTGGCAAATCAAACTGGCTGACTGGATGGCGGCATCCATTGCACCAGTTGGTGCGGTCATCACGTTTATTGCGCTGATCACTGGTTCAACTTGGGGCAAGCCGATGTGGGGCACCTGGTGGGTATGGGATGCACGTCTGACTTCAGAGCTAGTGCTGCTGTTCCTGTATCTAGGTGTGATCTCGCTCTACGCTTCGTTCGAAGATAAAGTATTAGCCGCACGTGCTGCTGGCATTTTAGCCATCGTAGGTGTAATTAATATTCCTATAATTAAGTATTCCGTGGATTGGTGGAATTCTTTGCATCAAGGTTCGATCAAGATGACCGGCAAAACCGCTATGCCACCTGATATGCTGGTGCCATTGGTCATCAACATCTTAGGCTTTGGTGTCATGATCGGCGCACTGAGTCTGATTCGCTTCCGCGCAGAAATCCTCGCACGCAACGGTATGCGCCCTTGGGTTCGGGAACTGGCACAAGCTGAAGGAGTCAAATGATGCAAGCACAATTCCATTCAGTAACAGAATTTATCCACATGGGCGGTTATGCCTTCTATGTGTGGTTGGCTTATGGTGTCGCTTATGGCGCGTTAGCCATATTGATTGGTTTTTGTCTTACTCGTAAAAATCGAGTATTGAAAGAGATTGCAGCAAAGGTCAAGCGTGAAGAACGCCTGGCGCAACATCGGAGTAACAGACAGTGAACTCAAGACGCAAAAAAAGATTAGTACTGGCCAGTGCGCTGGTGGGCGGTGTAGCAGCAGTAGCCTCATTGCTGTTGTATGCGCTGAATTCTAACCTCAACCTGTTCTACACTCCGTCTGAAATTCTCAACGGGAAAGTAGACACCGGTGTCAGACCAGAAATTGGTGATCGTATCCGCATCGGTGGCATGGTGACTGAAGGTTCAGTCGTCCGGGATCCTCAAAGCCTTAATGTCAGTTTTGCAGTACATGATGCCAATGGCGGACAGGTAACAGTGACGTATGATGACCTGCTGCCAGATCTGTTCCGTGAAGGCCAGGGTGTAGTCGCGCAAGGTGTGTTAGTTGCTCCAGGAAAATTGGAAGCGACTGAAGTGCTGGCAAAGCACGACGAAAACTACATGCCACCAGAAGTTGCGGCAGCAATGGGTAAAAACCATCAGAAGATGGAATACACTGCAGAGCAGATGTCTGGTGGTAGTAAATAACGGCTAACGTTATCATTAAAAAAGCGCCTAGTTGGCGCTTTTTTGTTGTCTTAAATCTAGACGTTACGCTGCCAGACACAGCAGTTGTTGCAACTCAGGCAACGAATTGACCTCAAAATGAGGGATTATTCCTTCAGGTCTCGGAGCGCCCAGACTATTGAGCCAGCAAGTATGTAAGCCAGCATTAAGACCGCCAAGCACATCCGTATGGGGATTATCCCCCACCATCAGCACTCGGCTTCGTTGCGGATTATCCATCTGCGCCAATGCGTGCTCGAAAATGGCCTTTTCCGGCTTGGGAGCGCCCACTTCTTCAGAAATCACCAACACATCGATCAACTCTGTGAGCCCGACTTTTTCCAGACGAATCCGTTGCAACGCTGAAAAACCATTGGTGATAATGCCCAACTTTGCATGACCGCGCAGGCAAGCAAGCAGCTCTGCCGCACCCGGCAACATTTCACAGATTTCGGCCATCGCCAGCAGATACTGCTGGTTTAACAGCAGCGGCGCAACACCAAGCCGTTGTCCCCAACAGGCAAAGCGCTGGCGCTGCAATGTTTCCGCATCGATTTGCCGTGCTTGATAAGCCTGCCACAACGGAATATTCGCGGCAGAATAATCGGCAAATTCCGCCGGGCCAAAATCCACGCCATATTGGGAAAACATCAGTCGTAGCCCGCGCGGCGCATCAAAATTGAACAGCGTGTCATCGGCATCAAACAATACCCAATCATAATCCGGGTGTTTAGGGCTAGACATAGTTTCTCCTCAGCAACAATGAACTCCATAAAGCGTTGCTGATCTTATGCCGCCAAAGGCAGAAGTCGCAATATAGGTCATTAATTGCCAACGTCTGCGCGTTATCAACTTTCAACTTCAATCTCAGTCTCAGCCTCTTTAGACGCCGCAAGCCGTGCAAAATAGTCTCGTGCCGCCGCCTTAACCCGTGGCGCTAACAGGATGGCTGACAACATGGTGGGGATTGCCATCAATGCATAACACCCATCAATGATATTGACCACGTTATCGAGACTGGTAGTCGCTGCGAACAAAATGGCTCCCAGAAACAGATACAGGTATAAATTCACATAACGGCTGCCAAACAAAAAGCGAAAGCACTGACTGCCGTAAAACGCTTGAGTGATAATGGTGGTGATAGAGAAAAAGAACACGCACAACATCAACAGGTAAGGACCAATTCCAGGGATGGTGGTGGCGAATGCAGCACTGGATAAACTAATGCCGTCCATGCCGCTATATTGCCAGACACCAGAAATAAGAATGATTAACGCCGTTGCAGTACACACCAGTAAGGTATCAATCGCCGGACCCAACATTGCCACCAGCCCCTCTTTAATCGGGTCAGCGGTTCTGGCGCTGCCGTGAGCCATCACTTCAGTTCCGATACCCGCTTCATTGGAAAAAGCCGCGCGTTTTACCCCGATCAGCATGGTACCGAGTAACCCGCCCGCGATCGAATTGACCGAAAATGCATCTTCAATAATCATCGCAAAATAGTGCGGGATTTCCCCGAGGTGGCTGATGAGTACAAACAGCGCACAGCCGACATAAAGCAAAATCATGGTCGGCACTAAGCGGGTCGCGACTGCTGCAATACGGGTGATGCCTCCCAATACCACACTAGCGACCAGCAGCATGACACAGATCCCAATACCCAGCTCCAGCCAAAACTGCGCGCCGCTAGTGGTAGTACTGTCATGCACCTGAAACAGCTGCTCCTTGAGGATTTGCACCAGTTGGTTACCGTTGAATAACGGTGCATTCCCCACCAGCCCTACGACGGCGAAGAAAATCGCCAGCGGCTTCCATTTTGCGCCCAGACCTTGCGTCACAATGTACATAGGGCCGCCCTGAACATGGCTGGTATCGTCTTTACCACGATACATAATCGCCAAGGTGCAGGTAAAAAACTTGGTCGCCATTCCGACGAGTGCACTGACCCACATCCAGAAAATTGCGCCTGGCCCCCCCGCAGCGATGGCTAAGGCCACACCGCCAATATTGCCCATCCCGACAGTTCCAGCCATCGCACTGGACAATGCCCCAGCATGAGAGATGTAGCCATCAGCATTAGGCTCATTATATTTGCCACGGACGATATCAATCGCGTGTTTCAAATAACGAAATGGTACGAAGCCGGAATACAACAAGAAAAACAGACCGCCGCCCACCAGCAAAAACAGCATATGGGGGCCCCATGCATAGTTAGCAAAGGCAGAGGTCGCCTCGGCAAAAGTCATATTGTTAACTCCAGGTGAATTTTGTCTAGCGTACCAAGCTGGCTTACTTAATCAAGAATTGCGGCTGAATATCTTATTTTTATTCAGTAGAATTGCATAAATAAAGTTTAAAAAGCGAAACCAATTAGGATCATTCAAAAATACCGAGGACCATCGATGGCACCTCAACCGCTACTCATCGCGCCGTCGTTTCGCTACCGTCAGCCAATCCAACGCGACCCCAGAGATTGCATTAAAGCCTCGGATGCGGAACACCAGTTGCAGCAGTTGGGGACGTGGGCGCACTTTGGGCTCCACTGAGCGCGGAATAAACCATAAGGCCACTAACGCACGTAACACGGTAGACACCAAAAACACTACAAAGATAGGGCTGGCGAGTTGCCAACCGCTCCAAGTCAGGAAATCAGCAGCGTGACTGGCAACCACACCACCACACAGCGCCCCCACAAAAACCAACCCGGCACTCAGTGCCGCCTGTAATGCCGCGTAGCAAGCAAAGTCGGAACGAAATGGACGGATATCATAGAGATAGTTGGCCGTACTTAATGTAAAGCCACTCCAGGAGATACCCGAATAAGCCTGGATCAGCAAAATGTAATAGAAGTTATCAGAGAATAACCACACCAATGGCAATGTGGGGATCATGCATGACGTAATGATCATCACCAACCGGTTACCATAGAGATCGCTGAAACGCCCCCAAAATCTCAGGGTGATAAACTGGGTTAAAATTGAGGCGACACTGCTCATCACAAACTGCAAATAGTTAAAGTGCAATGTTTCCAGCATGTACACCGCAAAAAATGGTGCCGAAATGGCCACCATCGACTGCATTCCAGCTACAAACAGACTGTATTGCCGAAATACCTTGTCTTTCCAGGCTTCGCTGAATTGATGCAGTGTCTGTATAAACAGTCCCGGAGTATGCGGAATGGTAGGTTCTGGGTCGTGCATTTTCCACAGTAGCCAGGCAGACACGAAACGTCCTAAGGCAACGGCGGCAAATAATAACGAAAATCCCAGCCAGGCCATGCTGAAGGAATCCGTCAAATTCAGCACCGTCCCGCCAAGCAGGAAAACGGTTAGTGACGCTATCTGGGTTAAGCGGGTGCGCGCCGCGAAAAAGGTGCCACGGCGTCTGGCGGGTACAATTGCCCCCATCCAGGCCCGCCAATGGGGCTGAATAAGATTAAGAAAGCCCTGGTACAACATTGCCAGCAGGATAAATAACCAGACAGCATGCTCACCAGCGAGGGCGGCCAATAAGCCCATGGCTAACACCCCCACCGCCTGCAGCGCTGCACAAAACACAATAAAGTGACGACGTGGGAAGTGGCTGGCGAGCCATACTGATAACAATTGGCTGATGGCACCAAACAGCTGTGGCAGCCCCGTAACCCAGCCCATCTGCGACAAGCTGGCACCTAAAGAGATGGCAAACGCGTTAAAAAAATTGTCACTGGTCGCCGTCATGGCTGATGAGGCCAACGCTTCCTGTTGCGAACGTTTAAGTGTCAGCCGTAACCAGCTATTGCGGGGGTCCCGCTTAACTTGAGACGTGGCTGCCGACGAGGTGACGGCCATAGTCACAATATCCTTGTGCTGCGGATAGTTGCATTATTGAGCGATTATGGAGTAAGCGAAATAGCAATACCAGATTATAAATTGCTCAGGGAGGCAATTAGTTCTGATTCCTGCGCCAACAGTCGTTGATAGAGGGTGAACTGATTCGCGGCCCGCTGCAAATTGTGCTGTGGATGCTCGACCCGAAAATAATTATCGCCATCCAGATAGTCCGTCAGGAATCTTACCGCGAGCATCAGGGTCACCACCCGCACGCCTAACCATAAGCTCTCACGTTCAGCAGCGGTCATGATCTGTCCGAGCGCGCGTTGCCAGCCTCGCGTAAGCGCCGCGAAGTAGTCTGGCAACACCTGTACCGACGCCAATGCCGTGTTGTCTTCAGCCACCGCAGCACAACAGCTGCGCACCATATCGCCAAAGTCATACATCAAGTAGCCCGGCATACAGGTATCCAGGTCAACTACCGCCACCGGCAACTGCAGCCCTTGTGAAAAAAGCAAGTTATTGATTTTAGTGTCATTATGACAAACACGCAGGGGCAATAGTGGCTCAATGTCGGCTAACTCCTTGAGCAACGACTGTTGCGACAACGCCAATTCATACCAGTTAAGGCAACTGCGTAAACGCTGCAACCGATCAGCCGTGGCGGCTTGCTGTAACGCCTGTAATCGTCCCGCGAGCGATCTAAAGCCGGGGATCACCTCCGCCAACTGGTGAGCATCAATGTCTGCAAGTGCGCCGACAAACTGCCCAAAGGCTTGCGCGAGCTGTTCCGCTTGGGTGACATTTGTCAGCTGTTCAATGCTGCAACTATCCGGGATATAGCTGATCGCGCGCCAGAAGCCCTGTTCCCCCAAATCCACGGCTAAATGATTGTCGCGGGTGGGCAATGGCCGGGTATAAGTGAGTGGATAACTGCCCTGATCATGTTTATCCGCCAAATGCTGCGCAATAACAGTGGAATTGGCTATCAGCTGCCACGGTTGAGGAAAAACAATCGTGTTAATGCACTGCAACACCAGTGCTGAGCCGCCATCATCGACTAACCAAGTTCCATTGATATGGCCATTGCCCAGTGGCGTTATGACAAGCGGTGAGATCGCCTTTTCGTCAAAATAGTGGGGTAACACCGCCTCACGGATCAGCCTATCAGTTTTGATATTTGCTGCGGGTGACAAGTCCGATTCCTTATTTCAGATACTGGCTAAAGGCATTGTCTGCTTGCAGCGCTGCCTGACTGCCTTTGAGGCTAAAATCATAGCCGCAAAGTTTAATACTACCGCGCATTGCGATATCGTTGATCAACGCTTTAGTATCCAGTGGACTAAAAGCGGCTTCCACTAAACCGTTGCCATTAATAATACTCACCTTAAGCGGTCGAAACTGGCTGCCATCATTAAACTGCAATGCGGCGCAGCGTTGGTCGCCTGTCGCGGATGCCAAGTCCCAAATAACGCCTGGTTTAAGCGTGTCACCCAGCCAGGAGAGATATAAATTATCCTGCTCCAGTGACAAGCTGAAATGATCCGGCAGTTTCACCGTCTGCCGCTTGACACTTGGCTGTGCTGTATCCATGGCTTGGAGCGGAGCATCCACCTTCGGCGCAGCAGATGGACTGAACCACCACACCAGCGCCATCATTATACAAACCGACACGGCCGCAAATGCGCTGAGCGCCTTGCGGTACTGCCAGGCTGGTTGCAATAAATCACGGACTATTTGTTGCCAACCCGACAGCATTGCCGATAACGAGCCGGGTGGCGAAGGTTCCTGCCACGATGAATCCTCTGGCATATTGGTATCAGCAGCGACAGCCTCATTAACTATCTGAGGTTCCAGGGCGACATCATCATGGGTCTGAAACGTTTGTCCATAGGGTTCCGTTATTGTGGTTGTGGTCACGGTTGCCACAGCAGCAGTTGCGCCGATGGTCGGCTCGACTCGCCTTCCCCGGGTTTTAGGCGATAGATCAACGGGCCCAGCATATCCTTGCAGATACTCACGCCGATTTATTGCGCCCGAACCGGCCACGGCGGGAATAAATGCCAAGCCCAAATGCAGTAATACCGCAAGGCCTAAACCAATGTTGAAATAAATATCGACACCTTCAGTCGACAGCGCCGCCAGCACGAGTAACCAGGGTAAAATCGCCACCGCCGCGATCAATAAAGGCCTGCCAGCATCGCGCATGCGCCGCACAGAAGTCGCCAGAACCAACAGCAATAACAGCATTCCTGGCAACCAGATAAAGTAACGGCTACCGAAAAGTAACCATAGCAACATCAACGATAAATAAGCTGCCCCACTGATCAGAAGATGTCGCCAGCCAAGGTCACATCCGCGGAGACAGATAAGCGATTTAAACAGCACGATGTCCTCTTTTATAGCCCGGTTGCTGCACTACAATAATGTGATGACAGACTAACGAATTTACACTCAAATGTCAGTGGCACTGGTAAGCCTTTCACCACAGTCTTATAATGTCGCCCCTATTTTTCCGTCAATCACCCACAAAAGACGCTATCCGGATATAAATTATGAGTGCCCGTGGAAATCTTTTTATTGTATCGGCCCCCAGTGGTGCAGGGAAATCCTCACTGATTGCCGCGTTGCTGGCTGATACGCCCAAAGACATGCAGGTGTCTGTGTCACATACCACCCGCAAGCCTCGCCCTGGCGAATCTCACGGACAGCATTATTACTTTGTGTCCGTCGATGAATTTAAAACGCTCATTACCGAAAACGCATTTCTGGAATGGGCCGAAGTCTTTGGTAACTATTACGGCACCTCTCGCCGGGTGATTGAACAAGCATTGGCAGACGGCATCGATGTTTTTCTCGACATTGACTGGCAAGGGGCGCAGCAAATTAAGCAACAGATGCCAGAAGCTGTCGGTATTTTTATTCTGCCGCCGTCCCGTGAAGCGCTAGAGCAGCGTCTGAAAGGCCGGGGACAGGACTCAGCAGAAGTGATCGCGTCCCGGATGGAGAAAGCGGTTTCTGAAATGTCGCACTATAACGAGTACGACTTTATTATCGTTAACGACCAATTTGAGCAGGCGCTTGGGGATCTGCGGGCAATAATCCGCAGCCAACGGCTGACTCAAGCTAGTCAAATCAACACCCACAGTGATATGCTTAAAGGTCTGTTGGCAGATTAACTGCCTTCGTGTACACTTTTGCGTCATTTTTTCACTGAACACACTGGAGTTCCAACACATGGCTCGCGTAACTGTAGAAGACGCCGTAAAGCAGATCGGCAACCGTTTTGACATGATTATGGTTGCGGCCCGTCGCGCCCGTCAGATCGCCGTTCAGGGTAAAGATCCCCTGGTGGAAGAAGAAAATGACAAGCCAACCGTAATCGCCCTGCGCGAAATCGAACAGGGTCTGGTGAACGCTCAAACTCTGGAAGCCGATGAGCGCCAGAGTGTGCGTGAACGCGAAGCAGCTGAAATTGCTGCCGTGGCTGCGATTGCTGAAGGCCACCAGTCGCTGTAAGGCGATTTGATAGTAGGAGTATCACCACTTGTATCTGTTTGAAGGTCTCAGGGAAGCCGCGGCCGCTTATCTGGAGCCGGAGCAGGTAGAATTACTCAAACAGGCTTATCAGGTGGCGCGCGATGCCCATGAAGGGCAAATGCGCACCAGTGGTGAACCCTACATCACGCATCCGGTAGCGGTTGCACATATTCTTGCCGATATGCGTCTCGATCATGAGACGCTGATGGCAGCCCTGCTGCACGACACGATTGAAGACACCCATGTCACCCACCAAGATCTCACCAACATGTTTGGCGAGTCTGTTGCCGAACTGGTGGAAGGGGTGTCCAAACTCGACAAAATCAAATTCCGCGACAAAAAAGAAGCTCAGGCTGAAAACTTCCGCAAAATGATGATGGCCATGACCCAAGATATCCGGGTCATCCTGATCAAACTGGCCGACCGCACGCACAACATGCGCACGCTTGGCGCTTTACGACCAGACAAACGCCGACGCATTGCTCGTGAAACCCTGGAAATTTACGCACCGATTGCCAACCGTCTCGGTATTCACAATATCAAGACCGAATTGGAAGATCTGGGGTTTCAGGCTTATTACCCGATGCGTTACCGGGTGTTAAAGGAAGTTGTACGCGCGGCGCGTGGAAACCGTAAAGAGCTGATCCAAGGGATAGAAAACGCTATCCACACGCGCCTGGAAGACACTGGCATTCACGGCAAAGTGAAAGGCCGCGAAAAAAACCTTTACTCCATTTATAACAAGATGCGCAGCAAAGAGCTGCAATTCCAGGAAGTAATGGATATCTATGCCTTCCGCATCATCGTTGACAGTGTTGATACCTGTTATCGGGTGCTGGGGGTCATGCATGGCTTATACAAACCACGGCCTCTACGTTTCAAAGACTATATTGCGATTCCTAAGGCTAACGGCTACCAGTCACTGCATACGTCGCTCATTGGTCCACACGGCGTGCCAGTGGAGATCCAGATCCGTACTGAAGATATGGATCAGATGGCAGATAAAGGGGTAGCCGCGCACTGGATGTACAAGAGTGGCCAAAGTGCGGCAGCACCGGGGACCAGTGGCACCACCACCCAGCTGCGAGCACGCAAATGGATGCAGAGCCTGTTAGAACTGCAGCAAAGTGCTTCGTCATCCTTTGAATTTGTCGAGAACGTTAAAACTGAACTGTTCCCAGACGAAATCTACGTTTTCACACCCGAAGGGCGAATTCTGGAGCTGCCAGTGGGGGCAACGCCGGTTGACTTCGCCTATGAAGTCCACACCGATGTCGGTAACACCTGTGTTGGCGCCAAAGTGAACCGCATGTCCTACCCGCTAAGCCAACCGCTGTTATCCGGGCAGACCGTCGAAATCATCACCGCCAAAGGTGCCAAACCTAACGCTGCATGGCTGAACTTTGTCGTGACCGGCAAAGCACGCTCCAAAATCCGTCAGGTGTTGAAGAATCTTAAAAAAGACGAAGCCATTGCGCTCGGTAAACGGCTGCTGAACCATGCGCTGGGTGACAGTAAACTGGAGCAGTTCAGCCAGGAACAGATCAATAAAGTCGTTACCGATACCAAACATAAAGATTTTGATGAGTTGTTGACAGAAATTGGCCTCGGCAACGCCATGAGCCTGGTGATAGCACAACGACTCAAGGGGGATTCTGTCGATTCTCGTAAAGCAGATGATGACAGTAACCTGATGCCAATTCGCGGTTCTGAAGGCATGCTAGTGTCATTTGCCAACTGCTGTCGTCCGATCCCGGGCGATGCGGTCATCGCCTATGTCAGCCCTGGTAAGGGGCTGGTGGTTCACATGGAAAACTGCGCCAATATTCGTGGCTACCAGAGCGAACCGGACAAATATATTCCCGTACAATGGGACGCGGTTGACGGTACTGAATTCCAGGCCAATGTGCGCATTGAAATCGTTAACCATCAAGGTGCATTGGCAAAAATCACGAACATTATTGCCGCAGAAGGTTCCAATATCAGCAATATCAGCACCGAAGAGCGCGATGGCCGGGTTTATCTGATCCATCTGCGTATTTCCGTGCGCGATCGTGTGCATCTGGCCAACGTGATGCGCCGCATCCGGGTATTGCCAGAAGTGCTGCGTATTTCCCGAAACCGTTAACCACAAGGAGTCACCAAGCGTTATGGCTGAGAAAGAGATTATTGCCACCGATAAGGCACCAGCAGCTATCGGCACCTATTCCCAAGCAGTGAAAGTAGGTTCTACCGTTTATCTTTCCGGACAGATCCCCTTAGTTCCTGCCACCATGGAACTTGCCGGTGACGAATTTGAAGCGCAGGTAGTTCAAGTATTTGAAAACCTCAAAGCCGTATGCCAGGCGGCGGGTGGTGAGTTGGCCGATATTGTCAAACTCAATATCTACATGGTTGATTTAGGTCACTTCGCCAAGGTCAATGAAGTGATGGGACGTTACTTCCAGCAACCGTACCCTGCCCGCGCAGCCATCGGCGTTAAACAACTGCCGAAAGGCGCTCAGGTAGAAATGGACGGCGTGGTCGAGCTTTAACGCATATCATTCGACTTAAAAAAGGCGCTATACAGCGCCTTTTTTAATTTCAATCATCCGCTTACTGATTGTCTTTCGCGGTTACGGTTACTGGCGTAATACCTGATTGCTTAAACCAGGTTTCGGCGCGTTGTTTCTCAGCGGCGGTAGGTACATATTCCACCCAATTATCCTGTTCGGATTTGCGATACCGCAGGCATTGTTTTGCGACATCAAACTGATAATAAGGGAACACTTCTCGCAAATTAAAGAACGCTGCCGGGGCGAACAAGATGATATCGGTTGCCAAATATCCGCCGTTAAATTTTAGGGGTAACACGCCATAAAAAGGCTGCTGTCCCGGTTGAATCGCCTTAAACTCATAATGCCCAAAACTGGTGGTTGCCAACGTCTCTGTGCGTGGTGCATCCTGCCCTTTGGCATCCTTGATATAAATTGTCGTGTCAGGCTGCATCGCTGTCAGTGATGTGGTTGCTGAACACGCCCCCAATAACATTGCCATCCCCACACAAGCCGTTAATTTTATAAATTTCAGTTCCATTGATGTGCTCATAATTGTTGTGATATTCGTGCGCTAAATTAGCGGAATTCGACAACCAAAACCCCGAGGGCGACCACATAAAAGCAACTTAGGAAATCAGGCAGAGATCTCATCGGATTTGCACCTCGGTTAATTGCCCGCCATAATCAAACAAGTGTTTTATATTTTTAGAAAACAGAGAGTTTCGACATAATGCTGCTGGTTTTGGGGCAAGTAGCGAATGGTTAACTTAAGGGGAAAACCCATGTCAGCTTCTTATAAAAGTCCAGTGGAAATGCTCAATCAATGGGCAGAGGTTCAGGGCGATGCCGTATATCTGCGTCAACCCATCAAAGGGCAATTCCGTGATTACAGTTGGCGCCAGGTGCAACAAACAGCACAACGTCTAGCAGGGGCGTTACGCCATCTGGGTTATGAGCCAGGAGAGAAAATAGCACTGCTATCAAAAAACTGTGCCGAGTGGTTTATCACTGACTTAGCGCTGATGCATGGTGGCTACATTAGTGTACCTATCTACCCCACAGCCAATGCCGATACTATCCGTTATATTTTGGAGCACAGTGGTTGCAAAGCCATATTTGTCGGCAAATTGGATCACTGGGCAGATCAGGAAGCCGGCGTCGGCGGAGAGCTATTACGCTTGGCATTACCGTATGAAACGATGCCCGCACAATACCAATGGCTGCAGTTATTGAATATGGGGCAGCCATTGGTGGATGCGCCGCTACCGGCCGCCGAGCAAATAATGACACTTATCTATACTTCCGGCTCTACCGGTAAGCCTAAGGGCGCGGTACAGACATTTGCCAGTTACAGTTGGACCTGCAATGCCGTCGTGCGAGACTTAAAAGCCTCACAGGAAGATCGCCTGCTTTCCTACTTGCCACTGGCCCATATTACGGAGCGGGTCGCGATTGAGGGATCATCGTTTTATGCCGGCTGTCCGGTCGCTTTTGTGGAAAGCCTAGAAACCTTTGTCGCCGACGTACAACGCATGCAACCCACAGTATTTTTCTCAGTGCCGCGGCTGTGGACCCTGTTCCAGAAAAACATTATCGATAAAGTCGGCAGTTTCAGAAAACTCAATCTGCTGCTGAAAATTCCGCTATTGAACTGGCTGGTGAAGCGCAAGATCCACCAAGGTCTGGGCCTTGGTAAGTCACGACTGTTGGGCTCAGGTTCCGCCCCGATCCCACCTTCATTAGTGCACTGGTATCACAGTATCGGGCTGGACATCTGCGAAGCCTGGGGCATGACCGAAAACTGTGCGTATTCCATTATTAATCATCCATTTGATGCCAGCAAAATCGGGACCGTTGGGAAGCCAATTGTTGGCTGTCAAATCAAACGCTCCGCCGACGGTGAGTTATTAGTGAAAAGTCCGGGGCTGATGCGGGAATACTATAAAGCACCAGAAGCAACAGCTGCTGCCTTTGACGAAGAGGGCTATTTCCGCACCGGCGATCTCTGCGAAATCGATAAAGATGGCTGCGTCAGTATCACCGGCAGGGTGAAAGATAATTTCAAAACCGCCAAAGGCAAATACGTCGCTCCAGTGCCGATTGAGCGCAAGCTGGCACAAGACCCGCACGTAGAATTGCTGTGTGTCATCGGCTCAGGACTCCCGCACCCGGTCGCCTTGATACAACTGTCTGAAGGAGCCATGCTGCAGCCACGGGAAGAGGTGCGTAGCTCCCTTAAAACCACACTTGATGCAATCAATCCGAATCTGGAATCCCACGAAACAGTCGATGCATTGATTGTGGTTACTGAACCCTGGACGATTGAAAACGACGTGTTAACACCGACACTAAAAATCAAACGGCATGTACTGGAACAGCGCTATACCGCAAAGGCAGAGAAAGTCCGCGGTGCGGTGGTGGTTTGGGAAGATGAAATTTAAAGCATGACAATCCGCACGATCCCGGCGTTTGCCGGGGTCTTTTTGACATATTCTGTCGAATATTCCTTGCTTTGCCAAGCAAACTCCTTATGCTGACACTCCAGCGCCATTCGCCAAATCAACTCGTGAGCTGTAATAAACATGCTGATTTTTTTGTCAATTCTCGGTGGTTTTCTGATCCTTACTTTCGGAGCAGAGGCATTGGTTCGTGGTGCCAGTGCCATTGCCTTACGCTTGGGCGTTACTCCGCTAGTGATTGGCCTGACCATCGTCGCCTTCGGCACCAGTGCCCCTGAATTGGCGGTCAGTGTTAAATCCGCAATGGCCGGCAGTCCCGGCATTGCCTTGGGAAATGTGATCGGCTCCAACATTGCCAACATCGGTCTGATCCTAGGACTAACCGCACTTATTCGGCCTGTAGGTGTACAATCTCAGATGGTTCGCCGCGACATTCCCCTGATGATTGGGGCCTCGCTACTGGTGTGGTTACTGCTACTTGATGGATTGCTCGGGCTAGTCGATGGCTTAATATTGTCACTCTTGCTGCTGGCCTATCTGGTGCACAGCTATTACAGCGCGGGCGCAGATGACACTGAAGAATTTGAAGCCGGACCTCGTAATCCGCTGTTATCCATATTACTTATTGTTATTGGCATCGCATGCCTGGTCGGCGGTGGCGTATTGTTTGTTAACGGCGCGGTAGATCTGGCCCGTGCGTTTGATATTAGCGAAGCCGTGATCGGTCTGACAATCATCGCTATCGGTACCAGTATGCCGGAACTGGTTACCTCGATGGTTGCAGCCATGAAAGGACAAAGTGACATTGCCATTGGTAATGTGGTCGGGTCTAACCTATTCAACCTGCTGGGGATCCTGGGGATCACCGCATTGGTACATCCGATTAGCGCGGCCGGCTTCAGTATTCTGGACTTTGGCGTAATGCTGGCGCTGGCAGTGGTATTGCTGCCATTGGCGCACCGCGGTTACCGCATTGGCCGCCGTGATGGCATGCTGCTCTTGCTCGCATATCTGGGTTATATGGCATGGCTGGTGAGCCACGCATCAGCCTAATGGCAACAACAACTAGTATTTGTCGTGGCTGGCGAAAATAAGTACATTGTCAAAGGGGTAATCTTTGATAATATATGTATAAATTCACAGTAATCCGGTGCTAACGTTTTGCAGAGACTGGATCTTATTCCCATCACCGAGCTCAAAGGCATTGCGGCCAAAATGGCCGGCAAGCTGGAAAAGCTGGGAATTCACACAGTACAGGATCTGCTGTTCCACCTGCCGCTGCGCTATGAAGACCGTACCCGTATCTATGCCATCGCCGAGCTACATCCCGGCGACTATGGCACCATAGAAGCAGAAATCCAATCCAGCCAGATTATCAATGGCCGTAAGCGCATGCTGACCTGCAATGTTCGCGATGCCAGCGGCACGATGACGTTGCGCTTTTTCAACTTTTCTGCGGCCCAACGCAACGCCATGCAACAAGGGCTGATGATCCGTGCTTACGGTGAGATACGCCATGGCAGTCACCATGCAGAAATCATTCATCCCGAGTACAAAATCTTTGCGACCGGAGAGCCACCAGCCCTCAATGAAAGTCTGACCCCCATTTACCCCACCACTGAAGGACTGAAGCAAGCCAGCTGGATCAAGCTCAGCAGCCAGGCATTGGCGTTGTTACAAGAGGGCGGACTGCAGGAACTGATCCCCGAAACCCTGCGCCCCAATCAACTGAGTCTGGCAGCAGCGGTACGGCTGCTACACCGGCCGCCCGCCGACGTGGATATCTATCGCCTCATGCAAGGACAACATCCCGCGCAGCAACGGCTGGTACAAGAAGAGTTGCTGGCGCATAACCTGAGCATGTTGAAACTAAGGCAGCGCAGTAATCAGGATAAAGCGGTGTCGTTGCCAGCGACCGGACAGTTACTTAGGCCATTTTTAAAGCGTTTGCCATTTCACCCCACCAGCGCGCAGCAACGCGTTGTAGCCGATATCAACCGTGATATCGAAAAACCGCAGCCAATGATGCGTCTGGTGCAAGGCGATGTGGGCTCAGGTAAAACGCTGGTTGCGGCAATGGCAGCATTACAGGCGATTGAAAACGGCTATCAGGTGGCAATGATGGCACCAACCGAGTTGTTGGCAGAGCAGCACGCCCTTAATTTCAGCAATTGGTTTACGTCATTGGGACTAAAAGTCGGCTGGCTGGCCGGAAAACTTAAAGGCAAGCTCCGCGAGCAATCGTTGCAGGAGATTGCCGACGGCAGCGCACAGATGGTCATCGGCACACATGCTATCTTTCAGGAACAGGTACAGTTTCACAAGCTGGCGTTGATCATTATCGATGAACAACATCGGTTTGGCGTACACCAGCGCCTTGGGCTGCGGGAAAAAGGGGCAATGCAGGGTTATTACCCACATCAGCTGATCATGACCGCCACCCCGATCCCAAGAACGCTGGCGATGACTGCTTATGCGGATTTAGATACCTCGATTATTGATGAACTTCCCCCAGGCAGAACGCCGGTGACCACGGTGGCGATCAGCAACCACCGCCGACAGGAAGTGATCGAGCGAGTGCGGCGCGCCACGTTGGACGATGGCCGTCAGGCATATTGGGTCTGTACCTTAATTGAAGAATCGGAAGTGCTACAGTGCCAGGCCGCAGAAGATACCTGGGAAGAATTAAAAGCCGCGTTGCCCAATCTACATATCGGTCTGGTCCACGGTCGAATGAAAAGTAGCGAAAAACAACAGGTAATGGACCGTTTTAAACAGGGTGAATTGAATCTGTTGGTGGCAACCACTGTCATAGAAGTAGGCGTTGATGTGCCCAACGCCAGCCTGATGATTATCGAAAACCCTGAGCGCTTGGGACTGGCGCAGTTACATCAGCTGCGTGGCCGGGTGGGACGCGGCGCGGTGGCCAGTCACTGTGTATTGATGTACCAGCCACCACTGTCGCAGACAGCAACCAAGCGTCTAGGTGTGCTCAGGCAAAGTAACGACGGTTTTGTCATTGCACAGCAGGATTTGGAAATACGTGGTCCAGGAGAAGTATTGGGCACCCGCCAGACTGGGCTGGCAGAGATGAAAGTGGCCGACTTGGTACGAGACCAGGCATTAATTCCACACATTCAAAAACTGGCGCAGCACTTGATGCAACAAGCACCAGAAAACGTTGATGGCATTATCCAGCGCTGGTTAGGAGATCGACAACAATATGTTCAAGCTTGATCAAAAAATAAACATTTGTTCAGCCAACATTAAAACAATTTGCCGCACAATGTTCGGCAACGAATTATGAAACATAATAATCCCTGCCAACCAGGGGCAGTTTGGTGGACAATCACCACAATATTGGCAGAATGAGGGGGCGCTCCTCACTGTTTGTGAAGAAAGGAAATCCTATGCAAGTCAATGAAGAAGATAGAATTGCTCCTGGGAAGCAGGCATCCGGTGGCAACGGTGTAATCTGGGTGTTAGCGCTGCTGGTCATCGTCCTCGCTGGAGGCGGCTGGTATTACTTGACCAAAGATGAAAGTGCCACAGAAACGCCGCAGCAGAGTGAAGAGCAAGCTGCGGTCAGTCTGCCAGATACCGCACCAGAACAGCCACTACAAACAGACGCGCCGGTACCTGAACCGGAAGCTCAGCCACAACCTACTGCGGCAGCGCCGCAAGCACAAGAAGAGGCAGCCAAACCAGCTGCCGAGCAACTGCCAGCACTTGCTGATAGCGATAAGTTTGTGCACGATAAAGTGGTACAAATGGCCGATGGCATGAATATCAATCCATTACTGAATGACAGTGACATGGTGCGCCAGTTCGTGGTCTTTGTAGATAATCTGGCGCAGGGTGAATTGGCACGTAAAACCAGTCCAATGAAAGCGCCCACCCAAAAATTTACCGTATCAGACATCACTAACAAGACGTACCTTGATCCTGACAGCTACCATAGATACGACGTCTACGCGGATTTTCTCAGCGGTCTTGATGATAACCAGTTACTGGCCACCTATAAGCAGATGTCACCGTTATTGGAACAGGCATTTGCCGAATTAGGTTACCCCAATATGACCTTCAATCAGCGGTTACATCAGGCGATGAAAGTGCTATTGGGCACCCCAATAGTGGACGAGCCCATCGAACTGTATTCCATCAGCGTCAACTACAAGTTCGTTGACCCTAAGCTCGAAGCATTGCCCAATGCCCAAAAATTGTTGATCCGTATGGGCCCGGATAACACGCGTAAAATCAAGAAAGTATTGCGACAACTCCAAACACTGTTGCCTCAATAATGCGAAAAGCCCATGTTACTGCATGGGCTTTTTTGTTAACTGCAGAAGCTTCTGTTAACAAATGGCTTCTGCAGTCTCTGTCAATCAATGTAAAATACCCGCTTATACTGAATTCAACACAGGATGAGTTCTTGCCGGAACCAAAGGAGCTGTTCAACATTCCTGGGGATTTTGGCAGGCAGTTCAGAGACAGCACAGTGCAACTAACGTTCAGCATTCTCAGTTGGGGAGCCTGGTCTCCCGACTATCAACAACGTCAGGACTGGCAGCAGTGGCAACAGGCCAATGGTGCTACGCCGGTGCATACTGCTGTGCCGCCATTGCAGCAAGTGCCCTCCATGCAAAAGCGCCGGTTCAGCAGGCTGACGAAAATGATGCTAGAGGCTGCCTTTATGGCGCAACCGCAGCCCGATTGCCGCTCAGTGTTTGCCTCACGCCACGGAGAACTCCATCGCACCATAACGCTGCTGGAAGAAATGCTGCAACAACAACCCTTGTCACCCATGGGGTTCAGCCAGTCCGTGCATAACACCGCCAGTGGTGTCTTTGGTATTCTCACGCAAGATCAGGCTCCATCTACGTCTATTGCGGCAGGCCGCAATACCTTAAGCCAGGCACTGGTCGAAACCTGGACCTTACTTGTAGAAGACTCGAAGCCGGTATTGCTAGTCTTTGGCGACGACCCGGTGCCGCAAGTCTATCAAGACTTTGTCAATGAACCTGAGTATCCATTAGCGTTAGCATTGGTGCTGGCTCCCGAGACTTGTGCTGGGATCGCCTCCCTGACACTGGACACTCACCATCAAGACACATCATCTTTGTGTTATGGCCAACTGCTGCAAAGTCTTGCGACATGCAGAGCAACAGCGGGACAACTTGCAGGTATGTACTGGCAATTACGACCTCGGGAGGGAGCATGCTAGACACTTCCAAGGGGCTGGGTTATCTGCCACGCTGGTTGGCCGGTATGAGTTGCTATATTGCCTTTGGTGTTGGCGGGCTAATCAGCTCGTTTACGCTACTCCCGCTGCTCAAATATTGGCCTGGAGATGCCAATGCGCGTATTCAACGCGTTCAGAAGGCAGTTCATCTGATGTTCCGCGTCTTTGTCAGAATGTTAACCTGGGCACGCGTCATTCGTCTTGATAGTCACTATTGTCAACAATTACAACAAGCTAAGGGGATGGTCGTGATTGCTAACCACCCAACCTTAATTGACGTAGTGGTGCTGATCAGCCTGATGCCCAATGCTGGCTGTATTGTTAAACAGGGGCTCTGGCGCAACCCATTTATGCGTGGAGTGGTCTCTGCGGCGGGCTATATTCCCAATCGTGGCGCAGAGTTGCTGCTGGCCGATTGTCGTGAAGTATTAAATCGAGGTACCAATCTGATTATTTTTCCGGAAGGTACCCGTACCGTCAAAGGTGAAGTGATTAACGACTTTGCTCGCGGCGCGGCCAATATTGCACTGCGCTGTCATGCAGAACTGTTGCCTGTAGTCCTCAAAGTCAGTAATGCCGGCTTGACCAAACAGGATCCCTGGTATGAAATTCCTCGCAGGACCATGCATATTCAAGTGCAGGTTGGCGAACATATTGAGACAGTAACCGCTGTTGAGGATAGCAGTGCCAAACAGGCTCGCCGGCTCACTCATGAGCTGGAAATTTATTACCGACAACAATTAGATGGAAACTATGAGCTTACATGACGAAATCAAGCAATTGATTATTGATAGTCTGGATCTGGAAGATGTTAGCGTCGCAGATATCGAGACTGATGCACCATTGTTCGGTGAGGGCTTGGGACTGGATTCGATTGACGCACTGGAACTGGGACTGGCGATTAAAAAGCAGTTTGATGTCAAAATCGAAGCCAATTCTGAAGCGACTCGCGATCATTTTTACAGTGTCGCGACATTAGCCAAGTTCATTGAATCACAGCGGTCGTAGGAGATGGCAATGCAAAACCGTGAACAGATCCTGCAGATGCTGAGCCGTATTCTGGAAGATGAATTCGAAATAGACGCGGCAGATATCACCCCGGAAGCATCGCTGTATCAAGATCTGGATTTAGACAGCATTGACGCCGTAGATTTAGTGATAAAACTGCAGCAGATCACCGGCAAAAAAATTCAGCCCGAAGCCTTTAAAGCGGTTCGGACTGTCGATGATGTGGTGAATGCTATTCAGCAGTTGGTCAATGATTGATGGGTAAACTGGCCCAGGCAGTGACCTTTATTCTGTTGCTGGGCTACCCGCTGGCAGTTTACCTGGGGCTCAATTATCTGCCCGGAAACCTGCTGGCGCCGCTGTTAGCGTTGCTGTTGTTGATGCGCTTAGTGACACAAAAGCAGCCGCTACGTTTACTGGCATTGCCGGTGTTATTCGGCCTGTTATTGGCGCTGGGCAGTTTTGTCGCAAGGCAGCAGCACTGGCTGCTTTACTACCCGATAGTGATGAATCTGTGCATGTTAGGGCTGTTTGGCAGTTCATTGCTGAAGGGGCCCAGCATGGTAGAGCGGCTGGCAAAGATCACCGAACCACAATTGCCAGACGCCGCGCGGCCATATTTACGTAAAGTGACCGGGCTGTGGTGTTTACTGTTTGTCATCAATGGTTCCATGGCAACTTACACTGCGCTGTATACCAGTTTAGCTACCTGGACCTTATACAACGGACTCATTGCCTACCTGCTGATTGGCCTACTGGCCGGCAGTGAATGGCTATACCGCCACTTTTGGCTGACAAGATCGTAAGAGACGGTTATGACAGAGTTATTGAAATCCTGGTTGAGCCAGGGTCCATCCGGACAACAACTGATCAGTTTCAACCATCACGATATTGTGACTGGCGGGCTGTTTGCCACTCAGGTACATCATCTGCATAAACGACTGGTCACCAGTAGCGAGCAACGCTGGCTGCTGGCCTGTGATAGCAGTGACCAGTTCGCTGTCGGCCTCTGTGCCGCGCTGCTGGCAGGCAAGCAGCTAATCCTGCCCGCCAATACCCAGCCGGGCACGCTCAGTGAACTCACCCATGAATTTGATGCGGTATTGGCCGATCAGCCTTTGTGTGAAGGCAAACAATATATTGCGCTGAAAAAAGAACTCAGTCAGCCACTCGCGCCTTGGCCAAAGCTCCCCCCCGATTGCGATTTTGGTGAACTGATATTGTTCACTTCCGGCTCCAGCGGCTACCCCAAGGCGGTACGCAAAACGTTGCGGCAATTGGACGCTGAAGTGACCGTACTGGAGCAAACGTTCGCTAAACATCTGCCACACTGCAGTGTGATTGCCACCGTCAGCCACCAGCATATCTACGGCCTGTTATTTAAAATTCTGTGGCCATTGGCAGCCAGTCGGCCATTTCTGTCGGATCTGGTGGAATATCCGGAAACCTTAAGTTACTACACAGCGCTGTTTCCTAAGTTGTGCCTGATCAGCAGCCCGGCGCAGCTATCGCGGTTGCCAGAAGCGCTAGGATTTGAGCGGCAAATCCACACCCCCAGTCTGATTTTCAGCTCCGGCGGCCCCCTATCACTGGAAGCGGCACAAGGCATTCGGCAGTGCTATGGCAGTTTGCCCATCGAAGTGTATGGCAGCACCGAAACCGGCGGTATTGGTTATCGCCGTCAGCATAGTGCCGATACCCCTTGGCGCGCATTTGCTCCCATGGTGCTGAACATTGATCCAGAAGACAACGCCCTGCTACTGCAATCGCCGTATCTGGAAGACAACCAGGTTTTGCGCTGTGAAGACAAAATCACGCTGCTGGACAAAGAACTGTTCCGGCTGGAGGGACGGCTTGACCGCATTGTGAAAATCGAAGAAAAGCGATTATCACTGACCCAGATGGAAGGGCTGTTGAATAGTCACCCCTGGGTACAGCAGAGCCACCTGTTATTGCTGGAAGCCCAGCGGCAGCAGTTAGGGGCGGTAGTGGAATTATCGGCATATGGCAAACAGCAACTGGCCATCGAAGGTAAACTCAGTATTAATAATGGCCTGAAAGCTCATCTACTGAGTCAGTTTGAGCGTGTCACCTTGCCCCGCCGCTGGCGCTACCCGGACACTATGCCAATGAATGCTCAGGGTAAGTTGCTGAAGCAGGAAATAGTGCAGCTATTTGATCATGATTAAATCGTTATTGCCGCCAGTGGTGGCGCATCAGATTGAGGGCAATGAAGCCCACTGGCAACTGCAAATCCCGGTGGACTACCCTGCTTTTGCCGGCCATTTCCCCGCATACCCGGTGCTGCCGGGCGTCGTACAGTTGGATTGGGCGGTCCGTTTCGGTTGCCAGCAGTTTGGCTATCAAACAGCCGTAGCGCAGTTGGAGGTGCTGAAATTCCAGCAGTTGATCCAACCGGGCATGCAGGTTTCTCTCTGCATCCGCCACCTGGTCGAAAAGCGTAAATTGCAGTTCAGTTTCAGCGCTGGCGAGCAACGTTTTGCGTCTGGGCGCATCGCCTTTGCCACACCGGAGGTCACATGAAACCTGCACTGGTGATCCCCAACTACAACCACAGCAATTACATCGCCCAGACGCTGCAAAAATTAAAGCCGCTGGGGATACACTGCTTTCTGGTAGATGACGGCAGCAATGACACTACCCGTTATCTATTGCAGCAGTTAGCCGCACAACATCATGACTGGGTCACCTTGTTGACTCATCCTTATAACCGCGGCAAAGGTGCCGCGGTGGTCAGTGGCCTGCGTACCGCCTGGGAACAAGGCTATTCGCATGCACTGCAGGTGGATGCTGATGGTCAGCATGATCTGGACGATATTCCACAGATGCTGGCGCTGGCACAGCAAAATCCTCAGGCGCTGATCAGCGGGCTACCACAATACGACGCTAGTGTACCCAAAGCCCGGCTCTATGGCCGCTATATCACCCATTTCTGGGTGTGGCTGGAAACCCTGAGTCTGAGTATCCGCGATTCCATGTGTGGCTATCGCGTCTATCCATTGGCAGCTTGTGAAGCGCTGTTACGCTGTGAGCCGGTCGGTGAGCGCATGGATTTCGATACCGAAATTATGGTACGACTGTACTGGCGCGGCACCCCCACCCTGCATTTGCCGACCAAAGTGATTTACCCGCCAGACGGCGTTAGTCATTTTCAGGGTTGGGCCGATAATTGGCGCATCAGTAAAATGCACAGTCGATTATTCTTCGGCATGCTTAGACGCAAAATCACCGCGCAAGCATTTGGCCCCAAGAAAATGCAAGACACGCGCCACTGGTCCAGTATCCGCGAGCGCGGTAGCCTGTTAGGGTTGAAAATTCTGGTGGCTTGTTATCGTCTTGGGGGCCACTGGCTGGCGCGGCTGGTGATGTATCCGGTTATCACTTACTTTTTTGCCACCGGACGCAGTGCACGGGCAGCCTCGCAGCAATTTCTGCGGCGCGTGCAACAATTGGAGCCGCAACACCCCGATTTGCACCAACCGACCGACTGGCGCGATAGCCTGCGCCACTTTTTCAGCTTCGGTAACGCCGCATTAGACAGAATCGATGCCTGGTGCGATCGCATTACCCTCGATCAAGTCGACTTCCCAGATAAACAAGCGCTGGCAACACAGTTAGCCAGTGGCCGCGGGGCGGTGCTGCTGGTATCGCATATTGGCAATATTGAATTATGCCGAGCCATCTCTATCCACCAGCGCCAGATTAAAGTTAATGTGATGGTGATGACCAATCATGCGGAAAATTTTAACGAGGTCATCAAGCAATTAAATCCGGATAGCCAGTTACATTTGCTGCAAGTCGCAGAACTGAGTCCGGCCACGGCAATGTTATTGCAGGACAAAATTGATGCTGGGGAGCTGGTAGTGATTGCCGCTGATCGCACCTCACGCCACAGCATGGGCCGGGTGTGTTATGTGCCATTTCTTGGGGCAGAAGCCGCATTGCCACAAGGGCCGTTTATTCTGGCTGGCATGCTGGATTGTCCGGTCTACACCATGTTTTGTGTGCGCCAACAGCGGCGTTATCACGTGTCATTACAGCCCTTTAGCGCGCCACTAAACGGCCCCAGAGCACAACGTCAGCAACGGTTACAACAGGCCGCCCAGCTCTATGCCCAGCGGCTGGAGGTGATGGCTCGTCAGGTGCCATTGCAATGGTTTAATTTTTACGATTTCTGGCGCAGAGATGACAGCGCGACACGCAAGGAGCAGCCATGACCCAGGCGATTGCCTTTGGCCATAACGTATTGTCGCTGGAACAGATAGTGGCCGTTGCCAACGGCGCACCGGTAGTGCTGGATGACAGCCACGATTACCGTGAATATATTGAACGCGGCGCACGCTTCATCGACAAGCTGTTAGCCCAGGATGGAGTGATTTACGGCGTGACCACCGGCTACGGCGATTCCTGTACCGTTGCTATTGCGCCCGAGCTGGTGCCAGAACTGCCGCTGCATCTCAGCCGTTTTCACGGTTGTGGCCTTGGACGTCATTTCGATAAAGTGCCAGCGCGGGCGATACTGGCCTGCCGGCTTAACTCTCTCGCCCGCGGCAAATCTGGCGTCAGTTACGCACTGCTTGAGCGTATCGCGCTGTTGCTGAATCAGGACATCATTCCGCTGATCCCGGAAGAGGGCTCAGTGGGTGCCAGTGGCGATTTGACGCCGCTGTCCTATCTGGCTGCGGTATTGGTGGGGGAGCGGCAGGTCTATTATCAGGACAACATCCGCGACACTGCCGAGGTGTATGGAGAGCGACAACTTCAGCCATTGGCGTTGCGCCCGAAAGAGGGATTAGCGTTGATGAATGGCACGGCGGTGATGACTGCGCTGGCGTGTCTGGCATATCAGCGTGCGCAATATCTGCAACGCTTATGTGCCCGCATCACCGCCATGACCTCCTTGACGCTGCAAGGCAACAGCAACCATTTCGATGAGTTGCTATTTTCCGTAAAGCCACATCCCGGCCAAAATCAGGTGGCAGCTTGGATCCGTGAGGATCTTAACCACCAGCAACATCCGCGTAATTCTGAACGGCTGCAGGACCGTTACTCCATCCGTTGTGCCCCCCACATTATCGGGGTCTTGGCGGATGCGTTGCCCTTCATGCGGCAGTTTATTGAAAACGAGCTCAACAGTGCCAATGACAACCCGATTGTGGATGGTGACGGCGAACATGTGTTGCACGGTGGTCACTTTTATGGTGGCCACATTGCATTTGCGATGGACGCCATGAAAAATGCGGTGGCGAACCTCGCAGATCTGCTGGACCGGCAGATGGCACTGGTGATGGACCCTAAATTTAACAATGGTCTACCTGCCAATCTTTCTGGTTGCGACACTGACCGCCGCAGCATTAATCATGGTTTTAAGGCAGTCCAAATTGGTTGTTCTGCCTGGACCGCCGAAGCATTGAAACTGACGATGCCAGCCAGTGTGTTTTCGCGCTCAACCGAATGCCACAACCAGGATAAAGTGAGCATGGGCACCATTGCCGCCCGCGATTGTTTGCGGGTACTGGAATTGACCGAGCAGGTCGCCGCGGCCACGCTGTTGGCGATGAGCCAAGGCATTCGTCTGCGCATCCGCCAACAGCAACTGTCTCCTGAGAGCCTGACTCCGTCACTGGCGAAAACCCTGGCACAGCTGACACAACAGTTACCACTGCTGCAAGAAGATCGGCCTTTGGAAGCCACATTGCGTGATACGCTATTGAAAATTCAGCAAGGTTTTTGGGAGGTCTGCTGATGAAAGCCGTTGTAACTGCCGAAGTGGAGCTGGAAATTCCCTTTTTCGATGTCGACTCGATGGGCATCACCTGGCATGGCAACTACCTGCGTTACTTTGAAGTCGCCCGCTGTAAGCTGCTGGATAAAATCGATTATGGTTACCGGCAGATGCTGAGTTCTGGCTATGGTTGGCCAATTGTCGATGTGCAGCTCAAATATGTGAAATCCTCCACCTTTGAGCAGAAAATCCGCGTGGTCGCAGGGCTGGTAGAATGGGAAAACCGCCTGAAAATCCAATACCAGATTTTCGACGCTGGCAGTGGTGAACGACTGACCAAGGGCTACACCATTCAGGCCGCAGTCAATATGCAGACCAAGGAGTTGTGTTTTGAAACTCCTGCGGTATTTCGTCAGCGGCTACAACCGTTTTTGGAGGCACAATGAGGTATCTGTTTGGCATACTATTGTTACTGTTGTGCCATCCGGTAATGGCAGACAATCGTCCACAGCCCAGCGATTATGACCGTCTGTTTGCTACCGAAGCCAGCAGCGAGCAGCTGCAACAACTACAGCAGCGACTGGCACTTGGCGATAGCAGTCGTGGCAGTTTTCAGCAGACACGTTGGTTGCGGGTATTAAAGCAACCGCTCTATAGCAGTGGTCGCTTTATTTTTGCACCTAACGAAGGCATGTTGTGGCAGCAGCAACAGCCCTTTGCCACGACCTTGATACTAAAACAGCAGCAACTGCTCCAGATAGACAGCCAAGGCCAACTGAGTGTGCAGCAGACCAGTGACGCCCCCAACGCGCTGGCAAGCTTGTTGCCAAAACTGATGCAGGCCTTATTGGCGGGGAATATCGAATACCTGCAACAGCACTTCGCGCTCTACCTGCAACAGCAATCATCCTGGCAACTGGGATTAATTGCCAAAAATAGCCAGCTCAAAACTGTATTACCACGGCTGATTCTCAGTGGGGAAGCGCAGCCGCAGCAACTGCTGATGCTGGGGCAACACGGTGATCTCAGCGATATTCGTTTCAGCCAGATCCATACCGGCCCGCTCAGTAGCGCCGAGCAGCAACTGTTTATACCCAGCGGGACCGCTAACTGATGCCGGCGCCCCGGTTAACGCCACGACAGGGACTTGTTATCTGGCTGATACTGCTGGTAGCCATTGCAGCCAGCGGTTTATGGCAATGGCAGCGCGGGGCCCATATCGAAACCGACATTCTGGCGTTATTGCCGAAAGTGCAGGAAGCGCCGTTAACTCAAGCAGCGCTAACACAGGTAGAACGGCAGTTTGGCGAACAAATCTATTTAGCTGTCCTGGCCGATTCGCGCGCACAAGCAATCGCTGCAACGCACCAACTGATGGCGCAATTGCAACAGTTTGCCGCGTTTACTCAGGTCCGCAGTGGTGATGACGCGAGTCTGCAAGCACTTGGCCATTTTTATTTCCCGTATCGCCTGCGGCTGCTGACAAAAAGTCAACAGCAGCTGTTGCAACAGCAGCAGTTACAGCCACTATTACAGTCGGTACAACAACAGCTTTACAGTCCCTTTAGCAGCGCCAACAGTGAATTACTGCAACAGGATCCGTTACTGCTGTTTCCCAGTTGGCTACAACAGCTCGCTGATGGTCAGCAACTACAACAACAAGATGGCATCTTGCTGACCACCAGCGGCAAGCAGACAGCGGCCATCGTAATTGCCAAGGCCCGTGGCAGTGCGTTCAGTCCGCTGGCACAACAGCAGCAATTGCAGGCGCTGCAGCAGGCGTTATCCAGCTTACCGGCGGAAGTTTCGGTGCTGAAAGCTGGCGCACTATTTCATGCCGCTGCCGCCACTACCAGTGCCAAGGCACAAATCGGGATAATTGGCAGTATTTCGCTGGCGGGTGTAGTGCTGCTGGTGCTGCTGGGGTTTCGTTCACTAAAACCGTTAACAGTGGCACTGCTGACGCTGGGCAGCAGTTTTGTGGTGGCGCTGGCAGTGACCTTGTGGTGCTTTAATGGCCTACATCTGCTGACACTGGTGTTCGGCACCAGTTTGGTGGGCATAGCCATCGATTACAGCTTCCATTTCTATTGTGAACGGCTGCAATCGCCGCAAACCACAGTCCAGCAAAGTCTACGGCAGATTGCGCCAACGCTGACCTTGGCGCTGGCATCGAGTGTCATCGCCTATCTGGCATTGGGATTAACACCATTCCCTGGCATGCAGCAAGTAGCCGTCTTCTGCGCTACCGGGCTGATATTTACCTGGCTGACGCTACTACTGGCCTACCCAGCGCTGGCGGCCAGCCCGTTGCCAGAAGGTCAGCGACAACTGCAGTTGGCCCATCACTGTTACCTTGCCATTCGCCAACAGTTTCGGCGCAGGCGCGGGTTGTTGAGTTTGATGTTAATACTGCTGCTCACCGGGTTGTTGCGCCTGCATCACGATGACGATATCCGTAATCTGCAGCAAAGTCAGGCCAGTGTGACGGCGGAGGAACAGCAGTTGCGGCAATTGCTAAGTGGTGGCACCGACAATCAGTTTCTGTTAGTCGCCGCCGATAACGCACAGCAATTACTGCAACGACTCGAACAACTGACACCTAAACTGGAAGCGCTGCAGCATCAGCACCAATTGGGCAATTTCGTGTCACTGTCACACTTTGTTCCCAGCGAGCAACAGCAACAACGCAACTACCAGTTACAGGGCCTAATTTATCAACAGTTGCCTGCGCTACTGCAATACTTAGGACTGGATGAAGCCCTCGCACCGGCGTTACTGCAACAATACCATGCAGCAGCAGCTAACCCGCTCACCATCCAGCAATGGTTAACCACCGCCGCGGCACAAAAGAGCGGATTGGCACAGTTATGGCTGCCGCCGGATGCAAGTCACTCGCAATACGGCGGCATTGTGCTATTGGGTGGGATCAAGGATCTGAGTGCGGTGAAAACCATCAGCGAAACGGTTTCCGGGGTAACCCTGGTTGATAAGGTCGCAGATATCTCTGCCGTTATGGCGCATTTCCGCCAACTAACCTTATGGCTGCTGGGTATCTCATTAGCCTTGGCGGCGGTGTTGTTCGTCTGGCGTTACGGCCGGCGCCATGGTCTGGCGACCGCCCTGGTGCCAGTGATGGCCGCATTGCTAACGTTGGCGACACTGGGCTGGTTCGGCGCGGGTCTCACCTTGTTTCACACATTGGCGCTGTTGCTGGTATTTGGCATCGGCGTAGATTATAGCCTGTTCTTTGCCAGTGCCGGACGCCACCCGGCGGCAGTGATGCTGGCGGTATTATTATCTGCCGCGTCCACCCTGTTGGCGTTTGGCTTGCTGGGATTTAGCAGCACCCATGCGATTGCCGCTTTCGGTCAGACACTGACACTCGGCATTCTGTTTACTTTATTGCTGGCCTTACTGAATATCAGCGACGCCGCGGAGCCCTCCGAATGCGCTCGATAGTTTGCATGCTGTTGCTAGGGATCATCAGTGGTTGCCAAAGCAGCCACCGCTGGCAGCAAACGTGTGTGCCACTGGCTGCAACGGCCAATTATTGTCTGGCACCATTGCCATGGCAGCAACACGTAACCCCCCTACCTGCCGATATCGCCCAACAGGTACGCTTTGAACACAATGGCAAGGCCCAGGAATTACTGTTGCAACTACAATTCGCACCCGAGAACGAAATCATGGTGGGGTTGGCACCGCTCGGGCAATCACTGTTTACCCTAAGCTTTGATGGCAATACACTGAACAGCGAACACAGTGTATTGCTCGCGAGCAACTTCCGCGGTGACTACCTGATGGCAGTGCAACAGTTGGTATACTGGCCAGCCGCCATGGTGCAGCAAGCAATCCCTGAAGCCAACATCCGGGATTTCCGGTGTCAACAAGGCTATTGCCGTGAACTAACCCTCAACGGCAAAATGCTCGCAAGCATACACTATGAACAGACGCCGGGCTGGCAGAGTCCGGTAGCGGTTGAACTGCCGGATGCGAACCTCCGGTTAACGATCAAGCCGATGTAAACAGCGCAGGAATAAGATGCCAATAACCATCAGACACGCTGGATTTTGTACGCCACTCGGCCATGACCCCAGCACAATACTGCAAGCGTTAGTGACTGGCGATGCTTCAGCAATGGTGCGACGCGACGGCTGGTTATTTGATCGCCCGGCGATTGTTGGTGAAGTAGCAATGCCGCTGCCATCATTACCGCCTGCCTTGGCAAAATTTTCTTGCAGAAACAACGCACTGCTGTTACAAGCGGTGCAACCGCTGCGAGATGTAATTACCGCGGCAGTCAAGCATTATGGTGCGGATCGCATCGGTATAGTGCTCGGCACCAGTACCTCTGGCATTGCAAACGGGGAACAGGCGCTGGCTTACTACCAGCAGCACGGGCGGTTTCCGAAAGATTATCATTACGGACAGCAGGAGTTAGGCAGCCCCGCGGAGTTTCTGCAACAACTCCTTGATTTGCAAGGCCCGGCTTACACGGTATCCACCGCTTGTTCCTCCAGCGCCAAGGTGTTTGCCAGTGGTCGGCGATTATTACTCAGTGGCCTTTGCGATTTGGTGATCGTCGGCGGTGTTGATAGTCTCAGCCAACTGACACTCAACGGGTTTGACGCCCTAGAGTCTATCGACAATTCGCGCTGCAATCCCTGCAGTCGTAACCGTCACGGCATTAATATTGGTGAGGGCGCGGCAGTATTTACCCTGGAACGTGGTGACGGGGAGATTCTATTGGGTGGCTGCGGCGAATCATCCGACGCCTATCATATTTCCGCACCACACCCGCAAGGGCGCGGTGCTATCGCGGCGATGCAGGCGGCACTGAGCCAGGCGGGGTTAACTGCGGCAGATATCGATTATGTGAATCTGCATGGTACTGCCACAGCAAAAAATGACGCCATGGAGGCGCTGGCGATGAACCGTGTTTTTGGGGCTGATGCGATTCCACCTTGTAGCTCTACAAAACCGCTGGTCGGTCATACCTTGGGAGCTGCAGGTGCCATTGAAACCGCTTTTTGTTGGCTGTTACTGTCCCACTACAATAGTGCACAGTTACTGCCGCCGCACCTGTGGGATGGGGAAATTGATGCAAAGTTATTGCCATTGCCACTGGTGAAAAAGGGGGATACAGCTCGGCTACAACACCTTATGAGTAACTCTTTTGCTTTTGGCGGCAGTAATGCCAGCCTGATTTTGAGTCGCGGAAACCTGCATGAGTGAACATTTACGGCAGCGGAATATTGCCGATTTTCTGGCCCACCGGCCACCGATGATCCTGATCGATCACATTGAACAGCATAGTGACAACTATCTGCTGACCAGTGTCAGTATCAGTGAACACAGTCCGTTTTTTGATCCGGTCCTCGGACGGGTACCCAATTACGTGGGCATTGAATATATGGCACAAAGTATTGCCGCACTAGCCGGAGTTGAAGCCGAACGTTGCGGTGAACCGATACGGGTAGGATTTCTGCTCGGGAGTCGCAAGTTACAACTGCATTGCGCCGGATTTTTGCCTGGCAAACAATATCAGACGGCAGTACGACGGCTTTATCAGGAAGCTAGCGGTCTGGCCGTTTTTGATTGTGAAATATTGCATCAGGGCGAGACCATCGCCAGTGCCAATGTGAATGTATTCCAACCCCGGGACACCGCGGCCTATGTAGCAGGCGGTGCCGAAGTATCTGTGGGAGATCCTACATGAGTAAGCGAATTTTAGTGACAGGTGCCAGTCGCGGTATTGGTAAAGCGATGGCTTTACGTCTGGCACAATCTGGCTACGATATAGCGCTGCATTTTCACAGTAACCAACAGGCGGCCAACGCTACTGCGCAAGCATTAACTGAAATTGGAGTGCAGGTAAGCCAATTACAGTTTGATGTGGCTGACAGAGCGGCCTGCCGCAGCGCTATAGAAACCGATATTGCCACTCACGGTGCCTATTATGGCGCGATACTCAACGCTGGAATCGCCCGCGATACCGCTTTCCCTGCGATGACCGATGCGGAATGGGATGGTGTTATCCATACCAATCTCGATGGTTTTTATAACGTGCTCCAGCCGCTGCTGATGCCGATGATCCAGGCCCGTAACGGTGGTCGAATCATTACCCTGTCCTCCGTTTCCGGTTTGGCAGGCAATCGTGGTCAAGTGAATTACAGCGCCTCCAAGGCTGGAATAATGGGTGCCACCAAAGCGCTGGCACTGGAAGTCGCCAAGCGCAAAATCACCGTCAACTGTATCGCTCCCGGCATCATCGACACCGAAATGGTGGACAATTTCAGTGACGAACTGGTGCAACAACTGGTACCACTGCGCCGCCTGGGTAAACCGGAAGAGATTGCCGGGCTGGCGAACTTTCTAATGTCAGATGAAGCAGCCTATATCACCCGCCAGGTCATTTCAGTCAATGGTGGCATGTTATGAGTAAACGCGTTGTCATCACCGGCATGGCCGGCATTTCATCGCTGGGGCAGGACTGGCCGACGATTAAAACGCGACTGCAGAGTGGGCATAATGCCGTGCAGCGCATGGATGACTGGGATCGATTTCAAGGTCTGAATACCCGCCTGGCGGCGCCGGTCAACGATTTTGCAGTGCCAGCACACTATTCCCGCAAAAAAATTCGCTCAATGGGACGGGTATCCCTGATGGCGACCCGCGCCAGTGAACTGGCGTTAGCTGATGCAGAGTTACTGGACGATCCTGTCATCAGCTCCGGGGCCATGGGTATTGCGTATGGCTCATCTGCCGGAAGCCCAACCGCTATCATCGGCTTTGGTGACATGCTCAAACACGGTGATATGAGTGGTATTGATGCAACCAGCTATATCCGCATGATGGGCCACACCACCGCTGTCAACGTGGGAGTATTTTTCGGTTTGCAGGGCCGTACCATTACCACCAGCAGTGCCTGCACCTCTGGTAGCCAAGGCATAGGTTATGCTTATGAAGCGATTAAATATGGTCGCCAGGTGTTGATGCTGGCCGGCGGTGCCGAAGAACTCTGCGCCAGCGAAGCCGTGGTGTTCGATACGCTATTTGCCACCAGCACCCGCAACGATACCCCACAACTGACGCCAAGACCGTTCGATCGCGACCGCGATGGCTTGGTGATCGGCGAAGGAGCCGGGACCTTGGTACTAGAAGAGTTACAACATGCCCAGGCGCGTGGGGCCCGGATATATGCTGAAGTCATCGGGTTTGGCACCAATGCCGATGGCGCGCATATCACCCAGCCGAATGCAATCACGATGGAAGGTGCGATTCGTTTAGCCTTGGAAGATGCCGGAGTAACACCGCAGCAAATTGGCTATGTAAATGCCCACGGCACTGCCACGGATCGCGGTGATGCCGCCGAAAGTCAGGCCACCTATGCTGTCTTTGGCAGCCAAGTACCCATATCGTCGTTAAAGAGTTATACCGGCCACACTCTCGGCGCATGTGGGGCACTGGAAGCCTGGTGGAGCATTATGATGATGCGCGATGGCTGGTTTGCGCCCACGTTAAACCTTGAACATCCAGCCGATGACTGCGCGGCGCTGGATTACATCCGCGATAATGGACGCGCGTTGCAGACGGATATAGTGATGAGTAATAACTTTGCTTTTGGTGGCATTAACACATCGCTGATTTTCCGCCGCTGGTCAGAATCATCGAGTTAGCGTTGACGATTGTTTATACCGCTTGTACTCCCTTAACCATTAGATTAATCTTATTAATCTAATGGTTAAGGGAATTTCTATGTCGCAGTCAGCACTTTCTCGTTGGTCCGGCGCCGTGGGCGGTAATAGCTGTTGGGAATTGATCAAGCAAGGCGCACAAGTATTGGATGTCCGCTCCCCTGATGAATTTGCACAAGCTCATCTGCCACAGGCGACCAATGTCCCCCTCAACCAACTCGACAGCTGGATTAAGCAACAGCCTAACAAACAGCGACCATTAGTATTGTATTGCGCCGCAGGCATCCGGGCACAGATGGGCTGCGACATCTTACGTGCGAATGGTTTTGACTGTGCCGTCAATGGTGGCTCGTTACAGGATCTGCTGTATAACCAACCCGCCGCTTGAAAAAACAAGCCCCAGGATACCGGGGCTTGTTTTAATGTCCGTAATGGGTGCCACTACAGTTTTAGTTAAACAGCAGGTTACCTCTTAAGCATTACACTGACAGTTGATCGATAGCAGCTTTCGCTTCAGCAATACCTTTATCATGAGCTTCATCGCCCATATTCAGTGCTTCAGCATACACCACGTCAACATTAGTGATACCGATAAAGCCAAGGAAAGTCTTCAGGAACGGTACTACGTAATCCACAGCAGAACCCTTATGAATACCACCACGGGTAGTCACGATAACTGCACGTTTACCTGTCAGCAGACCTTCAGCACCAGTCGCAGTATAACGGAAAGTCACACCAGCACGGGCAACCAGGTCAATCCAGGTTTTCAGCTGCACCGGCACAGTAAAGTTATACATAGGCGCAGCGATCACCAGAGTATCGTTGTCCTTAATTTCTTTAACCAGTTTGTCAGACAGCGCTAACACTTCTTGTTGACGGGCATTCAGATTATCCCCGCCACGCAGGCCACCCGCCAACTCACCATCCAGTACCGGCAGTTGCTCTGCGGCCAGATCGCGCACCTGGATAGCCGCGCCTTTTTCTTTCCATGAAGCAGCCAAATAGTCCAGTAGCAGACTTGACTGTGAATAACCACCGAGAATGCTGGACTTCAATACTAAAACCTTGCTCATAATTCACTCCGCTATATTTGGATAACTATTCAGGGGCTTTCCCTAAATTAATAGCGCCAGTCTATACACGGATAAATTGAATAAAAAGCGGATAAAATTTGAGATTACTTGCTATTTTTTAGAACGGTTATACTTTAACCGCGGCTCATGAAGGCTCAGACTTTGAGACTGAAAGTCACTGGGCCATCATTGATCAGCGCCACCTGCATATCGGCGGCAAATCTGCCAGTCGCCACTGTCATGCCCGCATTGCGGCAATAATCGATAAAAGCTTGGTAGAGTTCATCGGCTCTCGCGGGAACTGCGGCACTTGAAAAGCTAGGGCGTAAGCCGCGACTAGTATCAGCGGCCAAGGTAAACTGCGACACCACTAACAAACTGCCACCGACTTGCGAGACGTTGAGGTTCATCTTGCCCTGCTCATCACTGAACACCCGATAGTGCATTACTTTGTGGGCTAATTTCGCCACAGTAGCTTCATCATCCTGATGCTCGACACCAAGTAAAACCAGTAACCCACTGCCGATACTGCCCGTCACTTGCTGTTCTACTGTGACACTGGCTTCACGGACTCGCTGAATAAGCGCTATCACGCTATCACTCCTGTATTGGCTAATTGCGCGACATTGTCAGCCATTTCCCGAACCGCTGCAATTACCGCCTGCTGCATCCGTGGTTCCATCAAGGAATGGTGTCCACCAGCCACGAGCTGCAATGCGGTGGGCTGCGTTTGCTCGGCCAGCATTTGCTTTAACAGAAATGGCGGACATACCCAATCCTGCTCACCTTGCAACAACCAGGTGTGGGTCGGCCAGCTATCCATGGTGGCTTTTAACAAGACGTAAGCATCAAAGTAATGATGACGGGCAAAGTGATTTTCAATTAATGCGCAGCTTCGGTCGGCCAGAGAATATTCAGTCGGCAACAGGGTCCAGGGATGCGCCAGCGTTCGTTCCCAATGGCACCACGCCGCCACCGTCTTGAGTTCACTGCGTTGCAGTGCCTGCGCAAATGCCTGTAACAACGTATCCTCATCGTTTGCTGATACCGCATCCCGCCAACCGCGGTAATCAACCGGAAACCGCTTTGCGGCTCCCTGACTGCCATAAAGCCAACTGCGACCCGCCGCCGATGGCACAAATATGCCCCAATAACATTGCCCGAGCACCCGTTGCGGACACAAACCAGAATATATCAACCCTAGCGTCGCCCCAAATGATCCCCCGGCGAGACACCAGCGCTCCAGCCCTAGCCATTGCCTTAACCGTTCAATATCTGTCAGCAGACTCAACACATCGTTATGTACCAGTCTGCCTGACGGCTGTGACTTACCGGCACCGCGTTGATCTAACAACAGTACGCGAAACCGCTGGAGATCAAACAACTCCAAATCGCTGATATGGCATCCAGCGCCAGGGCCACCATGTAAAAACAATAACGGGATCCCCTGCGGCTTGCCGTACTCTACCAGATGTAATAGATGCCCATCGCCGACATCCAGCCACTGCCGGGATAACGGCTCAATCCTGCTCATTTGATGACCTATCACACTCAGCGTCAGCCACCTGCTGTAGCTCATCCAGATATTCGGGCAAAGATGCGGTAATTTCGGCCCCCAGCAGCACGATCATCCAGGACAGATACACCCACAAAAACAGAATCGGAATGGTTGCCAGGGCACCATAAATGGCTTCATAGGTCGGGAAATGTGTCACGTAAAATGCAAAACCTTTCTTGCCCGCTTCAAATAGCAGTGCCGCAACCACAGCGCCCAATAACGCATGTAGCAAGTGCACCTTCTGATTAGGCACCACGGTATACAGCAGCAAAAAGGTCGCCACCGAAAAGAGAAAGGGTAAGCGCGCGACGAAAAAAGCCCCCACCCCATAGGTATCGGCTTCATTAAAGATCTTGAGCGATACCACATAGGAAGTGGCTGCCAGGCTAGCACTGATAAGAATTGGCCCTAGCGTCAGGATCATCCAGTACATAGAAAACGACAGCACCAACGGCCGCTTTGTACGATTCCCCCAGATATAGTTGAGTGCTTTATCAATCGCCGAGATCAGCATAATTGCCACGACCATTAATGCCGCAATACCAATGGCGGTGCCTTTAGAGGCGTTACCGACAAATTGGTTGATATACACCTGTACCGTATCACCAGCTGCGGGCAGAAAATTCTGATAAATAAAATTCTCGATCTCTTTGCGAACCCCTTTAAACACAGGAAAGGCCGATAACATTGACATGGTCACGGCCACCATCGGCACCAGCGACAGCAGAGTAACGTAGGCCAAATGACCCGCACGGATATTAATCTGATCATTCAATACCCGGCTTTTTACATGCTTGATGTAGCACCAGATGCTATGAGTGATGGCGCCTGCACGTTGCAGACTGAACTGAGAATTCACAGTAATCATGATTGTTGGATGACTTATGCCAATATCTTCGTACAATAACAAACAGATTACAAAATCCCGACAGAAAAAGCGCCCTGCAATTTTTGCCGGAAACCAAGGAGATATCGAATGTCACAACAAGGATCTACCGGCAATGTCATCGCAGCGCTGGTAAATGTCTTTTTCCCGGGGTTAGGACAGCTGATCCAAGGTCGTATTCTGGCGGCACTGCTATTTTTTGTCATAACCGTTGTCGGATATGCCTTATGGTGGCTGGTCGTGCCCCCCATTATTGGTGCTATTGCCCATCTCTGGAGCATTGTGGATGCAGCCAGATACCGTGCATGAAGGATGGAAAGGATAATCCAATGAAAATATTAGTGAGCTCGACGCTGATGTGTCTGGCGTTAATGCTGGGCGGTTGCCAATCGGCCTACTATGGGGCTATGGAAAAAATTGGCTATCACAAGCGCGACATTATGGTCGATCGCGTCAAAGATGCGCAGGAGTCACAACAGGATGCGCAAAAGCAGTTCAGCTCTGCGCTCGAGGAGATGCAGGCATTACTGCACCATGATGGCGGCGATCTGGAACAAGCGTATAACAACGCGAAAGATGAATATGAATCCGCACAGTCTGCGGCTGAACGGGTGAGCGACAGGATTGATAAAGTTGAAAGTGTTGCTGAAGCGCTCTTTGATGAATGGCAGCAAGAAATTGGTGAAATCAGTAAATCCAGCCTGCGACAGAAAAGCCAAAGCAAATTAAATCAGACACAGCGCTCGTACCAACAGATGCTGAAAAGCATGCGCCGGGCAGAAAGCAAAATGGCACCGGTACTCACCGCCATGAAAGACAACATGTTGTACTTGAAGCACAATCTCAATGCGCAAACCATCGCGTCAGTTAAAGGCGAATTCACCAGTTTGCAAACTGATATTTCGTCACTGATTAAAGAGATGAACCGTTCGATTGATGAATCCAATAAATTCATCGCTCACATGGAACCTTAACCACACAGTGAATCGAGGGGTGGATGTTATCCCACCTCTTGTTCACGGCACCGCTGTTTATCGGCATACATGGCTCGGTCAGCGTTGTGCAACAGATCTTCAATTGTCTGTGCCGCTTCCGGAAAACAGGCATACCCCATACTTAGCTGTATCGGTAAGGTAATGCCGTGCCAAACAAACGTCGGCACGCAAACTTCGGCATGAATCTTATCCTGTACCGCCTGAATGTTCTCAATCGCCGAAATACGCGGCAGGATCACTAAAAATTCATCACCGCCGATACGGGCAACCAGATCACTGCCACGCAAGACACTCTCTAACCGTCGCGCAATCTCCACCAGCAGCGCGTCACCGGCCACATGTCCAAAATTATCATTTATCTGTTTGAAATTATTCAGATCTATGTTGAAAATACAAAAGTGACTACCATGTTTGTGGAGCTTTTGCAGCATCTGCATAGCGCGGCGACGGTTACCAATTTTGGTTAACACATCTTCGTACGAATAGCGGTGAGCATTACGATAGGTGTTCAGCAACAAGATAACGCTAATAAACAGAACCACCGACAAGGTGTAACCCAACAACCGTACCAGATTGCTTTTGAACCAGATTTCTAACGAGTCATGCGCGATCTCTTTAATGGCTAATTGCCAGGTGCCGCTCACCAAGTTCACGGTTTCGGTACGCAGTGGCTGCGTAAATACCTGAGGATCACCATAGAATACTGCGCCTAGTTCACCCTGACCGTCCACACCCCGTATCGCCAGTTCCACATCATCAGGAAACGAATCGCTACCGGCATCGTGCAATAACCGGTTCCAGTCGAGTGCAACACTGCACACTCCCCAATAGTTTTTATTGTTCGGAGGGTCAGAGAAAATAGGGATGCGGGCGATGATCGCTTCCCCGCCCTGCACCAGGGTTAATGGGCCAGCGACAAAAATCTTGCCGTTATTTTTGGCGATTTCTACGGTGCGCCATTGCTCCGGATGCAGGCGAAAGTCCAGTCCTAAGGCTTTCTCATTGCCTTGCCGTGGATAAACAAAACTGATGACATCATTCGGAGCCACCCCAATATTGCGAATATGGTGAGCCTTGCGCCGGATATTTTCAGCTAATGGTAACCATTGATGGGCTGAAGATTGCGGACTGACGGCAATATAGGCCGCTAGTGCATTGGCCTCAAAGATCTCTGACGTGACTGATGCTTCCAGACGATATCGTACCAATGCGAGTTGTCGTGACAGATCATCGGCGCGGTCATCTGCAATATCTCGGCTGTAACTATGCTGGAGATATTCCACTATCTCATAGGTGGCTGCAAAGTAGAGCAGGGCCACTAGACCCCAAACCACTCGGCTCTTGAATCGCCCATCACTCCGCATCAGCACACGCCCTAAAATTTTACATTATTTTTACATGATTCAATATCAACTGGAATAGCGAAATACCATTGTCTAACTGGATTATGGCCAGATATTAGATACTTAATTTTAGCGTTCTCTGGACTATACATCTGTGTGAGCAACCACACGAATTTTGGCAAGCCCAGGGTGTTTGTTGGATCTGGCGCACAATTCACGCAAGTGAAATACAACTATTTCAGACTTCGGCTTTCACAATACACACAAACTATTTGATGTGGAACATCACATGACTATTACCGAATCCCTTACCTTGATGTTGGCATTATTATACGGTGCCACTCAGTTGTGGTGGGCTGGTAAACGCTTTGGCGCTATCGCCGCCACCATTTCCTTGTTATTAGCCTTAGTGATAAGTGCCAGCCTGACATTATTGGTCGGTACTGCCATTGCAATTGCCGGTTTAGCCCTACTCCAATGGCGTAAACCTGCCTTTGCCAAAGGTGATTTGCGTATCAATGACTTACGGGCAGGCTGTCAGAACTTAATTGTCCTGTCACTATTGATTGTCGCCATCCAATATACGGTGAATAGCCTGATGCTAAAAGCCGGCATAGCCGACCCTTGGGTTGCCCGTCCCAACGTGGTGGATGCCTTTTTGCCGATTGCCGGTGCTATTGAAGTAAAAGGTATCGTCTCGTTGGGATTATGGGATCAGAACCATCCTGCGGCGGCGGTAATGTTAGGCATCGTGTTACTAACAGGGCTGCTGTGCAAGCGCGCCTTCTGTGGTTGGGCCTGTCCCATTGGGCTCGCAGGGGAATATCTGTATAAACTGCGCAAACGTGTTATCAAAGAAGAGCTGATGCCACCTAGATGGCTGGACTGGCCATTGCGGATGTTGAAATATCTGCTGTTGGCTGGTTTTATCTATCTGGTCGTAGGCATGCCAGCAATGGGGATTCCGGGTTATTTGCAAGGCAATTACCACCGTATCGCCGACCTCAAGATGGCACTGTTTTTCCTGACGCCCGGACTGGTCACACTGTGTTGTTTTGCGTTGATCCTGATGATTGCGTCATGGCGTCGTCAGGGATTTTGTCGCTACTTATGCCCTTATGGTGCCATTCTGGGGATACTGAGTTTCTTCAGTCCGCTGAAAATTCGCCGTAACCAGCAAGAGTGCTTGATTGATAAAGGCATGAAATGTGACAAGTGCACACGCGCCTGTCCGGCCAATATCATTGTTCATACCAAAACCACGGTGCGCAGTGATGAATGCCAAGCCTGTATGCGCTGTGTTGCTGCTTGTCCGAAAAAGGCAGCGCTCGGTTTTGGTCTGCCCGGCAACCATATGTTATCGGCACGCAGTCTGATGCTTGGGGTACTGGCGATTATGTTCTTCCTGCCATTAGTGGCTTGGCTCTTCGGCTATTGGGACAGTCAGATACCGGATGCGATTCGGATGCAGCTATTGCAAGTTGCTGATCATATCGGACACTAATTGCTATCTTGGCTGAGGGAAGTGGAGATTGCAGGATTAGGTGTAACAAAGTGTAGAGATCCACTTCCCAAACTATCTTGGTTAAGTCAGTACCAGCACAAAATAGGGCAGAAAATTGCAACGCGCTGTTTCAAAGCTGAAATATTGCTCGATATCACACCAGCCATATTCAGGAAGCTAAGTGACTTAGTCCTTACCAGTTTAACGCACTGTGCCTAATAAATTTACTAGATATGCAGCAAACCGCGAAGAGACCGAAAGCGAAGCCAACGTGAGCCAATGTGGTAAATCGGATCGCAAGCAAATTGACAATGGCCTAACCCACAGCAAGGCGCTAATGACCCATCATCAAGACTGAGCCATAAACCAGAAACGGCCGGCAGTGATATTTACCAGCCGTTCTTGCTCAGTAATTAAAACTTGAAACGATGCACCTGAGTTTTCAGTTCGACAGCCAGTTTCTCCAGCGCCGATGCTTGCTGTGCTGACTGCTCCATTTCGCTCGACAAAGTCAACGACACCTCGCGAATAGACTCGGTATTGCGGTTAATTTCTGCGGTTACCGAGGTTTGTTCCTCAGCCGCAGCGGCTATTTGGCGTGCCATATCAGAAATATTTTCTATGGCACGGTTGATCTGCCCTAATCGCTCACTTGCGGCTTCAGCATCTGCAACGCTGGCATCTGCTTTTTGCAAACTAGCTTCCGTTGCCATTACTGCGTTAGCCGTTGTGGCTTGCAGCGTTTCAATCATCTCTTGGATCTCTTGCGTTGAGCCGTGAGTGCGCTGCGATAATACCCTAACTTCATCTGCCACCACCGCAAAACCGCGGCCATGTTCACCGGCACGGGCAGCTTCAATCGCCGCATTCAACGCCAGTAAGTTAGTCTGTTCAGCCACGCCACGGATGGTCGCCAAAATGCCGTTAATATGCTGCGCATGGCTATTGAGCTCTTCAATAATCGCACCAGTGGCTGCCACTTCTTGCGCCAGCCCCTGTATTGACCCACGGCTCTGTGCTACCGCTTGCTCACCCTCTGCGGCTAATGATACGGCTTCGTGCGCGGTATTCGCTGCTAGTTCAGCATTGCTGGCAATTTCCTCAGTGGCCGATGCCATTTCCGTCACCGCGGTTGCCACCATGGTGACTTCATCTTGTTGTTGATTAATCTGTTGTCGATTTTGATGCACCGCAGCACTCGCCGTTTGTGACTGATTTCCTAGTGAGTTTGAAACACGCTCCACTTGCGAAATAATATCGTGTAACTTCGCCACAAAACGGTTGAAAGCATTGGCCAACTGGCCGATTTCATCATGCTCATGGCGCGCATTAATACGAACCGTAAGGTCACCATCACCGTCGGCGATGTCAGCCAGCGCCTCATTCAAACGCAACAGATCGGCAAACTGCTGACGGAATATCCAAGTGAGCACAACCGAGAGAAGCAACAGCACACCAACGCCAATGCCAATCATCCAATAACGCAGTTCCACATAGGTCGCCATAATGGTGGCACGATCCATCACGAATACCATCGACCAATCGGTATTGGGTACTGCGACCGCAAATACCAGTTTACGCGCTCCGTCCAATTCCATATCTGTCAGCTGAGCTTGTGCATCCGCTTGAGCCAGCCATTGGGCGGTTAACTCGGGAGAAATTACGCTGAGAAACTTGTTGTTTAATGCTTCACTAGGATGGCTAATAATGTGCGCGTTATTTTCCACCATAATGGTGTAACCGTTGCCAGGCACTTTCAGATTCCGCACTTTTTGTGCAATTTGTGACACGTTGATATTCGAGCCTGCCATACCACGTAAACTACCATCGTTGTTTTTTACGGGGTAGGCCAAAGTCACCACAAAGTCACCGGTAGTATCACTTACGTAAGGTGCCGACATTGATAGACCGTTGATGGCGGCACCCTCGGTATACCAACTACGTTTACGTGGATCATATCCTTTCGCTTTTGCACGGGCATCCCAGGTTGGATCTTGCCGCACCATGTTGCCTTGGGCATCACCATACATACTCAAAATAAAGCCTTGTGACTTAAAAGTATGGTTGATAAGCAAACGATAGTCTTCGACTGGAGTATCAGCAGGATACTGCTCGATGGTATGCGCCAAACTGGTGACAGCTTCACGTTTTTGGAACAGATCATTGCCGACTAAGTTGGCAAAAGTATTGGCTAATATGCGAATATTTTCATTGGTTTGCAGCGCAGCACGAGACTGCAACATGTTGATTGAAAACACGATTAAAATTGCACAGGTGATAGCAACTGCCGAAAGGCTCGATAACAATAGTCGGGTTTTTAGGGTTGTTTTCATTAATTAGCCGTAGAAGAAAAATATTTACCGGATGGTAACTTCTAGCGGCCAATTACCAGACAAGCTTTACTTTTAGGCCACTTATGAATCTTTTGAAACTTTTAGCAAGCCAAACATCGTGGGGGTTACGGCAATAAAAAACCCCGGAAAACCGGGGTCTTAAAAAACAGATTGCCATTAGCTCTGACGATAGGCGCGTTTGCGATCCATCTCGGTCAGATACTTCTTACGCAAACGAATGCTCTTAGGCGTCACTTCCACTAATTCATCATCGTCGATAAATTCCAGTGCCTGCTCCAGCGTCATTACAATCGGTGGTGTCAGGGTCTGAGCTTCGTCAGTACCTGATGCACGAATGTTGGTCAGCTGCTTGCCTTTCAGACAGTTCACTGTCAGGTCGTTAGAACGACTATGGATACCCACAATCTGGCCTTCATAAATTTCTGCAGCATGGCCAATAAACAGACGACCACGTTCCTGTAGATAGAACAGAGAGTAAGTTAGCGCTTTACCGGTAGCGTTGGAGATCAATACCCCGTTAGCACGCTGGCCGATATCCCCTTCCTTATATGGACCGTAGTGATCAAATGAATGATACAGCAGACCAGTGCCGGAAGTAGAAGTCATGAAGTCAGTCTGGAAACCAATCAACCCACGGCTAGGGATCATAAAGTCGATACGCACGCGACCTTTACCGTCTGGCTGCATATCCTTCATATCTGCTTTACGGATACCCAGCTTTTCAATCACGGCACCTTGATGCTGCTCTTCTACGTCCACGGTCAGCTGTTCATAAGGCTCGCATTTTACGCCATCGATCTCTTTAAGGATCACTTCTGGACGAGAAACAGCTAACTCATAACCTTCACGACGCATGTTTTCGATCAGGATAGACAGGTGGAGTTCACCGCGACCAGAGACCTTGAAACGATCCGGGCTGTCAGTTTCTTCTACGCGCAGCGCTACGTTATGCACCAGTTCAGTCTGCAGACGTTCAAGAATATTACGAGAAGTGATGAACTTACCTTCTTTACCAGCAAACGGTGAAGTGTTTACCTGGAAAGTCATGGTCATGGTGGGTTCGTCAACACTCAACGCTGGTAATGCTTCCACATTATTAGTGGCGCACACAGTGTCAGAAATCTTCAGCTCGCCCAAACCGGTAATCGCTACGATGTCACCAGCATCCGCTTCAGCAACTTCGTTACGATCCAGACCAAGATAACCTAATACTTGACCGACCTTACCATTACGGGTTTTGCCATCCGCACCAATCACAGTCACCTGCTGGTTGGTTTTAACGCTACCGCGTTTGATGCGACCAACACCAATAACCCCAACGTATGAGCTGTAATCCAGCTGAGAGATCTGCATCTGGAATGGGCCTTCATCGTCTGCATCAGGAGGTGATACTTTGTCGATGATGGTCTGGAATAAAGGGGTCATGTCATCGCTATGAGTTTCTGGATCCAGAGATGCGTAACCGTTCAGTGCAGAGGTATAAACAATTGGGAAGTCCAATTGCTCATCGGTCGCACCTAAGTTCACAAACAAGTCGAACACCTGGTCAATCACCCAATCAGGGCGCGCACCTGGGCGGTCGATTTTGTTGATAACCACAATAGGTTTCAATCCCTGAGCAAATGCCTTCTTTGTCACAAAGCGAGTCTGAGGCATCGGGCCATCTACGGCGTCGACCAGCAGCAATACTGAGTCTACCATCGACAACACGCGTTCTACTTCACCACCGAAGTCAGCGTGCCCGGGGGTATCAACGATGTTGATACGATAGTCCTGCCAGCGAATCGCGGTATTCTTCGCCAAAATGGTGATACCACGTTCCTTTTCCAGATCGTTTGAGTCCATCACACGCTCAACCGCTTCACCGCGGGAGGCTAATGTACCTGATTGAGACAGCAGCTTGTCCACCAGAGTGGTCTTGCCATGGTCAACATGCGCGATAATCGCGATGTTTCTTAATTTATTGAGTGAACTCGACATTTTACTTGTGAAGCCTATGTTTGCATCGGGGACTGCATGCCAGCGGCAGAATTTGTCACCGCCGGACGCGTTAATTCTTGCGAAAAGGCGGCGATTATACACTGAGCAAGGTGTCATTGATATTAATTTATACAATTGCCTCACGTTGTCGCAGTCAGACAATGCCGTGGGTCAACTGAGGTAAAACGATTCGACGATTTTTACGGAGCACTCACATCACCAACTTGGGGCAATGTTAACTTGATCACAGGTTTTATGGACAGATTTTGAACGATGTTTAATCGTGTGATTTCTGCCAGCCATGACACACTATTTTATCTCAACGAAATCACACTTTTGAGTCGTCGAATACAGCCACAGAGTCAGCTGGCACCATCCATAAAAACATTGATTTAGACAGCGCGACCGTGAAATTTTAAGATTTTTACAACAGTGCGATAACGGTTGATTTACCGGTCATTGCGCTCTAATCTAGCCGAGGGAAATAACAGTATAAGTGGCCAGCTTTACGTAAAATTCAACATCTCTAAAACAGCATTTTAGAGCATGGATTGCACCAAAAAATAGCGTTTCCGCACCACTATTGTGCGTTACCGACTGTATTATTCGCCCAATATTCGAACATGCCCTTTGATTTCAGCGTGTTAAAAAGCTGGCACGATTTTGGCTGCTCAAAAGCCTTAAAATTGAAGATACGCCAGTCGTTAAACTTACACCAAGTAAACAAAGGGCCGAATCTATACCCTATCCGGAGGCTTTAGAATGTCAGTTGAATCGGTACTGAAACAACTCCAAGAGTTGGAAGTAAAATTTGTTGATCTGCGTTTTTGCGATACCAAAGGTAAAGAACAACACGTATCTGTGCCTGCACACCAGGTAGATGCCGACTTTTTTGAAGACGGTAAAATGTTTGACGGCTCTTCAATTGCAGGTTGGAAAGGCATCAACGAATCAGACATGGTGCTGATGCCAGACGTAAACACTTTCGTGCTGGATCCTTTCTTCGAAGAAACCACCGCAATCATCCGTTGTGACATCCTCGAACCAGCCACTATGCAAGGCTATGAGCGTGACCCACGTTCTATCGCTAAGAAAGCAGAAGAGTATCTGAAGTCTACTGGTATTGCTGACACAGTGCTGATTGGCCCAGAACCAGAATTCTTTGTATTTGACGATGTACGCTTCGGCTCTGACATGTCAGGCAACTTCTACAAAGTTGGTGCAAAAGAAGCTGCTTGGAGTTCTGCTAACGAATACGAAGATGGCAACACTGGCCACCGTCCTACCGTTAAAGGCGGTTACTTCCCAGTGCCACCAGTGGATTCATCACAGGATTGGCGCAGTGCGACCTGTCTGGTATTGGAAGAGATGGGTCAAGTGGTTGAAGCTCACCACCACGAAGTGGCCACTGCTGGCCAGAACGAGATTGCTACCCGATTTAACACTCTGACGGCTAAAGCAGACGAAATTCTGACCCTGAAGTATGTTGTGCACAACATGGCGCATGCTTACGGCAAAACTGCGACCTTTATGCCTAAACCTATCATGGGCGATAACGGTTCAGGTATGCACGTGCACCAGTCACTGTCTAAAGACGGTGTGAACCTGTTTGCGGGTGACAAGTATGCGGGTCTGTCTGAAACCTGTTTGTACTACATCGGTGGTATCATCAAGCACGCTCGCGCGCTGAACGCCTTCACCAACCCAAGCACCAACTCTTACAAACGTCTGGTTCCTCACTTCGAAGCTCCAGTCATGCTGGCTTACTCAGCACGTAACCGCAGTGCTTCAATCCGTATTCCGGTAGTTCCATCACCCAAAGCTCGTCGTATTGAGACTCGCTTCCCAGATCCAATGGCTAACCCATATCTGGCGTTCTCTGCACTGATGATGGCTGGTCTGGACGGTATCCAGAACAAGATCCACCCTGGCGATGCCATGGACAAAGACTTGTACGATCTGCCAGCTGAAGAAGCTGCTGCAATCCCACAAGTGGCTGAGTCTCTGGATATTGCGCTGGCAGCACTGGATGCTGACCGTGAGTTCTTGACTAAAGGCGGCGTATTCTCTGATGACTTCATCGATTCATACATCGCACTGAAAACTGCAGAAGCTGAGAAAATCAACCGCACAGTTCACCCACTTGAGTTCGAACTGTACTACAGCCTGTAAGCTATTGCTCTGCAATCAACCCGATGAGTCAAGCCATCGGAGTATAAAAATAAAGCCCCGGGTTTATCCCGGGGCACTTATTTTAGATGCCATCTAACGGTTATCCGTTCAACACTATCCCTTCCCGTTCTGAGAGCAGTTGTATCAGCCTGTCACTGAGCAACCTTAACCGTTGCGCCAGATGACGAGGATATGGGTATAACAGATATATGGGCATACTCGGCACCGTTATATCCGGTAATATCTGCGTCAATTCCCCCGGTTTTTAAATAGTGATTGAGACCGAGTAGCGGCGACTGAATGATTTCTAAGTGGCCTCGACAAGCAGCGACATCAGCATCACGGTTATTGACAAAGAGCCGTGTCGGCATCGGCAATATCTATAACGTTTCGCCGTCCAGATATTCAAGGCCTCCCGGATTACCAAACAGCGTGACATACTGCACCAACAGGTGCCGTGCTAACGCCTTTAGCGTATAAGGTGTGCCATAGCGTTGCAGATAGCCAATTTTTTAGCCACTATGCCATCCTGCTCCAATTTGCCGACCCGCATCAACGCATCCAAGCCTTCACGACAATATCCACTTTGCGGTCAGTACCGCTGCTTTCCAGCGTCAGCTGAGGATGCTGTTCCATAAAGTGCTGTAATGCCGGGAATAGCTGCTGTCTGGTAAAAACCTTGCGGCATGTCGACACGAATGCAGCCACTTAATTCGCTTTCTCGTCGCCAAAGCAGCTCCTCCAATTCGCGGTATTGAGCCAACAGAGACTGGGACCGAGAAAAATCCGCGTGAAGGTGTTGGCTCCCGGCGCGATTGAAACGGACTTTAGTGTTGGAGCGATGCGCGATAACCCGGAAATGAATCGCTATGTCGCTTTGCAAACCGCGTTGGGGCGCGCAGGATTACCTGCAGGTATCGATGCGGCCACTGCATTATTGCCGTCAGACAGTGCGGCATGGATCATGCCGCAACGTATTGAAGCCTTTGGCGGTATGTTTATTTGAGCAATCGCAGAAATATCTGCTGCTAGCCGCTGAAATCTATAGCGGGAATCGATTAAAATAAGCGTTAGTTTAACTATCCATTGCCAATCCCGATGTTTTCCAAGTTATTAAAGCTTACGCTGCACTGGCTACCTGATCGTTCAGATTTGCCAGAAGGGTTACGTATTGGCCTGCCAATGATGGCAGGCTTACTTTTATTTTCTGCCGTTGGCGATACCGCCAGCGGCGTTAACGCCTTGATTTGTGCTTGGTTGGTTGGCGTGCAAGGACGAAACCTTGCTTACCCCAAACGCACCATATTACTGAGTCTGTCGGCATTATTATGTTGTATCAGCAGCGCGCTAGCATTACTGAGCCTGATTGAACCGCTGCTCGGTATCGCCGTGTTAATGCTGATTGGTCTGCTGTATGGACTTAGCTCCAATCAACGAAAATACATTCAGCTACTCACCTACAATGCCGGATTCTCGTTGATTTGCGCCATGCATCTGCTGGAAAGTGACACCCCTTGGGTAATGGTGTTGCTTTCCAGTGCTTTTGGCAGCTGGAGTGCCATGCTTAGCGCAGTAATCGCAGGCCCCTGGCTATCCATTCGCCAAGGAGAGCAACTCCTCGCCAAAGTCTCTACACAATTTGTAAATTGGTGCACTATTTTGGGCTATTCCGATGCTGCCAACGTAGGTAAACGTCTGGCGTTACGTGAGCAACTGGATGAAGCCATCGCCGTGCTGGCGCACTGGTTACAGGAAATGCCCGATAACAGTGCAGTGTTAAAGATTGCTAAAGGTCTGCGTTCACGGATGCAACTGATTGAAGCAATGGAAGAAATTGGTCGAATTCGGCAACAGGAAAGCTCTGAAGCCAACGCCGATGCGCTGCAATGCTATATCACAGACTTTGCCGTTAATTTCAACGCAATAGTGGAACAGGGTGCGCCATTACCTGATTTACCACAAGGCAACGGCCAACATCCGACGCTCACCGCTATTGAACAGCAGATTACCGCAGCGATACTCGCCAATGATCCGTTATCAGAAAACTGGCGCACCCTGCTTAAACTTATCTGGCCATCAGATGCCGACAGTATCCGCAGCCAATGGCGCAAAGCGCTGCAAAAAGGTTCGCGTGAATGGCACCATGGCTTGCGCATTCTGTTCACCTTAATGTGTTGCCAGTTAGTGGTGGCGTTATTGCCATTTCAACAGGGGTATTGGGTGACACTGACAGCATTTATCGTAATGATGACAGCGCCCCTGGGACAATTGCAGTTACGGATCTGGGGGCGAGCCTATGGCACAATCCTGGGGTCGATATTAGCACTGGCGATGGTCTGGTATTTCGGCACTGGTGCCTGGCTGGAACCGGCCACCTGTATCACGCTGTTTCTTGCGTTCGCCACCTACTACAAGGCTCGCTACGAAATTCATGTGTTTTGGATAACCGTGATGATGATTTTTGCCATCACCTTGCTGCTGCCAGCCGAACCCTATATTGCCTTTTATCGGGCGCTGGATACGTTGACCGGTGTGATTCTGGCAGTACTGGCGATGTATCTGTTCATTCCAAGCTGGACCAAGCGCTGGCTTGACAATTATGTGTGCCACTTCATCGAACTGGAACAGCGCTGGTTGCAAAGCATTGCAGAGGGTAAATCGGATCTGGCATTACGTTGGCAGGCACATGCGGCATTAAGGCAATTGAGTCTTGAGATCAGTTATATGAAGCTTGAACCCAATAACTCCGCCAGAGAACTGCAAGATTGGCAGAGTTTCCTGTGGCTGGGCCTGACGTTGCACTGCACGCTGGTAGTGCTCGCCAGACAGGGGCAACATCCGCAGCTGCAGCAGGCATGTAACCAACTGCAATCATGGTTGCCATTATTCCGCAGCCGTTACAAACCGCAATGGTGTGTGATTGAACAACCATTACTGACCAGTGATGATGTGCATCTGTGGCTAGCGCAGGATTTGTCGCAACTTTATGCCTGGTTATATTGGCAACGACCATTTCAGTTGTCGTCAACCATCGAGCATCACTGATTGCGATACACGTTGCGGATATGATTTCGCTGGGCAATGACGCCGCAACACGCTAGTCTTAACAGATAATAACCAACGAAAGGAACAGGTTATGCGCGTCTTGCTGATGTTACTCTGTCTGCTGTCAGTGACAGCTCAGGCTACTGTCTATAAATGGATAGACAAGGACGGTAATATCCATTTTAGTGATCAGCCACATGCTAACGCGCAGCAAGTGAAGTTGCCGGATAACACCGGCAACCAAGTCACCATGACACCAGTCAACGCCATCAGCAACGAAGAGCCAACCACCTCTGCCGAACAAAAAGCGCTATATCAGGTCAGCATTGTATCGCCGCACCATGAAGCAACTATCCGGGATAATGCCGGAGACTTCACCGTGACCGGTAACGTGCAGCCTGAGCTGGCATCAGGCCATTATCTGCAACTCTTTATTGATGGGGTAGCCACCAGCGATGCCCAGGCGAGCCCAGTGTTTCAACTCAAAAATATCGATCGCGGCGAACATAAGCTTCAACTAAAGGTCGAACAGCAAAACGGCAAAGTCCTTGCATCCAGCTCAGAAATAACCATTTTTCTGCACCAAGCTGGGCTAATTAAACCCGCAATTCCGGCGCCGAGTGCTAAACGGGTCAATGGATAACTATGTTGTATCATATAGTTAGCTATATTGTTCTGTTTATGTAGATTGTCGGCACTATCTTGCGGCTTGCACCAGAATGGCGCACTATAATGGTGCAATCAATCTGGAATAATGCCGATGGACACAAATCTACTGCTAAATCATCTGGTGACTGCAGTTTTGGTTATCGACGGCGAACTCCGCCCTGCGTATGCCAATGCTGCTGCGGAGCAATTGCTGGGAGTCTCCAGTCATAAACTGAAAGAGCAACCGCTGGTCGACTGGCTCCATACGTTGGCTATTGACGCCAAGGTCCTTAAAGGTGCAGTAGTCGCAGCGCAAGGATTGACGGTGAATACCATCCAATTAGTGACCTTGGATGGGCAACACCATACGGTTGATCTGACATTGGTACCGATTGAGCATGATACTGAGCAGACGGCATTCAGCCTGCTGGAGCTAAGGCAAGTCGACCAGCAACGGCGTATTCATCAACAACTGACATTGGATGCACAGCAACAGGCTGCCCAGTTTTTGGTGCGCAATCTGGCCCATGAAATCAAAAATCCCTTAGGGGGACTGCGTGGGGCTGCCCAGTTACTGTCCAGAGAACTCAGCGATGAGCATCTGCGAGAGTTTACAACCTTAATTATTGAGCAGGCAGATCGCTTGCGTAGCTTGGTGGATAGGCTGCTAGGACCTCAGAAACCTTCGCAGCACCGGGTGTTAAATATTCATATGGTGATTCAGAAGGTGCTGAATCTGGTGAGTGTCACGCTGCCACCGAATATCCGTTTGCGCCAGGATTACGACCCCTCCATTCCAGATCTGCCGATGGATGAGGATCAGCTGCAACAGGCCATCCTCAACATCGTACAAAATGCCATTCAGGCGCTGGAGCAGCAAAAGGCGGGGGATATTATGATCCGTACCCGCACCGCGCATCAGGTCACCATCGGCACCCAGCGTCATAAACTGGCGCTGATACTGTCGATTATTGATAACGGCCCAGGGATTAAGCCGGAGCTTGTCGATACGCTGTTCTATCCCATGGTGACAGGACGTAAGGATGGCAATGGCCTGGGGCTATCGATTGCCCATAACATTGCCCGTTTACATGGTGGCCGTATCGACTGTAATTCAGCACCTGGCCACACAGAATTCAGCCTGACCCTGCCAATTAATTTGGATCAGGACAACTTATAAGATCTGCAAAACAGGGAGCAATATGAGCGAACAAGTATGGATCCTCGATGATGATAGCTCCATCCGTTGGGTACTGGAGCGTGCACTGCGTGGTGCCAAAATTAGTTGCGCCAGCTTTGCTGCCGCCGAATCACTGTGGGATGCATTGCAGATTTCACAGCCTCGCGTCATTGTCTCTGATATTCGCATGCCGGGGACTGACGGCCTGACATTGCTGGAACGCATTAATGTGCACTATCCGCATATTCCAGTCATCATCATGACCGCACATTCCGACCTGGATAGCGCCGTCAGCGCCTATCAGGCCGGTGCGTTTGAATATCTGCCAAAGCCGTTCGATATTGACGAAGCCATTACGCTGGTGGAGAGAGCGATAACGCATGCCACTGAGCATTCTCCGGTGCCGGTTGAATCCCAACTCAATACGCCTGAAATCATCGGCGAAGCACCGGCCATGCAGGAGGTGTTCCGGGCGATTGGCCGTTTGTCTCGTTCATCTATCAGCGTCCTCATCAACGGCCAATCCGGAACCGGTAAGGAGCTGGTTGCCGGAGCACTGCACAAACACAGTCCGCGCCGCGATCAATCTTTTATTGCACTGAACATGGCGGCCATTCCCAAAGAATTGATTGAGTCTGAACTATTCGGCCATGAAAAAGGGGCGTTTACCGGTGCGGCTAACGTACGCCAGGGGCGCTTTGAACAGGCAAATGGTGGCACCTTATTTCTTGATGAAATCGGCGATATGCCGCTGGATGTGCAAACCCGACTGCTGCGGGTATTGGCTGACGGACAATTCTACCGCGTGGGCGGGCATTCCCCAGTCCGCGTAGATGTACGTATCATTGCCGCAACCCATCAGGATCTAGAATCTCTGGTGCAAAAAGGCCAGTTCCGTGAAGACTTATTCCACCGTCTGAACGTTATTCGTATTCATCTGCCACCACTATCGCAGCGACGCGAAGATATTCCGCAACTGGCGCGGCATTTCCTGGCACAAGCGGCCAAAGAGATTGGGGTTGAAGCCAAAATTCTCACCAAAGAAACCTCGGCGAAACTGCAACAACTCCCGTGGCCAGGTAACGTTAGGCAATTGGAGAATACCTGCCGCTGGCTCACCGTTATGGCATCTGGGCAAGAGATCCTGCCACAGGATTTACCCCATGAACTGTTTAAAGAACCAGTGACACAAACCAGTGGTTCCAGCAATTCACACGATTGGCAAACAGCCTTACGTTTATGGCTGGATCAGCGCTTATCACAAGGTGAAAATGATCTTCTGACCGAAATCCAACCGGCGTTTGAGCGGATTTTGTTGGAAACCGCGCTAGAGCACACGCAGGGACACAAACAGGAAGCCGCCAAACGTCTCGGCTGGGGTCGCAATACCCTGACACGAAAATTGAAAGAGCTTTCGATGGATTAACAACGATGGTGGTGATCTGTCATGCTGGCACATGTAGCCGCTATCAGATCACCGCATCAGCGTCTTTGGCGAAGTCCCCTCCTCATCCCTTTATTTCTAAGCAGTTTCTTCCGCAGCATCCTGCCACCAATACCAGGGTGGCATAACACCACTTAAGAACCTCCGCGGGCGGATAATTCAAGTTGATATTTAATGTGAAACTAACGCCATGAAATGGCAAAACCGCACCACATTATCTAAGGTTTAAACGAGTGCAGTTGTTCATTTCCACTGGGTGATCCTATCGGACTAGGGAAAGGGTTATGGACCTTCTCCGCCAACGTAAATGGCTTGGGTTACTTACCGTCTTACTGTCGCTAATATTGACTGCTGCAGTGTGGTTTTACTTTAAACAAGCCGCCACGGATGAGACGGTTATCTGCCGCAATGGCAGAATCGAAGCCGTAGAGATCGATGTATCCGCAAAAAGCCCCGGGAGATTAGCCACCATTTTAGTTAACGAGGGTCAATTTGTGGTGGCGGGACAAGTGCTCGCACAAATGGACACGAAGGCACTTCAAGCGGAGCGATTACAGGCAGAAGCCCTGTTAAAACAAGCAGCAGAATCCGTTATCACCGCAGAAAGCCAGTTGGCCTTACGTGAAAGTGAAAGAAAGTCAGCGTTAGCGGTTGTAAACCTGCGACAAACAGAACTCACCCTGGCGGAGAAAAGAAGCAAAAGAATTATTCAGTTAGCCACATCAGGTCACACTTCAGCACAATCTGTTGATGATGCTAAGGCGGCGGTTGATAGCGCTAAAGCGGCGTTAAATGCGGCGACGGCTCAGGTGGCAGCAACTGCAGCAGCGATTGCTACAGCGTATGCCCAAATCGACAGTGCCAAGTCCTCAGTGGCTGCTGCTCAAGCCGGAATCACCCGCATCCAAGTTGACATTGACGACAGTGACCTTAAAGCACCGGTCAATGGCCGCATTCAGTATATTGTGTCGCGGCCAGGAGAAGTGATTGGTGCTGGCGGCAGCATTCTCAATCTGGTGGATGTCACCGATGTCTTTATGACGTTTTTCTTGCCAACAGCTTATGCCGGACGGCTGGCAATTGGTACGGAAGCGCGTCTGGTTTTAGATGCGGCACCAACATATGTCATCCCCGCACACATATCGTTCATCGCCGATGTTGCGCAATTTACCCCTAAGACAGTTGAAACTGACAATGAACGCGAAAAATTGATGTTCCGGATTCGGGCTAAAATTGCGCCGGCACTACTGGTCAAACATATCAAGCAAGTGAAAACCGGTTTACCCGGTGAAGCCTGTCTGCGTATTGCAGAAGACCAACCCTGGCCTTCTCGATTACAACAGAATCTGGTCAGGTAAGCGCTATGGCACCACCAATAGCGGATTCCACAATAGTCAAATTACAGGACGTGAGTTTGCAATACCTCAAGACTGACGCCCTTAAGCAGATTACGCTGACGCTTAATGCTGGCACGATGACGGGGCTGATTGGTCCTGATGGCGTCGGCAAATCCAGTTTGTTGTCGCTAATTTCCGGTGCAAGAGTGATCCAGCATGGCAGTATTGAAGTGCTCGGGGGCGATATGTCAGATGCCAAGCATCGACAGCGAGTATGCCCCGATATCGCCTACATGCCTCAGGGGCTGGGCAAAAATTTATACGAGTCACTCTCGGTATTTGAGAATATCGACTTCTTCGGTCGTTTATTCGGTCTTCCCCAAGAAACACGTGAACACCGCATCACCGAACTCTTAAATGCCACCAGCCTGGCAGCTTTTAAAGATCGCGCGGCGAACAAGTTATCCGGGGGAATGAAACAGAAACTGGGATTGTGTTGTGCATTGATACATGATCCAGATTTATTAATCCTTGATGAACCCACCACGGGTATCGATCCTTTATCTCGACGCCAATTTTGGGAATTAATCGCCCGATTCCGCCAGCAACAGCCAAACATGGCCGTGTTAGTTGCCACCTCCTATATGGAAGAAGCGGCTCGATTTGATCAGTTAGTGGCGATGAATCATGGACAGATATTAGCCAGTGGCACACCTCAGGCATTACTCAGTCGTACCCAAAGCCACACATTGGAACAAGCCTTTATACAGCTAGTCCGCCCCACCTCAACGCCTATTGGCAAACCGGTCACGACAATCCCCCACCATGTCGCTGCTGATGCTGATATCGCCATAGAAGCACGTGGATTAACCAAGCGCTTTGGCCACTTTACCGCAGTTGATAATGTCAGTTTTTCCATTCGCCGCGGGGAAATCTTTGGCTTTCTCGGTTCCAACGGCTGTGGCAAGACAACGACCATGAAAATGTTGACAGGGCTGCTCTCGAAAAGCGCTGGCGAAGCGCAGCTCTTTGGTCATCCGGTGGACCCAGATGATCTCGAGACTCGACGCAGAGTGGGATATGTTACGCAATCATTCTCGTTATATAGCGAGCTCAGTGTTAAACAAAATCTTGAACTTCATGCACATCTTTACGGTATTGCAGCATCGCAGATTAACCATAGGGTTCAGCAGATTGCCAGCAAGTTTGCGTTACAAAAGCGCTTGGGTAGCTTACCTGGCGCCTTACCATTAGGTGAACGCCAGCGCTTATCGTTGGCGGTGGCAATGATCCATCAACCAGAAGTCCTGATCCTCGATGAGCCAACCTCTGGAGCCGACCCGCTAACGCGTGACGATTTTTGGCAAATCTTAGAGAGATTGGCTCACGAAGAAAACGTGACCATTTTTATCTCCACTCATTTTATTAATGAAGCCGCGCGATGTGATCGGGTGTCACTGATGCATGCCGGGAAAGTGCTTGTCAGCGACACACCAAGCGCCATCGTGGAAGGGAAACACGCGCAGTCACTTGAGCAAGCATTTATTGACTATCTTCAGGACGCTGAAGGCCAGAATCAACAACTACCCAATCCAACCCCCTCGGCAAACAACACCCGGCACACAAGGCGGCCTACTGGCGCCGCTTTATTCAGCTTACGTCGTTTAATGAGTTATACGCATCGAGAAACACTGGAGCTACTGCGAGACCCAATACGTTTGGCACTAGCGGTTTTCGGCAGTGCCTTATTGCTGCTGGTGCTCAGTTACGGCTTGAACATGGACGTACAAAACCTCAGGTTTGCTGTGTGGGATCAGGATCAGAGCAACACCAGTCGCAATTATGTTTTAGAACTTTCAGGCTCTCGGTTCTTCGATGCGCGCCCTCCCATCCAAAGTTATGCGGAACTGGACGCCCGTATGCAAGCGGGAGAGATCAGTCTGGCGATGGTGATCCCCAGTGGTTTCGCCCGCGACTTAGCCAAGGGAAATCAGGTAGAAATTGGTGCCTGGATTGATGGCAGTATGCCGCAACGAGCAGAGACGCTCAGAGGTTATGTACAAGGCATGCACTATCAGTGGCTGACAACCCGTACCCGCGAAATTTATGGCAAGCACGCGATAGCGCCACTACTGAATATTGAGACACGTTTTCGCTATAACCCAGATGTAGAAAGCTTGCCAGCCATGGTACCGGCAATGATCCCTATTTTGCTGATGATGATCCCGGCCATGCTCAGTGCGCTGTCGATTGTCAGGGAAAAGGAGTTAGGCTCCATCATCAATTTCTATGTCACCCCCGTCACTCGGCTAGAATTTCTATTAGGTAAACAACTGCCTTATGTTGCGTTATCCATCCTGAGCTTTGTATTACTGGTGCTACTGGCGTTATTTTTTTTCCAGGTACCAATCTCCGGCAGCGTGCTGACGTTGGCATTCGCAGCGGTGTTTTATATCTTGGCGGCGACGGCTCTAGGCCTGCTGGTATCGACCTTCGTAAACAGTCAGGTCGCAGCCATCTTTGGCACGGCGATCGTCACCATGTTACCCGCCGTACAATTCTCAGGATTGATCGAGCCAGTCACCGCCCTTCAAGGGATAGGTCGGCTTATTGGTGATATTTATCCGACCACTTATTTTGTCATGATTGCGCGCGGCACCTTTTCCAAAGGACTCAATTTTACCGATTTGCACAGCGCCTTTATCCCTTTGATTTTGGCCTTTCCGATCCTAATCGTGATTACGGTGGCGCGACTCAGGAAACAGGAGCGCTGACCATGGACAGGATAAGCGGCCGTCATATCTTCCATTTAGGGGTAAAAGAACTGCGATGTATTTTGCGTGATCCCATCATGCTGTTTCTGATCATTGTTTCCTTCACTTTTTCCGTATATATCGAAGGCAAATCGATGCCGGAGACACTGAACAAAGCGGCTATCGCCGTGGTGGATGACGATAACTCGCCACTCTCCCGGCAACTCATTGACGCCTTCTACCCACCGTATTTCTTGCCTCCAATCGCGATTACGCTGGCGCAAATGGATCAACGCATGGATGCAGGAATGGATACATTCGCTTTACATATTCCGACAGGCTTTGAGCGCGATGTGTTAGCCGGGCACAACGTGACGGTACAATTGAATGTGGATGCGACCCGCATGAGTCAGGCCTTTACCGGTAGTGGCTATATCCAAGCGATTATCACCGCAGAAGTTACGGAGTATCGGCAACGATTTCGTCACGATAGCATCATGCCAGTGGAGTTGGTGCTGCACGCCCGCTTTAATCCCGAACTGAACAGCGTTTGGTTTGCCTCGGTGATGGAACTGGTCAGCAACATCACCATGCTGGCGATTATTCTGGCCGGAGCAGCGCTGATCCGAGAACGGGAACACGGTACGCTTGAACATCTGCTGGTGATGCCGGTGACACCATTGGAAATTATGCTGAGTAAAGTTTGGGCAATGGCGTTAATCGTCATGCTGGCTTCAGGCTTTTCACTGATAGCGGTGGTTCAAGGGGTATTGGGCGTGCCCATCGCTGGCTCGCTGCTGTTATTTTTTGCGATAGTCGCCCTGAATGTCTTTGCTGCCACCGCTATGGGTATTTTTTTGGGCTCGGTTGCCCGCTCCATGCCACAATTTGGATTATTGATGTTCTTGGTATTACTGCCTTTGCAGATACTTTCGGGTGCCATGACGCCGTTTGAGAATATGGCAGCGCCCGTGCAATGGGTAATGCGACTGGCACCAACAACCTATTTTGTTTCTTTGTCACAAGCTATTTTATATCGGGGTGCCGGGTTCGCCATGCTGTGGCCAGACATATTGATCATCAGCATCATTGGCGCCATATTGTTCTATATCGCATTGGTGAGACTACGAAAGTCTCTCAGTATGATGGAATGATGCAGCGGACTCAAAGATGACATGACTTGCTAAGATCCATGACGTAAATATCCCCTGACTTTAGCCAAAAGCGTCAACGCACGAATAAGTAAAGGACGCCGTAGCGTCCTTTATTGCTTCAAAAATCGATTACGCTCAGATCCGCGCGCTCTTCCACTACGTCATCGGGATCTTGATGGATAATCACTTCTGCACTCGGGAACTGCTCTAGAATACGATTTTCTGCAGCTACCGCGATTTCATGTGCGTCATGGAGTGACAAGGCGCCATCCAGTTCCAGATGTAGCTGAATAAACACCGTTTGTCCGGACTGGCGAGTACGTAAATCGTGAACCCCTTTGACCCGTTGGTCCTGACAAGCTATGTCGGTAATCTGCTGGCGAGTTTCTTCGTTAAGCTCCCGATCCAACAAGGCTTGAACCGAACGGTAACCCAATCCCCAGGACTGATGACCGATGTACAGTGCAATCAATACGGCAAATAGGCCATCCGCCCACCACCAGCCATACTGCGCCAGCACCAATGCCAGTAACACCGCAGCGTTTAAAAATAGATCTGATTTATAGTGCAGCGAATCCGCTTCCACAACACTGCTGGCAGTCGCATCCAAGGCTTTTTTCTGCACGATAACCAACGCCAATGTCAGCACAATCGCGATAACAGAAACGACAATACCTACGGTGGCATGCTGCAGTGGTTCAGGAGCGGTCAGTCGGCCACCACCATGTAATAGCAGTAAGAACGCACTCCCCATGATAAAGGCTGACTGCGCGAGTGTTGCCAGATGCTCCGCCTTACCATGACCATATCGGTGGTCATGATCAGCAGGGATCAGCGCGTAGCGAATAGCGATAAAATTGACCACCGATGCCATTACATCGGCGATAGAATCAGTAACAGACGCTAGCATACTGGCCGAACCAGACCACAGCCAGGCCAGTAACTTAATGACGATCAGCGTTGAAGCCGTGGCAATTGCAGCACGGCTTGCTAACTTGACCCAAAACGCATAATGAGAACTTCGTGTCATCTAACAGGCTCAAACAACTCACAAAAGTTGAACCTATGTTAACAGATTTCAGTCATCCTGGTCTGCGTTCCACATCGGCATTTTTTCCATCTCACTCTTGAGCTTAGTTTTCTGCTCATCGGTCAGCAGGTTATAGATCTGATTATGCAACTTCATCCGTTGCAACTGCCGCTCAGTTCGTAACTGTTGCTGCTGTTCAATCAGTTTCTTAGCCTTGGATTCATCAAATTTAGTGGCCGTCATCAATTCCTGCATGGCTTTGCGATGCGCGCTACGCTCAGCTTTCATGCTATCGCGCTGTGCGTCAAACAGCTTTTTGATTGCGGTCTGTTGGGCGTCAGTCAACTCCAGCTGATGCAGCATCATAAAGCCCATATGATCCCAGCCGCCACCCATACCATGACTGAAGCCACCGTGCATGCCAGGCCCCATACCCGGCCCCTGCATCATGCCTGGTCCAGGCCCCATACCTTGACCCTGCATCATACCTGGCCCCATGCCCATATGCTTAGGACACTGGCAGGCTGGCGCAGCAGGTGGTGGAGGCGCATCTTTAGCTTTATCGGTATCAGCGGCGAATGCGGTGGTCGCCCAGATACCTGATACTGTCGCCAGCACCAACATACCCGTTTTGAAATTGTTAACCATTGCTCAGACCCTCTGGTTGCAAAGTGTTTCCATATCAGACACCTTATATTCTATAAACTATATAGTAATCGTGGATAAACGAAGGGTAAATCACTGTAAAAAGCCCAAATACCCCAATTATAGGCGGCTCTTTACCTATGCTTACACTGGATGACTACAATTGACTCACAAATCGGTATACTGCACAGCAGTATAGTGTTTGATGGCGGGAGCACAAAAATCCTATGAGCCGGATTTTATTGGTAGATGATGATTTAGCCCTGGCGGAATTGTTAGGGCAACTGCTGGAGCTGGAAGGCTTTGAGCTGACCATGGCATATGATGGCCAAACGGGATTGAATAAAGCACTGGCAGAAGACTTCGATATTATCTTGTTGGACGTCATGCTCCCCAAATTGGGTGGCTTTGCAGTGTTGCAGGAACTGCGCACCAAAAAGCAAACCCCGGTGTTAATGCTTACTGCTCGTGGCGATGAAATTGATCGTGTGATTGGCCTGGAACGTGGTGCCGATGATTACCTACCTAAGCCATTTAATGATAGAGAATTGGTCGCCAGGATCCGCGCGATTATCCGCCGCTCAAATACACCGCCGCAAGAGATGCACCAAAGCAGTGAAGTCAGCATGGGCGACATTAAGTTAGATCCTACCCGCCAGGAAGCCTACTGTAATGACCAGTTGCTGATGCTTACCGGCACAGAGTTCGGGCTACTGTTCGCCTTAGCACAGCAAGCCGGGGATCTGATCAGCAAAGACGAATTAAGCGAACGAGTCCTAGGCAAGAAGCTGATGCCGTTTGATCGTAGTCTGGATATGCACCTGTCGAATCTGCGAAAGAAACTGCCCGAGCGGCCTGATGGACGTCCACGGGTAAAAACAATTCGCGGCAAAGGTTATATCTGGATCCCTTAATGTCGGCATTTTTTTTACCCAACCGTCTCTTTATCAAACTGTTGCTAGGCTTCTGGCTGTGCAGCAGTTTGATTATTTTGGCGGTTGGCGCCATTCCGCTGTTACAGCAATATCACGAAGCGAGTGATGTACCGCCGCCTATCTTGAATGTGCTGCAACGGATGGCCGATAAGATTAGCAACAATCCAGCGCTGTTGAATGGCATAAAGGTGTTAGTTTCGCCGGATCCGGAACTCCATCACTTAGCAGAACATTTTGGAGAGACCCCGGAAGACAAAGCGATAATTCGGGAACTGAAATTTCCAAAGCCGAATGATCGGCCAGAACTTGGCGCCCCCGACCATCCGCGCAGAGAAGACCAGCCATTTCATCTGTTTATCTTTGATGCGCAGGGACAATTGGTCAACAACCCTAAGCTGCCGCCAAATATTCGCAACAACTTGTTGATGATTGCGGCTATCGACAGTCCAGAGCCAAAGTCCTACAGCTTTCGTGATGAGATGTTCTTTGGCCCGTTGCACATCCATGTCAACAACAGCGAATACCGTCTGTATGGCGGACTGCCAGGACCGCATCGGGTTCCCTGGTTTTTCTTTTTTATTGACCATAAATTGCTGACATTGTCACTGGCAATTTTGTTGTCCGGTATCCTCTGTGGTTTGCTGGCATGGCACCTTGGCAAGCCACTGCAGTCGCTGAAACTCAGTGCTATCGCCTTGGCCCATGGCGATCTGACCAACCGCGTTGATGATGCCACCTCGCGCCGACACGATGAAATCGGTGAGCTAGGTATCGCATTTAACAGCATGGCGGATGCCATTGAGATAATGGTGAACAGTCAGCAACGACTGATCAGCGATATCTCCCATGAGTTGAGAACCCCGCTCACCCGACTGCAACTGGCACTGGCGTTAACCCGCAAGAAAGGATTAGCCGTAGAAGAAACGGAACGCATTGCTTATGAGGCTGACCAGCTGGAAAAAATGATCGCCGAACTGCTGGAGCTATCACGCGCCAAACTCAAGGCGCATCAAGAGAATAAGGTTAACGTCGATCTCGCGGAATCATTGAGTCAGGTGTTAGACGATGCGGAATTTGAAGCCGCACAACAAGGCAAAAATATCATCATCAAGATCCCGGATGAACTGACACTGCCGCAATATCCGAAGCCACTATCCCGCGCTATTGAGAATCTGTTGCGCAATGCCATTCGTTACAGTGAGTCAGAGATCACCTTATGCGCCCGGCGCGAGAAAAACGAGGTGATTATCGTGGTGGCAGATGATGGTCCGGGTATTGAGGAAAAAGAACTTCAAGCCATCTTTAAGCCCTTTTACCGGCCGCAGTCAGCGCGCGAACGTGAAACGGGTGGCTGGGGCCTGGGACTAGCCATTACTGAGGCGGCAATTTCGGCGCACCACGGTTCAATTTCTGCCCGCAATCGCGAAACGGGTGGCTTAGAAGTCACGGTGGTGTTACCGGCCTGAGGTAACTTCGCGTGGTCACCGCCGGTAATTACTTTTATAATCCCCGGGTTCTTTAGGCAGTCGACCTTTTATCATGTTTCATATTGCGTTGTACGAACCGGAAATCGCTCCTAATACCGGTAATATTATTCGTTTGTGTGCCAATAACGGCAGTCAGCTACATCTCATCGAACCGTTGGGCTTCGACTTGGAAGAAAAGAAACTGCGTCGTGCCGGACTCGATTATCGAGATCTGACCTCGGTACAACGCTATCCCAACTTCGATGCCTTTAAACAAGCGATGGCCGGTAAACGCATTTTTGCCTGTACCACTAAAGGGAGTCGCCCCCATTCAGAAGCCCATTATCAGCCAGACGATGTACTGTTGTTTGGTCCGGAAACGCGCGGGCTGCCACTATCGATTATTGAATCCTTACCACCTGAGCAGCGCATTCGTATTCCGATGGTTGCCAGCAGTCGTAGTCTGAACCTGTCGAATGCCGTCGCCATTATCAGTTATGAGGCCTGGCGCCAACAAGATTACGGTGGAGCCCGTTAAAGCTTCTCCGGCTTGCAGCTTTTTGGTAAGGTACTGATTACAAGGCTTCTTGTTCAGGAATAAGCGGAATGGGCAAACTAAAAAGCCGCATCCATACCCAACATCAACTGAATTTCCCAGGTGATTATAGCTGCGAGGCCGTTGCCTTCTTCAACCGCGAGATCCTCGTGCTAAGGTTGTGGGATCAGCAGTCCAGTCAACCCGTGTTACAGTTTCGCCAGGCCGCTGATTTACAGTTACGGCTATCACTGCCATTGGCTGAATACGATGGTAGCCAGACATTTTGCCGTTGGGGCGATGGGCTGGCGTTACTTGGTAAAAGCGGTTTATGGTTTTGGCCAAGTATTGCAGAACAGGAAGCGGAATTTTATCCATTACATAATAGTGAAGTGTTGCAGCAGCAGCTTCACGGTCAACAATATCAATTCACCCCGTTACAGATAGTGCCGCTCGACGAACGGCAACTGTTATTGCGAATGAGTGGTGCCAATAATCGCAGTGGCCGCGCGATTTCCTGGCTGTTTGTCAATGAAGATGGCAACAGTCATATCGTCAATCGCTACAAAGAGATGAATGATGCCGAGATTCTGCAATTAGCCGAGTTCCACCAAGCCGCACCTGAGCTAATCGCATTAGCGGTTAGTGATGACACCATCTGGTGTCTTTGCAGTCCACAACTCAGCGGTAAACAGCAAAGCCCGGCAGCAAATCTCCTCATTCCTTACCAATATGCGCTGCCTAATACATTATTGGGCTCGCTGTCTAAACTGTTAGGCGCCGGACAAAGGCGCGAACTACTATTACAAGCCAATCTGCAACAACTACCTGCTGGCAAAGCCCGTTTCAGTGAAGATCACCATTGGCTATGGTTACAGCCTAAAGGGAAAAGTCATTTTGATTGTTACGCGGTTGGCAACAGTAGCAGTTGCCATCAGATTAGCCTCACGCCGCTGCAAAATCTGGGAGACATTAATAAACGGCAAGCCAGCCTAAGCTTTTGGGACGACACATTATTTCTGGTACATAACGGCGTACAACTGAACCTGTGCGAAGTGTTGCCTGTCGCTGCGACATGATTTGTCTGAGAGATGACGGTGGTACTGTGAGAAAACAGACAACCGCCGCCATTGCCAGCAGTTAATTTATTGTTTTATATTGTTTTATATTGTTTTATCGGTGGCACTGTAATTGCTGACAGCCCTCTATGAACGTCATCATGGAAGCCACTCATGAAGTTACATTCGCCGCACGACTCATTCGATCACACCACGCTGACACAGCTGTTTGATAATTGCCGGAGCCGCCAATTGCGCGCCGGTGAAATTCTCAGTTTCCCGCAGGATGCGAATGATCAAATCTTCTATCTGCAGCGCGGTCGGCTGCGAGTCTACCTGAGCTATGGCGATAAGTTGCTGACGCTCACCCTATTGCAAGCCGGCGATATTTATAGCAGTCATACGCGCGCATTTGTGGATGCGTTGGATGACAGTTGCGTAGCGCTATGCGATCTGCGCACCTTTTCAGCACGGGTCGGCAAACATCCGGCGTTAAACGGCGCCGTCACCCGTGTACTTTCACAAACACTTTCCGGCTGTATTGATACCATTGAAAACTTGGCGTTTCGGGACGTGCGCGCCCGCTTAGCGTGCTTTTTGCTGGGGCAGGCACCCGCAAATACCGCAGACCCTGTCCGGTTGGAGCTACAATTGAATACCGAACAGATGGCGCAGATGATTGGTACCTCGCGGCAAACGTTATCGACATTACTTTCAGAATTGCAACGCGATGGCATTGTCAAAAAGCTGCAGCGCGGCCAATTGCAGTTATGCGACCGCCAGCGATTGCTGCAAATCGCATCGCTGTAACAGGGTGTCAGCTGGCTGACAGACAACCCTCGGGCGCCTTCGTTAAACTGATGCCAGTTTACGATGGGAGAACTGTTATGGCCGGCGTTATCCAACGTTATCAGTCTGAAAATGTCAAAGGCGATCGCATGGCGATCGGCGAAGCAATGTTGAGTCGTATTTTGGCGCACATAGAACAAGACCAGAGCCATAATCCGCTCTGGCAGCATTTCCGCCAAAAAGTGTTGGATATGCGCGCCGGTAACGGCCCCCAAACCGATGCACTGTTTCTATTACACAGCAATGTCTATTATCTGCGTGACTTGCTGGACGAGGTGGAAGATGACGAGGCCGAGCAACAACTCGATGCGATGGAACGAGATTTTTTCTGACGAGGGCAAAAATAAAAATGCCGACACATGGCCGGCATTTTTAATGCGTTAATCAATCAGCCACCAAAGCCCACCGCTTTGATATCCAACTGCTTAACCGGACCATACTTGGCCACAATTGGCGCTATCTTCGCCGCATTACCAATCAGCACAAACTGCAGCTTGTCTTTAGGGAAATAACGGTCAATCAGCCGTTTGGTATCAGCCACTGTCAGACTATCTACGCGTGCTTGAAATGCATTGATATAGGACGCATCAAAGCCATAGATGTACATATCGGAGAGCAAACCAGCCAAGTCGCCATTTGTCTCATACCGTGGTGGGAACTGCCCTTTCACATAGGCCTTGGCAGAGGCCAACGTCGTATCATCAATCCCCGGTTCCCACAAGCGTTGGTAAGTCTTCAATGCCAGATCAATTGCCTGCTCAGTGGAAGCGACTTTGGTAAAGGTGCTGATTTCAAACAGACCGGCATCGCGAAAACTCACAAAGCCAGAACGGGCACCATAGGTCAGCCCGGAATTCACTCGCAGTTCATCATTCAGCCAGGAGGTGAAGCGCCCGCCTAGAATGGTGTTTACCACCGACAGACCGACATAATCCGGGTTGTCGCGGGCAATGCCCCTACCACCGATGAGAAAAGTTGTTTCTATCGCATCGGGCTTATCCACCAGTAAGACTCGTGACTGGGTCAGCGTTGGTAAGCCCTTCGCCAAGTCTGGCTGAGGTGCTAACGTATGCCCCGGCCACGCACCAAACAGTTGTTGCAGTTTGGCTTTCATCGGTGACGGCTCAAAGTCGCCTACAACACTGATTGCGATGTTTCCTGGTTGATAAAACTGCTGATAAAACGCTTTCACATCGGAGAGGGTCAACTTTGCCAGCGAATCACGGTCGCCGGAGGTGGCATTACCATAGGGATGATTGGCAAAAACCAATTTACTGAAATAACGGTTGATGACTGACTTTGGACTCTCTTTTGCCTGTTCCAGCGCTGCCATATTGCGTTGTTTGAGTTTAGCGAACTCTTGCGGCGCAAACTGAGGATGGCACATGACATCTGCGACCAGCCCCAGCATGGTATCCATATCTTTCGCCATAAAATCAGCACTGAGATAACTGCCGTCACGACTACTCTGGGTGTTAAGGCTAGCCCCGAGGAAATCTACTTGTTGCTCTAACTGCTGTTTATTGCGGGAACCAGCGCCCAATAGCAGCGAATCAGCGGTCATACTGGCAATGCCGCCAATACTATCATCCACACTGCCGGCCCTAACGACTGCATTAACCGTGATCAGTGGCACCTCATGTTGCGGCATCAACATTAAGGTCAGACCGTTAGCTAAAGTGATGGTCTCATAAGCAGGCAGCACAAACTTGCCAGTATCCTGACTCACGGTCACTGTGGAAGTTTTCGTCTCAGTGGTGGACGGGGATAGTGACTGACACCCCGCCAATATCAGCGTCGCCGCGGCTAACAGTGTTAGCGGTGTTGTGACGTATTTATTGATCATTTATCCGCGTCCTCTGTTGCTGCCAAGATCCCAACAGTACGGTTGGCCCGACTGAGATAGGTTTGCGCGACCCGTTGAATATCTGCCAATGCCACCTGGTTGTAGGCTGCCGGGGCATCAAACAGTTTCTGATAACTGCCGAAAAACAGCTCATAGGTGCCGATAGTGTTAGCTTTACCGTTGATGGTTTCCATGGTGCGATAAAAATCCATCAGTTTGAGGTTTCTTGCTTTATCGAGCTCCTGCTGGCTAACACCGTGACGGGCCACATTATTCATCTGCTCGATCAGTGCCTGCTCCAGTTTCGTTGCTGTTACACCAGGGGCCGCCACCGCCATCACGTAAAGCAGATTCGGATCAAACGCCATCGGCATGTAAGTTTCCACGTCCAAGGCCAACTGTTGGTCCACGAGTCCGCGATAAAGACGGGAACTGTTGCCATCGCTGAGCATTGACGTCAATAAATCCAGCGCATAGTAGTCTTTGTCACTGCTGGCGGGCACATGGTAGGCCAGCATGATGTTGGGAGTACTCACGGAGGCCTTTTTCACAAAAATCCGCCGCTCACCTTGTTGTGGTGGCTCAACGGTTTTTATCGCGGCTGGCGGCTGTTGCGCGGGGATCGGCGCAAAATACTCATTTGCCAGCTGTTTGACGGAGGCCAGCGTGACATCACCTGCAATCACGACGACTGCGTTGTTAGGTGCATAATAGGTTTTGTGGTACTGCACCAGATCCTGCTGAGTCCAGGCGGCAATATCAGATTCATGCCCGATGACAGGCCAGCTATAAGGGTGCGCTAAAAATGCCACGCCTTTGAGCGGGCCTTGCAGCGCCTGCCAATTAGAATTTTCCAATCCGGTGGTGCGCTCGGAAGCGACTACGCCACGTTCGCTAGCCACCATTTTCGGATCGATATCCAAATTAGCGATGCGGTCCGCTTCCAGCTTAAAGATGGTTTCTAACGCATTTGATGGGAACCAGTCGGTATAAACAGTAACATTTTCAGTGGTATAGGCATTGTTAGCACCACCGGCGGCTTCCATGGTGCGATCGAACAGCTTGGGACCATAAAGCTTGGAACCATTGAACATCATATGTTCAAAGAAATGGGAAATGCCGGTAATACCGGGACGCTCATTACGCGACCCGACTTTCCAGAACAGATACATATTGGCATTGGGGATTGAGGAATCCTCCAACACCATGATTTTCATGCCATTAGGCAGAGTAAAACTCTGAATATCCTTGGCGGTGGTCGCTTGTGCTGTGGCCGTGCCCAACAGGCCCAGTGACAACAACATAGCGGTGAGCTGACGCTTCATGGTGTGCTCCTGAGGTAAACATTCTCAGGTATGTTGTCGGCACAACATCAGCAACGCAAGTAAACAGCTGTTTCAGAACAGTACATTTTGTAAACAAGCGTGTAAATAGCCATTCACAGTTCAGTCCTCCACGGATTTCTGTTTGATCAGCTTCATCTTGGGGGTATCCATCTTATGTTCCTTGGCCGCCGCCTCCTTGGCTTCTTGCAGATATTTAGCTTCCCGCTGCCCACGCTCACTAAACTGTTGCTGCGCCTTCGCACGTTCTATCTGTTCCCAAGGCTCCTTCTGCTGCTGAGACAAAACTGCCTGCTCGCGCGCAGAGGTTTCTGCGGCGGCGGCACGAGCCTTCTGTAACTCTATCGATTCTGTCTGTTGCTGAATCTTATCGGCCTTTTCTGCAACTTTGGCGCCGACCTGACTTAATTCTGCTGCTTGTAACGGCGCAATCATTGCCAATAGCAGTACCGGCATTCTTTTTTTCATGCTTAATCTCCGAACAAGTTCACATCTCACCATCATAATCACACATTTCTGTTATTAAATGATTAATAATGATCTTTTTTGCAATAAATCAAAAATTTGATTGTGGAATGAGCTGAAACTGTTTATTTTTTGCTACCCAGAAAATAGACAAGCGGCATATCGGATGTCCCCTTTATCAAGGGACAAAAGTGGAGCATCGCGGATGATCGATTGGACAAGAAAATTGGCGCAACTGCAAACGGATGCCTCGTTGTTGCCACAGTTGAAAATCTGGCAAAAACAACCACACGACACGCCGCTCGCGCTATTCCAAAAGGCCGTCATCGTCGCCGCAAACCAAGCGGCGCTGGATTATTTTTCCTGTGTTCGTACCGAAATCCTCGGGGCAGCATTATACGACTTTGCCCCAAGATTACAGCTGAATGGTCAAAGCAGTATCGAACAAGCCAGACGCCTGTTTGAAATGGCTGGTGACAAGCCACAAATGCAGGAATGGTTGCACCTGAGTCGCGATGGCAAGGAATTACCCACCCGACTTTATCTATACCCCGTGCACTCAGAGGGTGAGTCGATGGTGCTGGTACGTTTTCAGCATCTCGACCGTCGCAGTCAACCACGACAAAGCCGCAACGATGAGTTTGCCGCCATACCTCGCAGCGTGCTGTCTGGCATTCTCGAAGAAAGCGCGGAAGCTGTCGCGATTACTGACAGCCAAAATATCGTGCTGGCTGTTAACAAAGCCTTATGCCGTTTATCGGGCTATAGCTCAGGGCAATTGCTGGGCAAATCATTAAGGGTGCTGGAAGTCGCCGACGATATTCATCAGCAAGAATGTGCCACCGCCTTGCAAGAACGTGATTTTTGGCAGGGCGAAATGTTTAAGCTGAAAGCCGATGGTCAGCAATTCCCAGCATGGCAGAGCAGTCGCCGTATCATGGCCGATGGAAAGCCTTATATGGTGACCATTTTCAGTGATATCAGTGATCGAAAACGCCTCGAAAGCCGTCTGACTGAACAGGCCATGTACGATGTACTGACTGGCCTGCCAAATCGCCGGCATATGAAGAAGCTGCTGAATGAGGCGTTGGAATACAATCATAAACGTGCGGATCCTGAACGTTTATGTGCATTGATGTTCCTTGATCTTAATGGCTTTAAGCATGTAAATGATTGCTTTGGTCATTCGATGGGAGATCGCATTTTGCAACTGGTCGCCGCCCGCTTAGAGGCCTGTTGCATTGAGATGGCCGATATCGCGCGGATGGGCGGCGATGAATTCACCCTGATCCTGACGGAATGCCAGAATCGGCAGGAGATACGTTGGTTTGCCGAACAGATAGCGAAGCTGTTTGATACGCCGTTCGAACTTGAAGGCCAGAAATTCTATCTGGGTACCAGTATTGGTATCAGCCTGTTTGAGGGTGACACCCTCACCGCTTCGCAACTTCTGAGTCAGGCTGACACCGCGATGTACTGTGCCAAACGCAGTAGCGATCACATCATGTTTTATGACAAGAGCATGAGTGATGCCGCTGAGCACCGCCTGAAGCTGCTTAATGATCTGCGCCATGCCATGAGCCTGGGGCAGTTCAGTATTTATTATCAGCCCATTGTGCAACTGAAAGATAATCAGCTACAGGGTGCAGAAGCACTGTTACGCTGGCAGAAGACATCGCACGAGTTACTTGAAGCCGCGGATTTTGTGCCATTGCTGGAAGAAACCGGTCTGATTGTCACTGTGGGTAACTGGGTGCTGGAACAAGCCTGCCAACAAGCGGCGCATTGGCGCAAAATGGATTACCCCGAGTTCACCATTTCAGTGAATGTGTCACCGATGCAGCTGGAGCATCTGGACTTTGTCAAACAAGTCAAAATGACACTGAAAAATTCCGGATTACCGCCGCAAGCGCTGGCACTGGAGATCACTGAATCGGCACTGTTGAACTATCCGCAACAGGCCCGGAAAACCTTGGAAAAACTGCACAATATGGGCTTGAAGGTAACCATTGACGACTTTGGCACCGGTTTCTCCTCGTTGAGCCGCCTGGGTAACATGCCAATTGATGGTCTGAAAATCGATAAAGAATTTGCCGGTCAACTGGAAAACCTTCGCGGGCGCAAACTGTGTCATGCCATTGTGCAGCTCAGTCAGGCGCTAGAACTGTCTTATGTCGTCGAAGGGATTGAAACTGAACAGCAGAAAGTTGCCTTACAAGGCATGGGCGAGGGTAAAGCTCAGGGATTCTTCTTTGGCTATCCGCTGCACCCACAACAGTTTGCCTTGGCGCATTTCCAAAAGCATATCGCCTAATCTCAATTTGTTGCGACAAGTCAGGGGGAGACAGAAAGCTGCCAGCTTCAGGAAATTCCTGCACAGCTCCCCTGCAAAGCAATGTGCTGGCAGCTCTGACACACCAGATCTCGTTGTGGTGCCCGCTAATTAGAAAGTTCTGGCCGTTGAAAAGCCGTGATCGAGGTGGGATTTCAGTGGTTTTTCTTAGCGGCAGCCAACTGTTTGACGAATCTCTACACAGCCGCGGGATTACATCGCTGAACTTTTAAGCGTTGTCACTTCAAAAAAGCAGAAATCGTCCACACATTTTAAGCCGCCCTTAAGATGTTGCTGGACATAATCCCGGAGGTTATCTAAATCATTACCACACGTTATTGGTCGCCGCGGCCCGCTTGAGCCGGCAACTGATATTGCAGGAGTCGCCATGTTCCGTCCTTTTTACTGGCAGCAGAAACCTACCATCAGCGCCATCATCGGCACCCTATTGAGTGTGTTGGTATTTTGTCTGACGCTGGTAATATTGCCGGTGTTATTACTGCTCGGTGCGGCGCTACTGTTTGCGCTGAGTTTGTTTGGCCGGCAATACCTAAAACGCCAATTTGCAAAAATGCAGCAGTCACGATTTCATGGAAATAAACGCGATATCTACGACTGTGATCCCCATGTTAGCCGTGATAGTACCGTCGCTTGGCAGCCCAAAGGCCGAGTGTTAGAACATCAGGATTGATCGGCTAATAGCTCTTGCGCGCGCCGCAGTGAACGTTGTTCCGCTTTATCTTTACTCAGCGCCAACACCCGCGCGACTTGTTGTGCCAGAGATTGCCACAACGGCTGCAGCACTTGTTGTTCATGCTCATTCGCTCGACCACGCGCTAATTTCAGCCAAGCGGCGGCTTCCACAACATCAATCCGACCAAGACTGCCGTCCGTCAGCGCAATCGCCAGTTCGATCATCGCGGGCACGCTGTGACCATAACGAATAACTTGTCTTAAGTAGCTTTCTGCTTGAGACATATCACTGCCAAACGCCTGTTCCTGATTCAGCATATGTTGAGCCCTAGCGAGCATGGCATCTAACTGCCCTTGTTCCGCCGCTTCAGCCAGCCATTGTTCACTGGCACTCAGATCCTGCTGACAACCTTCACCGCGCGCCAGCATCAACGACAAATGGTATTGCGCATGGGGATAGCCACTTTTTGCGGCCTGAGCAATGTTGTGATACGCCGCGGCTAAATCACCCTGCTGATAGTAAAGCACGCCAAGATTTGCCATCGCTTCAGCGTGTTCCTGTGCCGCAGCCGCCGTCAGGTATTTTTCGGCCTGCGCGATATCCGCCGTGATATCACCACTGCCCACTAAATAGAAATATCCCAGCAGCGCCATGGCATCGACAACACCGGCTTCTGCAGCGTCTCGAATCAGCTGTTGTCCGGCCACAACATCCGCTGCGCCCACATAACCATGTAACAAGGCAACACCATGTTCAAACTTAGCCCGAGAATCGTGTGCTGCCGCCTGCGAAAACCAGTAAGCCGCCTTGGCAAGATAGGGGGTTGCCTGCTGTTTGGGCGCATTTTCCTCAGGCTGTAATGCCTGTTCCTGCTGCCGCGCCATTAATGCCTGACTTTTAAACGACATTCCCAGTAAATACTGCGCTTCGCTGTCATCCTCCATGACCGCGCGGAAACACAGTTCACGCCCGCCCATGGCATCAAACTCATCAAACTGATAAGCCGGCGCATCCTGGCGTCGTAGCAATGGATAGACTAATTCCACCAGCTTTAATAAATCACGAATAGCCTTGCGTGCCAGCTGTTGCAGCTGCGCTTGTTCCAGGTGATATTTTTCAGGGTGGGCACCGCGGTTACCATCCGCCCGGATGCGGTGCAACGCGCGGGTTATTCGCACATCTATCAGCCGCTGCTGGTTCAGCTGTTCAATATGGTCATAAAGATTGGGGCCCTCAAAAGTCACCTGCGCCTGCGCCGCCAATAGCGTCGTCAGGCGATGCGCAAAACTGCGGACATGTAACAACGACTGGGTTGGGACCTCATCCACATACCGTTTAGCCTTGCGGTATTCTTCTGCCAGAGTTTCCGAGACACCGGCGACGAACTCGATATCGTTCACTCTGGCTCCTGTAATTTAGGCTGGTTGACGACTGACCCGGTACAGACGGAACAGTGCCACATTGACATAGAGGCTGATAAAACCGGTGATACTTTCCACCACCAGCCGCAACACCATCGGGGCTTGCTCTACCGTTGACGAAATCAGGCTGCCTACTACCACCAATGGAAAATATAGCAACAGCACCAGTAAGGTTCTGCCAGTCACCCCTTGGCTAAAAACAAAACTGGCCTTAATTGCCTGCAATGGTGACAGTCGCTCCACCACCACCATAAAATTGACATAAGACAGGCGGGCAAACAGATACAAACTGATGCCCAGACCAATAACACCGAGAGGGCCTAACGCTGAAAGCAACACCACCGGCGCGGCGATGGCCATACCGGAAAACACACCAGCTACCATCAACCACGGCAAAAATGGCAGACTATTTTTCAACACTGCAAAAACACTCGGCTGATAGCCTTCGGTGCGCAGTTCCATAAACAGCGTTAATGACGCGATTAACAACGAAAAGACTAAAAACAGTAACAAGGTTGCCAGAATGTGCGGTACGCCAATTTGCGGCGCTTTGGGATCCATCGCCGCAAACTCCGCGCCCAACCATAACTGAATGCCTACTTGCACCATCAGTATCGGCAACGTCAATGCGGCCAACTGCAACAGATGATTACGGAAAAAATAAAACGCTTCAGAAAGAATGGCTGAAAAAGGCATGTAACGTTCTCAACAGCGACAGTAATAAAGGGAGATTGTGAGCGTAGGATACCGAAAATTGGTGGCTAATGCACCGCAGAAATGGCGCTTGCTGCGGCTTTTAAGGACCGAAAAGCCGTGCATCAACGGCAACGATGTGCTTAGAATAATTACCATTGTCACGTAATCAAGGAATCATTTATGAAAGGCCCTCTTTTAGCTGCGACGGCATTGGTGCTCGCACTGCCGGTACATGCAGGTCTGCTGGATAATCTGAAAACTCAGGCACAGCAAGCCGTTGCCACCACCGCCACCACTACGCCAACCACTACCACTGCCACCCAAAGCACCGGTCTGGTAGACAGCGTCATGTCGCAACTTAACCTTAATCAAACCCAGGCCGAAGGTGGTCTCGGCAGTTTGCTGACATTGGCGCAGTCCAATCTGGGGACGTCGCAGTTCTCGCAGATCACTGACGCGATCCCCAATGCCAGTAGCTTGATGTCTGCCGTGCCAACCACAGATAGCAGTTCAGGGATGACCGGTTTGTTATCAAAAGCCGGGAGTCTTGGGACTTCCCTGCAAGGAAGTGCGATGGTTTATGATGCATTTTCGAAGTTGGGCATTTCCAAGGATTTGGTCGCACCAATGGCAGAAATTCTGAAAAATTATCTGCAGAGTAGTGGTGGTGATAGCACTGCATCACTGCTGACACAAGGACTGGGGTCATTGTTGTAAGGGAACTCACGCGCCTCAGTTCATTCTAATGAGTTACCGGTAGCAAGTATGGAAGTAACAGAATGATCGCCAAACTAAAACAGTTTCTGAAAGAGTTTCAGGATATCCCTGATCCGCAACAACAAGCGCACAGTATCAATCTGGCCGCCGCCTGCATGTTGTTGGAAGTGGTATATGCCGATGAAAAACTGGATGGCGCCGAGGCGCGCTTATTGCCAGAGGTGCTAGAGCAGAATCTGGGGATCAGCGCCACCGATTGCAGTACGCTATTGGAAGAGGCTAAACGCAACCGCAATAACGCGACCTCACTGTTTCAGTTTACCTCAATCATCAACGAAAATTTCAGCTTGGAGCAAAAGCAGCAGTTAGTCCTATCGATGTGGCAACTTGCCTATGCTGATGGCGAACTGTGTCGTTATGAAGACCAGATCATCCGCCGCAGTGCTGATCTGTTGTATCTGAAACACTCGGAGCTGATCCAGTTACGAAATCGCGCGATTGAAAACCCGGGGCACTAGTCCTCTAACGGTGTGATAACGATTTTCTCAGATATGGAGGCGACTATTGCCGCCATTCCAATCCTTAATATTCATACATCACCACTAGCAGAGCCTGGATGAGTTTTGAACCACTCAGGAAGCAGCCATCGGCGGCAGGGTTGGCCGACGCAACTTCAGCTGCAGCCACAACAATGGCAGCAACACCAGCATCAGCACCATGGCGTAAAACATCGCACTCGCCAATGCCACACCAAGTATCAAACACATCACCGCGCTGAGCACTGCCCATGGCCGATAGCGTTTGCTCAGTAATCTCACCGCCGCCAACATTGACAGCAAGTAGATGATCACAAACACACCATTTGCCCAAGAGATTAGCTGATCCAGACGGGTATCAGTCAGGAAATTCGCCAGCAACACCAGCGCCATCAACGATAGCATCATAACCAGCGCACGCACCGGAACCTGAAACTGATTACGAGGGGCAAACCAGCGGGGAGTAATGCCCTGCTCACTGAAACTGCTGAGTAAGCGCGCCACACTTGCGGCATAGACATTGGTAGTGGCTAAACCACTGGCGATCCCAAGGACACCAATCACTTGGACGCCATGCCCGCCAAACAAGGTGTCGAACGCCCCCATCATCGCTAATGGCGCATCAGATTGCACCAGTAACAACAACCAGGTACAGGCCAAATATATGGTCCCCACCAGTAAGGTGCCGATCATCATCGCCGGGATAAAGTCTTTCGCAGGATTACGAAAATCAGCAGTGAGATGCGTCATGGCCTCAACCCCCAAAAAGCTCCAGAACGCGATTCCCATGGCTTGCAGTACACCGTTGGTATTCTGTGCCGCTTCCGGCCGCTGGAATTGGGCGGCATGACCGACGCCGCTGCCAAACATCAGCACCACGACGACGACGATGCAAAGTGTCAGCGTGAACTGTGCTTTAGCCGATACCTGAATGCCTCGCAGGTTCAGCCCCAATAACACTAACAACACCATCAGCTCACACGCGAGCTGCCCCCACCCGGTGATGGGCACCATCGCCTGAAAGAATTGGAAGGTCATCATAATCGCTGCGGGGGCACCAATGGGCACAATCAGCAAAAAGCTCAAGCCCACTGCGCGACCTAATAGCCGGCCAAACGCTTTTTCCACAAAAAACGCGGGACCGGCCGCATGCGGAAACTGTGCGCCCAATTGAGCAAAAACCACCGTGATAGGAATGATTGCCAGCGTCAGTAACGCCCAAGCCAGCAGCGCACCATGTCCCGCCATTTTGACGGTCATTTGCGGCAGAATAAACACGCCAGTCCCCAGCAAAGTCGTTGCCATCAGCCCCGCCCCTTGCCAGCGTCCTATAGTTCCTGAAGTCGAATTCATCTGATAAATTAATGCCTGTGGGTATACCAGCAGTATAGTGATTTCATCACAAACAATCTGTGCCAATGCACCACAATAAATGCCGTTTTTGCCGACGGAATGACGGCGACACGACAAAAAATCAGTAGTTTCACAGGATAGACGCAATGGATAAATTTGATCAGGCGATTATTAGTGCCCTACGGCAAAACGCGCGCAAAAGCGTATCCACCATTGCGGAGGAGATCAGCCTGTCGCGCAGTGCCGTGTCAGAACGTCTGAAAAAACTGGAACAGAATGGCATTATTCGCGGCTATCAGATACTGCTCAGTGAGTCGCAAAAAGCCGGGGTGAGTGCCTATTTTGAAATTCAACATCAGCGCCGTACCTGTGCTGACATCGCCCATCTGTTTCAAGCCATTCCAGAAGTAGTGACTTGTCATGGCATTTCTGGCGACATGGATTTACTGGTTTACGTTAAAACCCCGTCAATGCAACGACTGCATGAAATTCGCGAGGCTATTGAGTCTCATCCGGCCATCTGCAAAATCAAAACCCATGTCGTGATGAGCGAGTGGATCAACAATCGCCCAGAATGAATGACTGACACTAACACATATTGCGATGCTGGCTACGCCGCTGGTTTCGCAACGTGACTAGCTGTTGTGACAGTTGCTGCATCAATGTCAGTTGCTGTTGCTGTCCGGCATCCAGCATTTCTGCAGACACACACTGGCTCAGCCGGCTGCCGATACTGATAATCAACTCCTCACCCTGACTGAGCTGCTGTTGAGTGGCTTTGACAAACAATAGTCGATAGGCGCTGAAGAACAGCGCCACCATTACCCCGTCATGCCACGCTTCGGCATCAAGCTCTTGTTCAGAACTGGCTAGCGCTACTACCAGATTAGACACAGTATCGAGCGACGTCGCACCGGTGAGCAGTTGCCGTATTATCGATTCAGTCTGCAACCTGCCACTGAGTTTCTCTGCCAGTTGCGCCTTATGCCATTGTTGACCCACCGAGGAAATGACTGTCATGGTTATCGATACAGCTTACGTTGAACAACAAGCACACCCAGCGCTTCAGCAAGTGTGCGCAAATATACTTGCGCCAGATGGGCTATTGCTCGATAGAAGGCAGTATTGGCATGCTGCTCCGCCAAACTCAGGCAGCGCCCCCCCCAAGGTAACAGGTGTTCCTGTAACAGTTCTATAGCTGCACTTTGCTTAAATTCATCTTCAGAATTCCTTGCCAGTTGTTCAAAAAGGTAGGCAAGTGTGACCATAATCAGACCAATATGATCTACCGGTTCATGCTTTTGGCAATCAACCTGGATCGCGTGTTTTGCATAAAATTGTGTCAGTTTGGCGGTAGAACGATCAAATAAAATCTGGGATTCGCACAAATAGATCGAGCCCCACGGCGCCGCTATCGGTTCACCGGGTCCAAAGAATAGGCGGCCAAAATCCAGTTTTAATTTTACTAACTGCTCTTCGCTACTATCCCAGTCGGCTAACGCATGTGCGAGCGCTTCCAACGCCTGTCTCTCGTCGCTTGATGAAGCCAGAATTGGCCATGTGAGCGCTAACTGCTGTTCCTTAAAATCGTCAATTAATTCCCTTTCTGGATATTGATGTAACAAATATCCCAGGACGTTAGCTAATGCCCCCCAAGTTGCATAGGTGTCAGAGGAAATATTTAACTGCATGTTTCACCCCGCTAGTTAGAAGACGGGCGAAAACGCTCGCCCGTCTTGGATCAGTTAGACTTCTGGCGTGTTCAGCACTGAACCTGCGCCGCTTCCTGACGGTTGTCCATGGATATTGGCTTTCAATATCAAACTAGGGGTGGTAATGGACTGTGAGGGTAACGGTGCAATGTGGGCATCGCCCTCGCCATATTTTGCCTTGAGATTTTCTAAGGTATCAAAATCCAAGGCACGTAATGGGCAGGATTCAACACAAATAGGCTTTTTACCTGCCGCCAGTCGATCCTGGCAGCCATCGCACTTGGTCATGACTTTGCGCTCAGTATCGATCTGCGGCGCATCGTATGGACATGCGCGAGAGCAGCTCTCACAACCAATGCACAATGACTCCTCAACTAACACTAGACCGTTGTCCTGGCGTTTATGCATAGCGCCAGTAGGGCAAGCTTTCACACAAACAGGATGAGCACAGTGGTTACAGCCGATGGACATGTAATAAGCAAAAACGTTCTGCTCATAACTGCCATCAGCATTTTTATTCCAGGTACCACCGCCGTATTCATACACACGGCGCCAGAGCATGCCAGGTAAGCTGGCAACACCGGCGTTAGCGACATCATCTGCGGAGCGCAAGTTGCCAACCATTCGGTCTTTACAGGCGACGTGACAAGTCTTGCATCCGGTACATTTACTACTGTCAAAGTAGAATCCAAGTTGTACTTCTGCTGTCATTTTTCTTTACTCCTCAAGCCTTTACAATCTGAACACGGTTGGTATGTTGCGGATTTCCCTTAGTGATAGGGGTTGGATGGAATTTCGTCAGAGTATTGATACAACCCCCAATATCGACGACATGTCCGGACGGACCGACTTTTCCATCTGGGCTTGGCTTATACCAGGCACCCTGACCTAACGATACGACCCCAGGAGTAACCCGTGGAGTGACTTTCAGATTGACTTGGATGGTACCTCGATCGTTATAAACATAGACGCTCTCACCATCAGTAAAGCCATTGGCAGTTGCATCTAATGGATTCATCCATAATGCATCCTCAACCGCTTCACGCAACCAAGCGACGTTGTGATAACTGGAGTGCACACGACCTTTAGTGTGATAACCGCATAGCTGGAAGGGATATGCTGCCTTGGTAGCATCATCTTCATAGCCATCCCAAGTGACGACGTATTGCGGCAACGGAGTGATCTTATCGCCAGCAGTGATTTCCCAGGTCGCCGCTTTTCTGGCAAGTGACAGAGAGTAAATTTCTATCTTGCCAGATACGGTTGGTAGCGGATTGCTGTCTGGCGCATCAACAAAGCTTTTCAGCGCGATCACAGATGAAGGCATGTACTTTCTAAAGACGCCGGTCTGCTGTGCTTCGGCGTAAGTGCTTGGCATATCCACATCTGGGTTATTGGCTTTGGTCTGTGCATATAACTCTTCGCACCATTCCTGACCCGTTTTCCCTTCGGTAAAGTCAGCTTCTTTACCCCAGGACGCTGCAATGCCCGCACAAATGTCGTACATCGACTTGGAATCCCCCAGTGGCTCCAATGAGGTGCTCATGAAGGTCGCGTACGCCATCTGACCGGCGGCATAACTATCATTAGCATAATCGTCAGATTCCAACCAGGTAGTATCTGGTAACAGATAGTCGGCGAATTTGGCTGATGGCGTCATCCAGCAATCACAAACCACTATCAATTCACACAGGCTTTCATCTTTCAGAATTTCAGCAGTGTGGTTGCTCTGGGCATGCTGGTTGATCAACGCGTTGCCGGCACAGTTGATAACGGCTTTGAAGTTGGTACCTAACGCAGCATCGTTGTTGTCGGACAGCTCGTTTGAACCACTGGTTTTGTAACGCACGCAATCGGTTCTTCCGGTAAAGTCCTTGCCTCTGACAATGGCGTCACTCCAAGTAAACACTGGGATTGAGACTTTGACTTCACTCAGATCTTCCAGTGTTGGCATTGAGGCCACACTAAAGCTGTAACTGGTCGGCATTGCACCACTATTCACACCAGAGCGACCAATTTTACCGGTCATGATGGCGAGGGTGTAAACAGCGCGAGTCGCCTGATCGCCGTTAGCATGACGACTGATACCCGCTCCCGCAGAGATATAAGGTGATTCAGCGGCCATAATATCATCAGCCAGTTGGATAATGGTGGCTTCTGGGATACCGCAAATTGCCGCAGCCCAAGTAGGAGTGCGAGCACCTTGTGCGGCGTAAATGCCCTGACCCATGATGTAGTCATGGTAGTTGTCATCGGGATTGATATAGGCGGCATGACTGGCGATAAAGCTATCACTGCTGAGTGTCACAGCGGCTTTGGCTTTTTCCAGCGAAGCGCGATCATAACCCACGACGTAAGTATCTAAGAATGACTTAGCATTCTGATCTACCCAGCCAGAGTTGATCATCTGGTAAATCACTGCTTCAACCAAGGCAGCATCGGTGCCGGGTCTTACTGCTAACCATTTGTTTTCATTACCCCGCATGGAATCGGTGTAACGCGGCTCGACCATGTACACTTTGATATCTTTAGTGTTTTGTGCGAGAGAATTAATAAAATCATAACCCTCACCGCTGCCGCTCATACGAATTTCATTGGGGTTAAAACCAAAGCCGACGAACAGATCTGAGTTCGCAATTTCAGATAATGAGCTGCCGCCGATACTGGCCCACTGGTCACCATAAGTTGCCATACATGCGGCATAAACTTGTGCCCAAGAATAGTCCCAATGGTAATGCACAGCGCCACCATTCAGGTTCAGCAGGCGACCCCAGGTCGCAGTGTTACTGGCGAAACCATAATAGGCACCAGTACCATAGTGCATATAGATAGCTTCAGGCCCGTAGGTTTCCTTAATGGATTTTAACTTGGCGCCGATTTCGGAATAGGCTTGTTCCCAAGAGATCGCCACAAATTGCGCATCGCCACGGGTGCCGACCCGCTTCATTGGGGTTCTGAGACGGTCAACCGCATAGTTACGCTGTCTTAATGAACGGCCACGTAAACAAGCTCGGGCTTGATGGTTAACACCATAGACATCGTCAGTTTCATGGTCAGTCTCAATGCGGGTAATCACGCCGTCTTTACTGAACACCTTTATCGGGCAGTTTGAACCACAGTTCACCAAACAGGCAGACCAGTTGATGGTTTCTTCGGTAGCGGGTGTTGACGGCGCAACTTCTTCCACATCTTTTGAGCTGGAGTTACAGCCAGAGACAGTTGCGGCAGCACTCAGCGCTGCGCTCATTTTTAAAAAACTTCTGCGTTCCATTATTTGAACCTCTTTCTTAAGGCAGCTTGTAGCTGAAGCTCAGCATCAGCAGGTGCGCGTTATAGTTATGATCCAGTTTGCCAAGAGTGGTGAGGCCAGTGATGGCATCCACCGCCACCTGTGCATCATCGGTGTCGTAGTAACGTTCATAGCGGTAGCTCAGCTTGAGCCCCATCTGTTGACTCAGGGCATAACGGCCATACAGCTCCAGACTGTGGCTGAAGTCGTAATAGTCGCCGTAATCACTGCTATCGATAGCCGTGTTGCTTTCGGAGTTCGCAAACAGGTAGTCACCACCCACTGTCAGTTGGCTTGACCAGCGGTAGCTGAACCCAGCACCAAGATTGATGAAGCGATCTTCTATCCGCCCTTGCCAATCGGCTGTCGCAAAGTTGGTGGAGCCCGCCATGTCGGAGTTGATCCATTGCTGACTCGCCAACGCGTACAAATGCACATCGGCGGTGGGGTCAAGCGACAGGTTGGCGTCATAGCGGTAATCTTCTGAGGCAGACAAGCCGATATCCGTGTGCTGATAATCGTCTTTGGCATAACGCAGACTGATGTCCAGTGTCAGCCAGGACAACGGCGTATGATTGAACGTCAGTTCTGCACCATAGCGCTCGCGATCTGCCAGGTAATATTTACGCAGCAGTGGATTTTCATCCGGAGCGGTGATGCGAGAAGCATCGTACTGAGAACCATCACGGCTTTCATAAAGTGCCTTGATGCCGAGTTGCATGTTATCCAGCGGTTTAACGTTCAGCCGCGCCCACAGGTTATCCTCACGGTTTTCTTCCCGCTCCAGATAGTTGCGTTCAGTTTGCTTGTGCTGATATTGCCCGCTCAGACGCCAATCGCTGTTAACGCGATAACTGCTCTGCAGCTTCAGACTTTGACGGGTAATATCCAGTGGCACGTTGGCTTTGAAAGCGCCGTTAACATTGTCCCATTCCAGCTGAGCGAACTCGGCAACACTGCCTTGATTATCCCGATCGCTGTAACTGAACTGGCCATTGACGCGCCATTTGGCAGTCAGCAGGCTGCTAACCGACAAGCGGGCATCGCGGGTATCGACTTCACCGTCCCAATTCACCAGGGGATTGCCTTCCATCTGGATCAGGTCGGCATCCTGGATTAACCGACCAGCGGCCAGATGACCATTAACCACGGTACGCCCCAGCAGATACTGTCCATCAAATGACACCTGATGGGCATCATTGTCTGGTGTGGCAGCATAGACATCCTCGCTATAAGGCAGCGACAGATTGCCAATATCATTGCGGAAGAAACTACCGTTATACTGCAAGCGGCTGAACCAGTTATCACCCGTAGCGCTCAGGCCACCCAAGACGGTGTCAGTGCTGTTATCAATAGGATTGGCAAAATTCAGCACGCCATTGGCAGCAATAAGGCTGCCCGCCTGATTACCGGTCTTCGCTTCGTGATTGAACGCTACAAACGCGCTGTAATCCTGGTAATAAAGTGTCAGACCGGCACCGACCTGCTCCCTTTCGGTAAACAGCTTCGGATATCGGGTTTCGGTGGCGGAAGGTTGCAGCAGATTATCGCTGTACCACACCGGACTTTCGCCACTGACTTGTGAATGCCGTAACAATCGGTAATCAACGGTCGCGTTAAATACTCCCTGTTTACTGGCTTGCAAGTGAGCACTGCTGCTGTCCAGTCCCAGATTGTCCGCCTCGGCACTGGCCTGATAGCCATGACCGTCGCGATAGTTGAACTCGCCGCTCAGTGCCCCAAGCCAGCCACTGTCCTCTTTTCCGAGGGCATTACCGCTACGAATGTCATCACCACTTTTCCAACCGGTGCTGACACTCACTTCGCCGCTTAAGCCGGTGGCGGTGACGCAGCGCTGGCACTGGTAATCGGCAGTATTCACTTTGCTGGTATTGGCATTCATGACCCCAAAATCTGCCGCAGCTACCTGTCCTGCCGCCGCCATCAGACCAAGGGTGATAAGATTAAATTTCATTGTCATAACCTATCTCCTTGTTAGCGGCTGAAATTGCTGCCGGCGGGGTGATTAGAACCATGGATTTGACTGTGGCAGTTCAGACAGCTACGCCCCCCACCAAACGCATCCACGCCGGGCTGGCTGACAACACGACTGGCATGTCCGTCATCCACGTGACACTGCTGACACAGTTGCGGGGCTTTCTGTTTCAACAGATTGTCGTTAACACTGCCGTGAGGATTGTGGCAACTGGTGCAATCTTCCGTTACTGGGGCATGTTCCCACAGGAATGGCCCACGCTTGTCGGCATGACAGCTGTAGCACGTGTCATTCACAGTGGCTTGCTTCAACGCGTTGTCATTGGCGGAGCCATGCGGGTTATGACAGTCGACACAGGTCATCTCATTCCACTTCAGCGGATGGGAAGAACGCTTGGACATATCCGCCTTTTCCTGGCTATGACACTTGCTACAAACTTCATTTACCTGCTTACGGTCGAGTACCGGGTCACTGGCGGTATGAATTTGATGGCAAGAGACACAGGTGACCCCTTCAAGATTATGGACACTGCTGTGCCATTCCTGAGTTTTGGCCTGTTTGTGGCACCCGAGACACACACTGTTCTGGCTGTCAGCTGACAGTTTGCTGTCCGGGCTAAAATCGATCATGGGCTCCTTGCCGCCGCGATTATGTTGGCCGAGGGGACCATGGCAGGCTTCACACTGCAGCCCCGCCATCGGCGATTGGCTATTATCGAGATGACCGTGAATTGAGTCGAACAGCGCCATGACTTTCGTGTCCTTTTTATGGCACATCAGACAAGAATCAGCCCCCTTAGGGGAATAATTGCCTTCAGCAAACTTCGCTTGTAGTTGCTGTTCCAGTTGCTCACTACTCAAATTATCCCACGGTGTCGCTTTTACTGGGTTTATTAGGGATAAAAAGACCCCCGCCCCCAGAATTGCTGTATAAACAATACGGGACATTTAAAAGCACCTTTTGTTATGAAGCGGACTATTTAAGATTTAAATGCAGAAGCTATAAATCAGCCTCAATAAAATTCTACATCTATATTTGAAATTATTACTTACGTATCTTTAAAATGTGACTAAAGCTTTAATAAGCTACACAACATGACAATGTTCACACTTATCGACCAATTGAAAAATAATAAATATTTATAAAACAATGGATTATGTGCATATCTACATTAGATATTGTTTAATCAAAATAGGTTATGGTCAAGTTACTGTAAAAATGATTATTAAATTTCCGATAAAAATCACATTTAAGGAACAATTAAAAACAGTCATATAAAGACATAAAAAATAATTAATATTTAAACATTATGTTTTTCTAATTTTAGAATATCTTTATTGCATTAGATCGGATTTTTATTAAGTCAACGCATTTATGAATGTGCACAAATAACGACTATTTAACTCGAGTGTTATTTGTATTTATGAACAATTTACATCCGTACTAGTGCGTAATAGTGATAGGTGTTTTATCCATCACAACTAAAACTATTATTGGAAATATCAGGTTATGACGGAAATGTATTTAACGCTAAACTATTTAGGATTTAATAAAGATATAATAAATATACCTGTTTAAATTATCGGTAAAAATATCACGCTAATTGAGAATTAATTCGCCAACGCTACACATTGTCGTTTTCGTGAAGAAAAGTGATGGCTGTATTAATGACAAATTATGTAAGCAAATGTAAAATTAGAAGTAGAATTTTCCCTGTTAAGAGTGTTGATAATGCAAGAAAAATTCGGATTTATCATGACGGATATACTTAGTATGTTAAGTATTGCCTTTCAAGTTCATGACAATATCGCGGGCCTTAGTCTGACTCAGGCCGATGTCCTCAAACACACGGAATTGTTACCAGGGATAAGACAAGTGGAGCTGGCAGATAGGATGATGATGCAGCCAGCCAAGCTAGGTCGCATCGTTGATCAACTAGAAGAGATGGGGTTATTGGAGCGGCGTAAGCCTGAGAACGACCATCGGGTAAATGGATTATTTGTAACCCCAGCCGCCACTGAAAAGCTCAAGATTATCGGTGCTGTAGTGAATGAGATCTGGGAGCCGGCATGGATCGATATTGATGATGCTGAGATCCAGCTCTTTCGTAAGGTGCTGCTAAAAATTCAGCAAAATCTTATTGATAGCATCCGTCATCCCGGGGTTCAGGCATCTCAACATATAAAAACGGGGAGCACTAACAAAGCGTAGTCCCCGCCTGCTATCGTCAAATTTCCGATGTCGATAACGGAATCAAGGCAACAAAAAGCCACCTGCGTGCTCAACAGGTGGCAAAACCCGTGGAGGTTCGGGTAATGTGTGGATAAATAGCAAAATGGCGTCCTGCCCAATTACCTCCCTGTTTTACGGCATACATAACTGCCTGAACCTGGATGCAGCTTTTACCTAACTTGTTATTGTTTTAGCTCACACAAATTTCATTAAGCGATTGTCATCTGGCCTGCATACAGGATGAAGTGACGTAACAGAATCACCCCAATCAAACTACAGGTGGCGGTACCCGCCACATAGGCGAAGCGACGCTTTGCAGTGGCGGTCATGAACAGGTTCATTGCCAGCGGCACGGATAACCCGACCAGCAAAATGCCCACCCAGAACACCACGCCCCAGAAGCCAAAGCCAACCGCATTTGCCGCGGCAACCTTGCTCTGACCGCCGGTCAATACCAGCCCAACAAAGAAGGTGAAAATTGCCACCATCTCTACCATGATCAAGGGTATTTCGATCTTATGGATCAGTTTTACTTCGCGACCATCCGGGTTGCCGCGCATCAACACGCCACCGAGCAGAGAAGCTGCGGCACCCGAAGACAACGCTGACAACAGGAACAAAATTGGCAACACCGGGTTTTTCAACATCGGATAGCCTGGCAAGGCTGATAACAGGAAGCCGGTATAGGCTCCGAGTGCCAGCGCCAGAATTACCAGTAAACCGGTGATGGTAGGTTCATTGCGCCCCAGCAGTGCGCTGAGTTTAAGCACCCAAGGGAAGCGAACACGGCACCATTCATCAATCACCGGACGGAACACCAGTGCAATCCACAGGAACATGAAGACCATGTAGATACACAGGATAATTACGCCAATGGACATTACTGATGTCAGGTTGTAGAACACCATAATCTTCCAGAAATGTAATGGTTTGGTCAGGTCGGTTACCAGAATACCCAAACCCGCCATCACCGTGACAGGTGCCACAATACAGGCAGCTTGCACAAATCCAGACTTATATGCCGGCTCGCCGCGTAAGGTAAAGTTTTTCAACAGCACGGCGAAAAACATCGCGCCGCCTGATACCCCGGCAAAAAACAGATAAAAGGCGATTGGCCAATGCCAAATCAAGTGTTCAAAATGGAAAGGGCTCATACATTTATCCCTCCCTGCTTAGCTTGAATACGGAACAACTTGGGATGGGTTCCCAAATCTCTCTTGTTGCGATAAACCGGATTTTCCTCCAGCGCCTTGACGATTTCTGAATTAGGATCATTCAAATCGCCAAATACCAGCGCTTTAGTTGGGCAAGCTTCAACACATGCGGGTTGCTTACCTTCCTTCAGCTGAGTTTCCCGGCAAAAATCACATTTATCGGCGGCTTTGGTCACCGGATTGATAAAGCGAATATGGTAGGGGCAGGCCGCCAAGCAATACTGACAGCCGACACACTTCCAGGAGTTCACACTGACAATGCCAGTTTTCTCATCCTTAAAGGCAGCGCCAGTAGGGCATACATGCACACAAGGTGAGTCATCACATTGTTCGCAGGACTTACGGGTAAAGTGGTAGTACTGGTTGGGATATTCCCCAAATGGGCCGGTCCGGATAATCTCCAGGCGCGCGACACCTTCGGGAACATTGTTCACCTTGCGGCAGTTATCGGCACAAGCATTACAACCGATGCACTTGTTTTCATCATGCAGCATGGCATATTTGACGGCACTCTTTGCTTGCTCACCGGCAACTTCGCCATTGGTCAACACATAGAGGGAGATGCCGGCAATAACAGCGCCGCTGCCCTGTAAAAATTGTCTTTTTGACTTATCCATCACGCACCCCCTACTTCGCATGACATTGACGGCACAACTGACTGTGTTGTGAGCCGGTCATTTTGGTCATTGGATCTTCCGCCGGGTGCAGTTTGTGGCAAGCAGCACAACTGACCTTGTCGGCGTGGACGTTGTGAGTCCACTCGCCAGCAGCCAGTTTTTCAGGCCGGTGACATCTGAGACAGGTTTTATTCTGCTCTTTAGGGGAGATCTCGGGATCCGGAGTAAATACCCGGATATCATTGGGTTTGCGAGGGTGGACACCCTGTTCACCATGACAGGTCTCGCATTTAAGATGCATTTTGTCCTGTCCGTGAACCCCCAGCATTGTGCCATTGCGCTTGTGGCATTTTAGGCAGGGGCCATCATTGATTTTCAGCGCGGTAGATGTTTCTGCATTGGCGGTGCCGGCTGTGCCGTAACCCAACAGGCATACCAATGTGGCAACACCGAGCACTGTGCGCCAAGTATTCCTGAACATAATTTTTACCTGATTATTTATTATTTTTTAGAAGAAAGGGTGGCAATCCGTCATGGTGAGATTGCCACCGACATCGACTGTACACTTCAGGCAGCCAGGGCCTGCATCAGATGCTGTTTATCCATTGGGCAATCACGCTTCATATCGATCAATCTGATATTGAGTTTCTGAAGCAGTGGCTTAATTTCCGCACTGGACTTATCGCTGAAGTCAGAAATCACCATTTTGATTTCTGATGAATTCTGGTCAACCAGCACATAGTCCAGATATCCATGAGGTTCAGCTTCGTCTGCAGCCACTTCAATCACTGATTCCAACGGAACATGACTACAGATTTCATATTCACCTTTAGTTAAACTCTTCAGTGACTTAAGAAAGCCGAGACTTTCATTGTCAAACAGACGGTCTTTAATTTTGGCATGTATTGGTGCTGCACCTTCTGACTTGAAAAACTTAATACAAGTCATCACGAATGTAACCGCAATAAAAGGCACTGCGATAAACAATACAAAGTAGATAAACGCATAACTGAGATAGACAGATGCGGTGCTCATATTAACCTCCAACAATCACGTTTTATTTTAATTAACGATTATTTCGCAATTAAATTATTGGCAGAAAACCCAAGCACATTCGTGATGACGATCACACTAAAAAATGCAAATAATTGGCAAATGCCATATTTAAGAGGTTAATTTGATTACGGTTTTACAGAAATGAATAATAGTAAATTTAGTTACAATAAAAGAGATATCTCAATGTGAAAATTGCAAAATACGAAATATGAAAATAGGCTGAAATTCTCGAGTTATAAAATCTAAGTAAAATACATTTTTAAATGTGACGCAAGGCGTCTTTTAAATTTTCTATTTTTCATTTTTTTTATTAATCTTAAATGCAATAGGAATTTCCATAAAAGGAGTACTAACAATGAAACACATTGATTTTGAAAAACTCGACATGCTGAGTTTAATGATCATTGTTGGATTATGTGAAAATAAATCTGCCACCCATGTCTCAAAAATTCTTAATATTCCACAATCAAAAATTAGCCGTTGCTTAAGAAACGTCAGAACTATTTTTGGCAACGAATTATTTTTTAGAAAAAAATATGGGCTAATCCCAAATGAATATGCCAAGCGGATATATCCCATCGCAAAAGAAATCGTAGAAAATGCGCATGGGTTTAATAATCTCGCCGATGATCATAAAAATAGTGAACGTTGGTTTGAAGTTGCCGTTCCCGGATTAGTGACTTATCTGTATCCCAAAGCGTTAATGCAATCGATTAGAAATGAAGATAAACAATTTCATCTCAATATCGTGCCGTGGAACAGCAGCACCTTGCAGGGCATACAGGATGGTGAAATTACCATGGGCGTATGCTGTGGTAATCATCAGGACGCGATTAAACTTCTTGAGGGTGAATATGAGATTGAATCAGTAAAACAACTTGAAGAAGTTTTTCTGATCTGCAGCAGTAAACATCCGTTACTGCAACAGGAGATCTCACTCGAAACAATTGCAAAATATCCGTTTGTTAAAACTGACTTAGGTTGCAATCCCCATTCAACCTGCCCATTTGAAGACTGGTGCCACCGTAATGAACTGCCATTAGACATTGAGATCAGTATCAGCAGTGTGTCTTCACTGTTCAACTATCTGGAGGAAAGTCAGGCCGTATGTTTAGTCCCCTATAAAGCCATTTACGATATGTTGACAGATATTCCAAGTTTGCATGGCTGTAAACTTGCTGAATCGGAAACCATGCGCATGGCGAGTGTGGCGTTACCCAAAACTGTCGAAATGGTGACACCGTTGGATAGTGATGATAGCGACTTAGTGTGGCTCAAAGACAAGGTCAGAGAAGTGACCTTGGCGTTAGTGTAATGAGTTGATACGTTTTTTAACTATCTGCACATACATAGGGTGAGACAAACAGGTTACACTAGCAGTCATCCACGCATGGGTGTCTGTTTATGCAAAAAAATCAACACGCCGAACTGAATCTACTTTGGGGCGAACTCATTCTGGAAGAACTGGCGAGACTAGGAGTGCAACATCTGTGTATGGCTCCGGGCTCCCGTTCTACTCCATTAACACTTGCCGCTGCCAAACAGCATAAGCTTCAGCAACATCTGCATTTTGATGAACGGGGCCTAGGTTTTTATGCCATGGGATTGGCCAAGGCTAGTCGCGCGCCTGTTGCCATCATTACCACGTCAGGCACCGCTGTTGCCAACCTGTTCCCGGCGATTGTTGAAGCCTGGTTGACCAATGTGCCGTTAGTGGTGCTTTCAGGCGATCGGCCACCCGAATTGATAGCTTGTGGTGCTAACCAGGCTATTCAACAGCCTGGAATTTACGGGCAATATGCCATTCCGGTGAACCTGCCAACACCTGATTTATCAATAGCACCGCAAGTGTTGTTGACCCTATTAGATGAAGCGATCAGCAATCAGCGGGGGCCTGTACATATTAACTGTATGTTCCGTGAGCCCTTGTATCCGCAAGAGCTACAAGCACCGATGGCGCAAGAACTTACCCATTATCTGTTGCCACTGCAGCGTTGGCAGCATCATGCCAATCCCTATAGCTGCTACAGCAGTAATGCCGCCAAACAACTGCCCCCCCATGATGCATTGAGCCGTTTTGTACATGGACAAGGCGTTATTGTTGCCGGGACTCTCGACCCCGCTGAACAACCGGCAAAGCTGGTCGAACTGGCTGCCAAACTTGGCTGGCCGCTACTGACCGATGCTCAGTCACAACTGCGACAGCATCCTGCGGCAATCGGCAACATTGACCAACTGTTACACCATCCCAAAGCTAAGGCGTTGCTGGAACGTGCCGACCGTGTCTTAGTTTTTGGTGGGCGTTTACTGTCAAAGCGGTTAATTGCCTATCTGGAACAACAAGATTGGCAAAGTTACTGGCAAGTGTTACCGCAACAACAGCGACTGGACCCTAGTCATAAGGCCAAAGCAGTCTGGTTAGCACCACTAAGTGAGTTTGCCTCGCTTAATTGGCCGCGGTCATCAGCGGCTAATTGGGCGCTTGAGCTGATTGCCGCCAACGACCAACTGCATCAGTTGTTTCAGCAACAGATTGATGACGGTCCGTTTGGTGAAGCACAAGTGGTAAGAGCAATTGCCAAGACCCAACCGGGTCAGCAGCAGTTATTTATCGGAAATAGTTTGCCGGTACGGCTCTACGATATGTTTGCTCCAGTGACCACAGAGCCGGCGCTGACGTATACCAATCGTGGTGCGTCCGGTATTGATGGATTGCTGGCAACCTGTTGTGGCGTCGCGGCCCATAGCCATCGTCCAACGACCCTGATAATTGGTGACATCTCAGCGTTACATGATCTCAACTCACTGGCACTGGCACGCCAAGCTCGGTGGCCGCTGGTCATCGTGATAATCAATAACGATGGCGGCAGCATTTTCAATATTCTGCCGGTACCAGATCAACAAATCCGCCAGCGCTATTATCGCCTGGAGCATGGTTTGGAATTCGGTTATGGCAGTGCCATGTTTGGCTTGCCCTACAATCGGGTCGAAGACCTGCAATCCTTCAATGAAGCTTATCAAGACGCCTTAGCATATGATGGTGCTTCGGTGATTGAAGTGCGGGTAAGTCAGACACAGGCCAGCGAGCAGATAGCCCAAATGGCCCAATGGGTGAGGCAACGTTGATGCTGGCTTATCAAAGTTCAGGCGCGCGCCATTTGCCTTGTCTGGTGCTATTACACGGCTTTTTAGGTACGGGTGACGACTGGGCACCATTACTGCCGCGCTTAAGCCAACATTTTTATTGTGTTGCCATTGATTTACCCGGGCACGGGGGCAGCGCTGAGCAGTTGCTACCTGAACCGGGTTTTAACGAAACCGTGTCGTTGTTACTACAGACCCTCGATCACCTTGAGATTAATCAGTTCCATCTGTTGGGCTATTCTCTGGGTGGCCGCATCGCACTGCATGTGGCGCAAGCCGCACCACAACGCCTGTTAAGTCTGCATTTGGAGTCCTGTCATCCAGGACTGCTAACCACTGCTGAAAAACAACAACGCGCTTATAACGACGCACAGTGGGCATCACGATTGGCCCAACTTCCAATACAACAATTTCTGGCATTATGGTATCAACAACCGGTGTTTGCAGAGCTGTCTGACGCTGCCAGAGAAGCGCTGATCCAACGCCGTAGTCGCCACGCAGCTAACGGATTATTATCTATGTACCGTGCCACCTCGTTAGCCTGGCAACAGGATTTACATCGAGTGCCAGCAATGCTCACTTGCCCGGTACACTATTACTACGGGCAGCAGGACCACAAGTTTGCTGTACTTGCCAACAACTGGCACAGTAAAGTCGCGATGAATTGCCATGCAATAATGGCCGCGGGGCACAATAGCCATCAGGCTAATCCACAACTATTTCTGGCGGCCCTGTTAACCGCCTTGGGTATATCTGCGGAGGTTAAACCATGATTGCCGATTCCTTTGCGCTCGCCCGCTACCACATTCCATTGGAAGCTGCGTTACCTGTCGGTAAGCAGCGTATCGAGCTGCGTCAGGGCCTGGTGCTCAAAGCAACCGTAGGCGATCAGCAGCATTTCGTCGAAATTGCCCCATTGAGCGGTATCGATCGTGATGGCAGCCCGATTAACGGCTTCAGCCGAGAATCGATTGAAGATGTCATTAACGATGCACAGGTGTTGTTACAGTCGGTTGTCGAAGGTGGCCATGATCTTATTCAGGCGAGCGAACTGACGCCTTTACCCTCGCTGGCATGGGGACTCAGTCTGCTGGATGCCAAAATAAAGGGACAGTTGCCGGTACATTTTCCGGAGTTCCAACCTATCCCCTTATTAGTCCCCAAAGAAGGGGAGCCGCTCGCACTTACCAAACAACGTATTGCTGCACTACCAGCCAACATTCAACGGGTAAAGATTAAGGTAGCGCAAACATCGTTAGCTGAAGAGTTGGCACTGATTTATGCGGTGTTAGAGTTACGGCCCGAGTTAAAGCTACGACTCGACGCCAATCAGGGATTTGAAAAGGACGAAGCCGAACACTTCTGCAGTTGTCTGCCGAAGGCTGCCATTGAGTATTTCGAAGAGCCTTGCCGCATCTGGCAGAATAACCGGGCGTTATTTGCCAGTACCGGTATTCCTTTCGCGCTAGATGAAACATTAGCGAAGACGCCGGATTTTAAAGTCGCAACAGATGCCTTTGAATTCGGCCTACGCGCGTTAGTAATTAAGCCCATGTTGTTGGGTACACTGAGCCGCTTACAAGCGCTGATTGAGGAAGCCAATGCCCTTGGTGTGCGGTGTGTGCTCAGCTCATCTCTGGAAGCGTCATTAGGTATTCGCGATCTGTGTCGGGTCGCCGCGGCACTGACCCCTAATGAGACGCCCGGTGCCGACACCCTGTCACCGTTTAGCAAAGATCTCATCATTGGTGACCAACACAAAAACTGTCTGCAGTTTGAAGCACTGACACCTGTGCTGACGGTCGGGAAGTAATCATTACTATGTTATCCCCCTTGCATCAAAGTGCCCTGCAAAGCCCAACGGCGATTGCGCTGATAGCCAAAGGCAGAGGCACCAGTTACCGAAGCCTGAGCCAACAGGTATTAGCCTTGGGTGAGCAACTATTGGAACAAGGGATGCAGCCCGGAGACAGGCTCGCCTGTATTGCCAGCAATTGTGCCGAAATGCTGAAACTCTACTGGGTATGTGTCGATCATGGATGGGTGTTTTGTCCATTGTCACCCAAATTTCCCGACAGTCAGTTATCCGCGTTACTCCAGCGTTTTGCTATCCATTATCTTTGGTGCCCAGACGACACACGTGAGCAACTGTGGCAACAGCGACACAGGTTGCAGCCCGATTTTACTCTGGCCAAAAGCTACAATGTGCCAGAAATCTCCATAGACATGCCGGTGAATATTATCCTTACCTCCGGGTCAAGCGGTGTTCCTAAAGCAGCACTGCACAGCTTGAGAGGCCACATCGCCAACGCCGAGGGGAGTCTGCGTCTAATTACCTTACAGGTCAGTGATGGCTGGCTGGCATCGTTACCGATGTTCCATATCGGCGGGCTTGCCATAATCAATCGCTGTGCGTTAGCTGCTGCAACGGTCATCATTCCCGATAACGACTTAACCCTGGCGCAACAACTAAAACGCGATCCCATCAGCCATCTGTCACTGGTTGCCACTCAACTACAACAGTTGTTGGATGAAGCCCCGACCAGCTTGGTGTTGATCAAATATTTACTGTTAGGTGGCGGGGCTATCAGCCAGTCGTTGTTAGATCGGATGCAGTCGATGGATATGCAAGTGCTGACCAGTTACGGCATGACAGAGATGGGCTCGCAAATTACTACCGGTCCAGCGCGTAGCGATGGCAGCAGTGGCAAACTATTACCTAAACGCGAACTGACGATCCGCGATGGTGTCATTTGGGTGAAAGGTGAGACACTGTTTCTGGGTTATCTGCAGGACGATGGCACTGTCGACAAAGCGACTGATGCTGACGGCTGGTTTTGCAGTAAAGATTTAGGCTACTGGGATGCAACTGGTTTACTGCACATTCAGGGACGTGCCGATAACATGTTCATTTGTGGCGGGGAAAATATTCAACCTGAGGAAGTGGAAACTGCGTTAAAACTGCATTCAGATATCATAGAAGCGGTGGTATTTCCGATGACCGATGCCAAGTTTGGCTCACTGCCTGCCGCGGTGGTCAAAACTCGCAGCGGCCAGTTACCTGATGCGGAAGAGATAAAACGTTTTCTGAGTCAGCATATCGCCGCCTTCAAACGTCCCAGACAATATTACCTTTGGCCGGTTGACGAGCAGCAGGGGCTTAAAGTGCAGCGACGCCAGATTATTGCCAAAGTCACGACTACCCCGGCTCAGTGATAGCGCGATCACCATAAAAAAGCCTGCTGTTGAAGCAGGCTTTTTTGGCAATTCGTTTTAAGCTTCCATACACGCCTTAAGTTTGTTCATGGCGTTCTTTTCCAATTGACGAATACGTTCTGCTGAGACCTGATACTGATCCGCCAAATCTTGCAGAGTGGTTTTATCGTCATCCAACCAGCGCGCTTTCAAAATATGCTGACTACGTTCATCCAGCGTTTTAATTGCTGCCAGCAGTCGCGCCTGAGAACGAGCTTCCCAGTTATCATTTTCCACCTGTTCTGCGACATCAGAAGAGTGGTCTTCCAGATATAACGCTGGGGCAAAATCATGGTCATCATCGCTATCACTGCTCATATCAAACGCAGCATCCTGCGCTGACATGCGTGATTCCATTTCAGTGACATCCGCTTTGGAGACACCCAAGCTATCAGCAACCATAGAAACTTCTTCATCACTGAACCAGCCAAGACGTTGCTTAGCCTTACGCAGGTTAAAGAACAGTTTACGCTGAGCTTTGGTGGTGGCGACTTTAACGATACGCCAGTTTTTCAATACATATTCGTGAATTTCAGCTTTGATCCAGTGCACGGCAAAGGAAACCAGACGCACACCGACGTCGGGGTCGAAGCGTTTTACCGCTTTCATCAGACCAATGTTGCCTTCCTGAATCAAATCTGCCTGTGGCAGGCCATAGCCGGCATAACCACGTGCAATATGCACCACAAAACGCAGGTGCGACATAATAAGCTGCTTAGCCGCCTGCAGGTCACCTGTTTCCTGCAAACGCTTAGCCAGCGCATACTCTTGTTCAGCGTCCAGCATTGACATGCTGTTTACTGAATGAATATAGGCTTCGAGGCTACTGCTGCCCTGAGGGACCATCAGTGCCATTGATTGCGTTTGATCAGTCATTCACGCTCCCGTGTTTATTACCACTAGTTCAATTGAGGAATTTCAGTCGAACTCATGCACTATCGATTAATTGACATTATATGTCAACACTCACACTGTGCGGAGTGTTATTTTTGCTCCACAAATATGACAATGCAAGCCCCAATTAGTTCACTTGGAATCAGCTGGGTTCAATGGCGCGCAAGTGCTGTCGCACCGATAAATAGGAGCCTAACCACCCCAAAAATGATGCGGCAAACACCATCTGCAACAGTTCAGTAAAACTAAGATTTTGTAACTGCAGATTACTACCATACAGCCCCATAAAGGTGTTCAAGGCCCCCGATAGAAACCAGACCAATAGATTAATCAGAAGCCAGGCGAGAACTCCGCCAACGACACCGTACCATATCCCGGTGTATAAAAAAGGGCGTTGAATAAAAGCTTCTGTCGCCCCCACCAGCTTCATCACTTCGATCTCGCTGCGCCGGTTCATGATCGCCAGACGGATGGTATTGCCGATAACCAGCACCACGGCGAGGATCAATAACGCCGCCAGTCCGATTACCGTACGCTCTAACACTTTTACCAGCGCTTGCAGTTTCTCCAGCCATTCAATATCTAAGCGGCCAAAGCTAACTTCAGGCTCCTGCTCTAATTTATTCAGTAATTCCCGGGCACCCGCCGGTGTTGAGTATTTACTGGTAGGCGTGACAGTGACCACCGCAGGCAACGGGTTTTCATCAAGATAAGATAAGGCGTCACCAAACCCAGATTGTTGCTGAAACTCGGCTAAAGCTTGTTCGCGACTAATATATTTAATATCACTGATTTCGGGATAGACCTTGATACGAGCAATCAGACTCTGAATACTCTGCTCAGAACGGGCACCATCAATAAACAGGGAAATCTGCGCTGCACTATTCCAGGAATGCGTAATATTCTCGGCATTCTTTACTAACACCTGCAAGGCCGCGGGCAAGCTCAAGCTGACCCCGAGAACCGCCATGGTCATTAACGATGACATGGGGGTTCGCCACAATTCGCCGATACTGGCAGTAGCATGCTGAATATGCCGAATAAAAAACATCACGATGCGACCAGATAGCGGTAATTTGGAGCGGGTCAATGACGACGGGGACATAGCAACTCCTAATCAGCTCAAGGGTTCGACAATATCGGCTTCACCACCGATCATCCGCCCCTGTCGCAAGGTCAGGGTACGGTATTTCATGCGCGCGATGAGCCCAAGGTCGTGCGTCGCAATCAGCACACTGGTACCGGCATCGTTAAAGGTTTCGAATAACCGCAGGATGTCCATCGACAGTTTGGGATCTAGGTTGCCGGTGGGTTCATCGGCCAACAATAACGCCGGCTTGTTCACAATCGCACGAGCGATGCCCACGCGCTGTTGTTCGCCGCCGGAGAGCATGATCGGATTATGTTTATCCTTTCCATAAAGTCCGACCATATCCAGCGCCCCGGCCACACGCTTGCGGATTTCGCCCAACGTAAAACCTTCAATCACCAATGGCAGTGCCACATTATCGAATACACTGCGATCCATCAGGAGATGATGGTTCTGGAAAATCATACCGATTTGCCGACGTAAATAAGGCACATGCTGACGCTTGATGTGGGCAATGTCATGCCCGTTGATATAGACCTTACCAGCACTAGCGCGCTCAATCACCGTGATCAATTTGAGCAGGGTACTCTTACCCGCACCGGAATGGCCGGTAAGAAACGCCATTTCACCCCGCTGCAGATGAAAATTCACTTCCGTCAGCGCTTTCTGGCCACCAGGGTAGATTTTACTGACCTGCTCAAATCGAATCATATTTAACTATCCGCTTTCTCCTGACTGAACAGGGCATCGATAAAGTCTTTGGCATTAAAAGTCCGCAGATCATCAATCTGCTCACCCACACCTATGTAACGGATAGGAATACCAAATTTATCAGCGATAGCAAAGATCACTCCGCCTTTAGCAGTGCCGTCCAGCTTGCTGATTGTGATACCGGAGACCCCCACGGCTTCATGGAACAATTGTGCCTGACTGATCGCATTCTGGCCGGTGCTGGCATCAAGGGTTAGCATCACTTCATGCGGAGCGTCTTCATCGAGCTTTTTCATCACCCGCACCACTTTTTTCAGCTCATCCATCAGGTGTGCCTTATTCTGCAAACGCCCCGCAGTATCGGCGATCAATACATCCACTTTACGGGATTTAGCCGCTTGCAGTGCATCAAATAATACCGATGCGCTATCAGCTCCGGTGTGCTGTGCAATGACGGGAATATTATTACGCTGTCCCCATACCTGGAGCTGCTCCACCGCTGCCGCGCGGAAGGTATCTCCTGCCGCCAGCATGACCGATTTGCCCTCGCGCTGATATTGCTTGGCCAATTTACCGATAGTGGTGGTTTTACCGACCCCGTTAACGCCGACCATCAAGATCACAAACGGGCCAGCGGCATTTTCCGGCACTAACGGTTTACTTACCGGTTCCAGTGTTGCCAGCATCTCCTGTTGCATCAAGGCATACAGCGCTTCTGCATCCTTGAGTTGCTTGCGATTAGCATGTTCAGTCAGGCTATTGATGAGCTTGGTGGTAGTTTCCACGCCAACATCAGCGATCAGCAGTTGTTCTTCTAGCTCTTCAAACAACTCATCATCAATTTTCTTACCGCGGAACAAACCGATAAAACCACTACCGATGTTCTCACTGGTACGCATCAGACCGCGTTTCAGGCGGGCAAACAGCCCCTCTTTATGCGGCTTTTCCTGAGGCTCTGGCTGAACTTCAACGCTAACGCTTTCTGCGACAGCTTCCTCTGCTGATGGTGTAACGTCCTCAGTCACGACCTCATCTGCAGCGCCCTGGAATGCTTCAGCAATAGCGGAAGCTGCAGTGTCCGCGGCGACGGCCGCTTCGCTCTCGGGTGCTACGGTATCTGTCTCAAGACTTTCAGTGCTTGCTGCCGCGCGATCTGGTGTCTCAATAGCAGAGACGTCCTCTTCAGCAGACTCGGCTCCGGTTGCAATGTTTTCAACATCGGTAGCAGGCGATTCCGCTGTGGCGTCCTCAACAGGTGCATCTTTACGGAACCAGGAAAATAAACCTTTTTTTGCCATCAGTATTCTGTGCTCAATCTCTTGGGTGGGAAGTTTCAGGAGCCTCTTAGGCCACTGTTTAGTGGTCGCAGACTTATCGCAGCATTGGCTTTTCGCCTTCAACGATAACTTTGTTATAGAATAGCGACGCTTTTAGTTCCCTTCCAAGCCTTCATTGGCGGTTAACGCACTGCATTATGAAGGGAATTTAAATAATCGGGACAGTTTACCACTTTATTTCTGTCGGCAACATCACGGGGGCACAATGACCAAAAATCGTCCGGGCAGCGGTCAGGTAAGAATTATCGCGGGACAATGGCGTTCTCGCAGACTGCCGATTAAGGATCTGGAAGGTTTACGGCCCACAACCGACCGTGTCAGAGAAACGCTATTCAATTGGTTGAGTGGCTACCTGACCGGCGCTAATGTGCTGGACTGTTTTGCTGGCAGCGGCGCATTGTCGCTGGAAGCCCTGTCGCGTTACGCAGCGTTTGCCCGGATCCACGAACTACAGCGCAGTGCGGCCGAACAGCTGCAGACCAATTTAGCCACACTGAAATGCGATAACGCCGAAGTGATCATTGGCGATTCGCTACAGCTATTGAATCGTCCGGCAGACAAGCGGTTTGATATCGTATTCATCGACCCGCCATTTCGCAAAGGTCTGGCAGCACAGGCTATTGCGCTACTGCAACAGCACGGCTGGCTTAATGATGGGGCATTGATTTATGTCGAAGTTGAAGCAGAGCTGCACGGGTTACCACTGCCACCACAATGGCAACCGCTGAAAGAAAAGCAAGCCGGACAGGTCAGTTATCGGCTGTATTGTTACCAGCAGGAGGCTAACTGATGCGTGCTACCATCCTGTTTGGCAAAAGCATCACCGCGCTAGCGTGGTTGTTGATGGTATTTAATCTGCTGCACCCATTTGCCGGCAATATCGCCATCATCCTTAACATTCTGTTGGGAGTGACGACCATGATGCATGGGTTGCAAACGCTGATCTTTTACACCCTGTTCAATCAGGCCTTGCCACTCGCCAAAGCCGACTATGTAAAAGCGTTTATTTTTGGCGTATTTGCATTGTTGGAGTACCGGCAGAAGTTGTTGCAGCAGCAAGCGCAATCACCACATCAGCGATAAACGCCCTGCTTACAAAAAGCCAATCGCCAATGGATATTTAAACACCTTGCCTTCGCTGGCTTTAATGGCGGCAACAATAGTGAAAATCACATTCAGTAAAACCAGCAAGCCGATCAGAAAAAAGCCTATCAGCACAAACGCCAGCACGATGGCAATGGCGTAATAAATCAACATGCTGATTTGAAAGTTGAGGGTGTTGCGCCCGCAGGCATCAACAAATGCGGAATCTTCGCGTTTCATCAACCACACAATGAGCGGCCCAAGGAGATTACCAAAGGGGATCAGGTACCCGGCAAACGTGGCTAAATGCACTAGCATTCCCATGTCCCGTTCCTGTTTTGGTAATGGTGAATTGTACATAATTACCTTCCTTGTAAAGCCTGAAATTGTGCAGGGCCGTGTAGGCGTTTTTGCCAGTCTTCAATCTTACCGTTAGCCAAGCGCTGTTGCAGATTTTGCTGCCAGTCACTCGCTAAGCCGGTGGCGGTTAACAGCTTTTCATAGGCCGCAGCATCATATTGTGGAGCAAAATACAGTGCCATCGACTCCGCGAGGCTGATATCCGAGTGCCGTTCACGCAAAATCAACTGATCGTCTAATTTGATCGTCCCTTCTTGCAATACCCGATAAAACCAACCGCACATGGCGGTTTCTTGCATGGCCAGTGAAAAGCCAAGATGACCAAACTGCACATTGAGCTTAAAACAGGGCGCGCGGGGTTGCGTTACCTGCAATAACACATCACCTAACGCCACGATATCGCCGATATGCAGATGATGCTCAGTGATCCCCAAAGACGAAATATTTTCCCCCATCGCTGGCGCAGTGCGCTTCGACGCCATCAATTGCTGTTGCTGGTAAACCTGATAATGTTCCAACGGAAAATGGTGCAGCACGCGTTCAGCACCGCCATGATTTTTGCCGTCAGCTTGCGCGTCGTGCAACACCCCGAAGAAAGAGACCTGTAACAAGGGCTGCGACTGTTTGCTGTCGATGCCACTAGGCAAACCTTCACGAAACAGCAGATTGTCACTCGCATATAAACCGCACAATTGATGTGATGGCAAAGACAGAGACGCAGACATGAGAGAACCTTGAAAAATGACCTTAACTAAGTAATTGTTTTATCACAGAAGCAACAGATGAGTCACTGATTGTGTAGTGCACAGGACTTACTTAAAAAAATGCCCCGTTGGGGAACAGGGCGGAAGGAGTAAATAGCCAATGAGCAAGCGTTCGCAGCAATTGACCACGAGGTTGTAACACCATCATGTCAAATCCAGATGACAGCCGAATGACAAAAATAAAGCCCCGCTAACAGCGGGGCCAAAAACCACAAACATCGAAGAAGGAAGGGAGAGTCTGCAGAAAACTGCCTTATCTAACTCGTGGTAAATGCTAGGGGTTAACCATGACAACGACATGACGCCTATATAGTGTTTTTATGACATCAACTAAATGGCCCCTTGTAGGTACTGTTGTAATGCTACCCCTGGCACCGAAGTTTCTGATGCCACCGCATAAGCGCCCCAAATTGCCGCTTCCTGCATGGCCTGTTCAATTGCCAACCCTGACAATAAACCATGAATCAGCCCCGCTGCGTAAACATCGCCAGCACCGGTAGTATCGACAACGTTAGCCATGACAGCGGGCACCTGTAACTCACCGTCAACACGATATAAACGCGCGCCCTGTTCACCTTCTGTCACAATAAAATAGCGAAGCGCCTCACCGGCAATCTGCTGTGCAAATTCCCAAGGAGGAAGCGTTGTGCGTTCATGCATATCAGAGTGCGACGACAACAACACATGACATGGCCGAGACCGATCATCTTTAGCGAGTTGAGCTACCACGAGTGTCTGCGGTAAAGCGGTCAGCGCCCAACTTACGGCACCTTCGGCAGAGGTATTGAGGTACAACGCATCCCATTCTGACCAGCGCGGCGGTGCTGCCAGTTGGAATCTCGGGCGTTCTGGGCGAATGATGGTGCGTTCACCATCCGGGGTCATCACTAGCAGGATCTCGCTGGTACTGCCTTCATGCCGCTGTACGCGTCGGCAATCCAAGCCTTGCATGCCCGCTTCCGCCAGCACCCAATCCCCTAATTCATCACGGCCCAATTGGCTAACCAGTGCGACTTTATGGCCCGCCCATTCCAGCCCGATACCAGTATTGGCGCCGCCACCACCCAAACGGCGACCACCATCCTGATAATGAAAGCGACCACCGGTTCGCAGCGCTTTGTTAAGCAACAGCAGACGATCACAATTCAGATTCGCCACCAGCAAGATATTGGCCATAATGTTCCCCTGTGCTAACAGTTACTGCGACGATAATTGCAAGAATGCGTGTACCCTTGCCAATTGCTCGGTGCCGTCTTTTCTTCCCAGTTGATACACCGCACTGACTTTGCTGACATTACGCTCCAAACGCGACAACCCCAACGGTGCCTGCGGTTGGATCACCAAAGCATTTCCCTCAATGACCTGTTGTTGTAACGCATCCAACGCCTGGTTATAACGTTGATGCCGCTGTAACAACGCAGCGACCACCGCCGGATAGCGTCGATAAATTTTGCGCGCCAACCAGGCCGGTTTAAAGGCGGATTTGCGATAGGCAGCATCCTGAGTCAGGATCACGACTTGCTTACTGAAACCATCTTTACGCGCCTGCGCCATAGGAATGGGCGCAGCAATACCACCATCTAGATACGGTGTCCCGTTAATCCACATTGGCGATGACACAAACGGCAAACTGGAAGAGGCAATCAGCACATCCAGAAACTGCTCATGGTCCGAGAAATCGGCCATGCCAAAAAAGTCGGTATTGCCCGTCAGACAATTAAATGCCCCCACGCGAAATTCAGCGCCACTATTGAGAAACGTATTGAAATCAAAAGGGATTAGCTTGTTAGCCATTTGCCGATAGCTAAAATCAACATTGATGTAATTGCCGGTTTTCAGCCAGTGCCGCAACCCCATATAACGTTTGTCCGTCAAATAGCTTTGTTGAATTTGCAAGTTCCGACCGAGCTGGCGTGACACATATGAGGCCGGATAAATGGCCCCGGCAGACACCCCTACCAGATAGGGAAATGTCAACCCCGCGTCCAGAAAGGTATCCAGCACCCCGGCAGTATAAATTGCCCGCAGGCCGCCGCCTTCCAGTACTAATGCGGTTTGCATCATCACGATTCTCCTTGGTCATAAGGGGTGCAGCATACCCAAGGATTTTTCGCAGGAAAACCTTTTGTGAGATCCATTGGCTATTTTTCAATAGGTGATAATCTGTAGTTTGTAACGACCGTCACTTTTACAGGGAGAGAATTGGTGAAACGACTGTTATTTTATGTGGTATTTGCCTACGCCTGCTGGATGGTATGGCAACGGTTTGAAGGCAACAAAGTGTTTGTCACTCAATCGCCGCAATGGAAGCAAACCGTGATTGACGAAGCCAGCAAATTGCCCGCTTATGGAGATCGCATTCCCGCAGCAACCCAATTTAAATGTGATGGTCGCCAGTATTGCTCGCAGATGCACTCACGCGCCGAAGCAGAATTTTTCCTCCACAATTGTCCCAACGTCAAAATGGATGGCGATGGTGATGGCATCCCCTGTGAAAATGATAGTCGCTGGTAATCTACCGTCCTAAAAACGCTATGCTGTTTTAGCAATATTCAATGCGCTGACGTCGAGTCATTTTGTCCCGCCAACACAGTGTTCTGGTGGATAAATCCGTTTGATTTCACACTTCTACATCCACTAATGAAAATGATAATAAATATCATTTAATAACTACAGTTAATGTGCTACGTTAGCGCGCATTGTGATGATTTTCTGGCAACCAAGGCGTGCCAGTTAAGGAAATTATATGGGGTTTAGCGCGCTCATATTAATGATGCTGCTCGCAACGCTATTGCTTTACCTGAGCAGTAAACAACAGGCATTACTCAGCGAACCGTTGGCAAAGGCACCTTATCGCTACCTAGCCTATATGCTGTTACTGACAACGCTGCTCGGCTGGAATCTTTTGCTAAGTACAACCGCTGCCTTCTTTCTGTGGCTGATGCTCTTAGGGACATGCTTAGGTATGGCACCGTTTGTCAGCTTACTGCGTGAGAGTCCGCTGAAATGAATGAGCATGGCAAAATTCGTCCCGATTGGACCGGGAAAACACTCTGCGGATTGCTGTTAGGCTTCACATTCGCCTTAGCGTTAGTGGGATTATTCGCCTGGTTTGGCCCTGGGGGCATTGCGGCCAAAGATAAATATCAGGTCAATATGTGGCTACTAGCGCCCATCTGGCTGAGCATTCTCAGCTTTGTGTATTTTTTCCATTCATGGCGTCGAGCATTGCTTTGGCTCGGTAGTGTAAATCTGCTGGCCTGGGGCCTGCTAATTCTGCTGAGGTAAAAACCATGCAAATCCGCAGTGACGTTCTCCGGATCTATCAGAAGGTACATCTCTGGACCGGGATAACCGCTGGCATACTGCTGTTCATCTGCTTCTTTGCCGGCGCGTTAACCATGTTCAAACCACAATTATCAGCCTGGGCTTCACCCCCCACTGATATTTTGCCGCAGATTCCGGTGACACAAGTCGATACCCTGCTACAAAAAGCACTAGCCCAACACCCAGAGATCGGTAAAGGCTTTACGCTGCATCTCGATGATGACAAATATGCCCCACTGACCTGGTACCAATCTGGTGGCGGTCGTGAACTCAATTTAGATGCACAACAATGGCAAGCAACGTTGGATGAACAGGGCAAGCTGCTGACGCAAAAAGTGCAGCCCAGTCAGCTCGGGACATTGATCGATCAATTACATCGTACCGCAGGGATCCCAGGTGATGTTGGCCATGAACAGCTTGGAGTGCTGGTGATGGGCATCGCCTCGATACTGTATTTTATGGCGTTAGTGTCAGGCGTGATTTTCTTGCTCCCGACATTAGTGAAAAATCTATTCGCGCTGCGTCAGAAAAAAGGAGCCAGTCGCTTCTGGCTGGACACACATAATTTGCTGGGGATTACCGCCTTACCCTTTCACATCGTCATCGCCATCACCGTCGTTGTGTTTGCATTTCATGATGTGTTTTACGATGCGCTAGGCGAATTTGTTTATGGTGAACGCCCGGTGTTCAACCGTGTCGCGCCATTAAAGCAGCCATTAGACATCTCACATTTACCCCTCCTCAGTGACATTATCGCGACTGCCAATCGTCATGCTCCCGGCTATCAAGCGCAATCACTGACGTTTATGGGGCTCGACTCGCCCCGGCCCGCCGTGAGAATCGAAATGTATAACGAAGCCGCACTGATGCGTGGCCCCATCGCCGACTTTTTGTCGCTGCAACCCTATTCACTGCAGCCACAATTCAGCACCTTCACGCCGGGTGAAACCGGACTTTGGGGACGGGTAGTCTCAGTATGCTTTGGTCTGCATTTTGGCAGCTTTGGCGGTATGCCTGGACGCTGGTTGTATTTTTTTATGGGGCTTAGCGGGGCCATGCTGTTTTACAGCGGCAATCTGCTATGGTTGGAAAAACGGCGCCAACAACAAAAAGGAACAACGCTCCCACAACAGCCACGAACAGTACGCTTGATGGCGGCAACCACTGTCGGCTGCTGTCTGGGTTCGGTGGCATCAGTCGCCATGACCCTGTTGGCAGCAAAATGGCTCCATGCCTGGGTAGACAACAGTAATTACGCTTATCTATGGAGTTACTACCTGTGTTTCTTCGCTGCGGTCATATACAGCTTCTGGCGGGGAGCAGCGAGAGCCGCCATTCATCTGCTCAGACTAACAGCACTCGCCTGTGTTGCCATGCCACTGACGGCTATTGCCGCCACATGCTTTCCCACCCTTGGGATCTGGGCACCACAGACACTCTCTAACCTCATGGTGGAGTTAGTGGCCTTGTTATTTGCATTTGGCTGTTCATATAGTGCGCGTCTCACTTGCCAGCGCGCCTACCACGGGCCAGCAGACAGTATCTGGGCAATAGCGCCAAAAGCTAATGCTCATTCAACAACCTCTAATGCCTCAGCTTGCTGAGGCTGTTCCTTGGTAGCTGTCGGAAACGGGTCGAAAAATACCCTTTAAACCATGAGATTGATGGCACTAGGCAATAACACATAAAAACCCCGACAGTTCAGACGGGGTTTCAAGTTAAATGAGTCACCGATAACGCAGTCGTACATCAACCGCTGTTTAATGGGCGGCCAGCACTAGCTGCCCTGCACCAAAAGCAAAATACCGGAAGCTGTTGGCCCCGGTAACCACAAACGCGATTTGATCTGGGTAGTCTCGGCAAATCTGTTGTACCTCAACCTGACCGTGGTAATTGGCAGAGCCGGTGTTATCCAGAGAAAACGTCTCTGTAGATACCGTGACCGGCTCACCATACTGTCCGCGGGCATCGCACACAAACCGGCCCCGACGCAGGATAGGATAAGTGCCTAAAGGCGCCCCTATCGGACTTTGAGCTGAAGGATTATTAGAAGCCCAAGACAAGTATTTGAACTGGATATCCACCTCCCCGCTATCCAAATTAAACATCACTTTGCCGTCTTCAACCCAAAACCAGTTAGGGCTGGGAAAGAACTCGCCGACGACCAGATTGGGAGAATCCTCTTCCGCCTGTACACCGACGACGGCATTCCAACGTACGATTTCAGATTGAGCTAATCCTGAACCTAAGATCCCCAGTAACATCAACGCTGCTACGCTGAACGACCTGATGCCGCACATACAACGCCTCCGCATTAATCACTGACAATTGTTGCCATAATTCGCTCCACCACGTCCCTAGCAAACGACTGTCCTACTATTAATATTAGCTATTTCTTGGATATTAACCTGATAAAAAGTACGGTTAATAGTATAGGATTTTTAGGTCTTGGCATGGTTTTTAGCAAGTGCAGTGAGATGTTGTTTAAATCTGAAGACTTAGCATTGAATAATGTTATTTATCATTATGTTACTGGCAAATTTATCGTACATCTGACAACCAGGTTAATTCAAGAGGGATGGTGGAGCTGTTTGTGTTCGGCTGCGTTATCCATAGTGACCCTCAACGTTCTGAACCGAGCCACTAAAACGCCAGCGGCATTCACGTATGCTACGCGATTGCTACTGCCATGCTTCCAACGTTTTAGCACAGCTACCGGGGCTCTGATTAAAGTAACGTTTGAACTCACGACTGAACTGGGCAGCACTCTCATAGCCCACGCCAGTTGCCGCCTGCTTCACTTTAACCCCTTGCAACAGCAGCTCTCGCGCCCGGTTTAAGCGTAACTTTTTCAGGTACTGGATTGGTGAAGAGGAAGTGACTTCACGAAAACAGCGATGAAACGCTGAGCTGCTCATATTCACCAATGCCGCTAACTGTTCCACCTCGACCGTGTCACTGTAATGTCGGTGGATAAACTGCAATGCTTTATCAATGCGTGCTAAACGGCTATGTGCCGACGCCAACGCATATAAAGGTGCCGCATCTTCTGTCAGTAAAATCCGGAATAACAACTCCTGCACTATGCCTTCGCCTAACACACAAGCCTCGAGTGGCGATTGCAAGGTGTGCAACAGTCGTTCGATACAACATTCCAGCAGTTCATTGTTTTGCGCCAAAAACAGTCCGGGCTGACGGCTGAGTTCCAACGTTACCGGTAGATTATGGTACTGGCTGAGCTGATGGATCACCCGACTCAACAGTTGCGGGTCAATATCCACTATCATCACCAACGTGGGCTCTGCCGCGGAAGCAAAGGTCTCACACTCCACCGGCATCGGGACGGTCATCACCAGCGGCTTCTGCGCGTTATACTCCAGAATTTTGTCTTCAAGGTATAACCGCTTACATCCCTGTCCCACGATCATTATTCCTTGCCAATAGCACATCGGACGACGGCTTTGGTAACTATCAGTGCGAAAGATACGGATCCCAGGCAACACTGTTGGGAAGGTTCCCGCCTTAGGTGCCAGCGCCGCCATTAGTCGTGCAATGTCAGACATCAATTTTCCTTCTCAGAAGAACTGCGACAGAATTAAGCATTATTTAAGCACTAAATTCATCATAGATGACAGCTCATGATAGGAATAGGCATAAATTGACCAGCAATGGGTATGGCGATTCTCACACAAAGGATTACCATGGCCCCCTGTAAAATTCGCATCTGCAAAATGGAGAACTTTCCATGTTCAATTTTGATTATCGCAACCCAACCCATATTGTTTTCGGCAAAGATCGCCTTGCCGAAATCGATAAACTGGTACCACAGCAGGCACGGGTACTGGTGTTATATGGTGGTGGCAGCGTGAAAAAATTTGGCACGCTTGACGCAGTAACAAAGGCATTGGGCAATCGTCACGTCGTCGAATTTGGCGGGATTGAAGCCAACCCACGCTATGAAACTCTGATGAAAGCCGCTGTCATCGCCAAAGCCGAGCATATCGACTTTCTGCTGGCGGTTGGCGGTGGCTCGGTCATGGATGGCACCAAATTTGTTGCCTTAGCAACTCACTTTGAGGGTGATACTGCCACCTTATTGTGGAACGGGACAGCGGCGGTCGACAGCAGCAAAATCCTGCCATTAGCCACCGTCGCAACCCTGCCTGCCACCGGTTCTGAAATGAATGCCTTTGCCGTGGTCAGTCACCCGAAAGGTAAATTTGGCGTGCATCATCCGCAGTGTTATCCACAATTTTCGGTACTGGATCCAAGCCTTACCTTCACTTTGCCGAAAATCCAGGTCGCCAATGGGGTGGTTGATGCATTTGTGCATGTCTGCGAACAGTATGTCACTTATGCTGCAGACGCCCGCATTCAGGACCGCTTTGCCGAAGGCATTTTGCAGACATTAATCGAAGTTGGCGCAGTAACTGTTGCTAACCCTGAAGATTATAACGCCCGCGCCAACCTGGTATGGGCTGCGACCAATGCCCTCAATGGGCTGATTGGCACTGGTGTTCCTCAGGACTGGGCAACCCATATGATTGGTCATGAACTCACCGCACGTTTCGGCATCGACCATGCCCAAACACTGGCGATCGTTATGCCATCCCTGTGGCAAGTCTGCCGCGAACAAAAGCGTACCAAACTGCTGCAATATGGTGAGCGCGTGTGGCATATCACGGAAGGTAGCGAAGATGAACGGATTGACGCCGCGATTAGCAAAACTCGCGAATTCTTTGAAAGTCTTGGCATTAAAACCCGGTTACGGGACTATGATGCGGCCAAGGCGGACATCAACGACATCATCGCAGCACTGGAAGCCCACCACATGACTAAGCTCGGCGAGCATCAGACTATTACCCCTGCAGTTAGCCGGCAGATATTAGAATTGGCTTGGTAACTCGCTGAATGATGCCACAACAAAAAAGCAGGAGATAACACCTGCTTTTTTTGTTGGACCACGGTATCTTATTTTGCGGCTTTGGGGGCGGGAGCGGGTGCTTTATCTGGCTGAGCGTGCCATCCCATACCTTTGCCCATTACGCCTGGATTCCCGCCACAACTACCGCGCATCGCAAAGCCTTCGCCTCGGCGATGATTTCCATGCATGGCGAAATGTTGACCTCGGCCACCGTTTGCCTGCATCTGCTGCATCCACTGCTGACGCGCCTGTGGATTATTGCGCATCATTTGGTGCCGTTGCTGCATGGCCTGCGGATCGCGATGCATACCTTGCATGGTCTGGTAGTTGCCATTCATCATGCCGTTGCCATATCCCATATTGCCATCGCCCATGTTACCCCAGTGCGCATAAGCGCCAGCTGATACGGTCAGGGCAGTTACAATCAAAGCAGCGCTAAATAAGGTTTTCATATTGATTCTCCTATTACTGTGTACGGTTGTATTACAGCAAGAACCCACCAGTAATGTGTGTCGCAAATCCTTTCGTTTCTGACAAATGGTGACAATCCGGAGAACTGACAAACTTTGCCACACTTTTCGCCATAATCTGTATATAGTAATGACTGAAAGAGGTAGCTAAGAGGTTGAAATGGAACGGGCTTATCAGATACTAGTGGTTGATGATCACAAAGATATCCGTGACTTACTACAGCGTTTCCTGCAACAACATGGCTTGCGCGTAGTGACGGCTGCCGATGGTGTTGATATGTACAAACAGATGTCAGCGCAACGTTTTGACCTGCTCATTCTGGATCTGATGTTACCGGGTAAAGACGGCGTCACGCTTTGCCGGGAAATCCGCGCGGAGAGTAATATCCCCATCATCATGCTGACGGCATTAGGTGAAGAAATTGACCGGATTGTCGGCCTCGAAGTTGGTGCTGACGATTACGTGCCAAAACCATTCAATCCTCGGGAACTGTTAGCCCGCATAAAATCGGTGTTGCGGCGCCATTTTGCGATTCCTAATGTGGAAGAGCTGGCAACCGCAAGCCCTAGTCTCTACATTTTTGACCATTGGCAGCTCAACACCACCACTCGCGAACTCAAAGATCCGGCGGATGCGCTAGTGGCACTGACCTCCACCGAATTCACTATGCTGCTGGCATTTCTATCGCACCCGAATGTTGTCTTAAGCCGCGAGGATTTGTTGAAGCTGGTGCAGGGACGTGGAGCGGATGTGTATGATCGTGCGATAGACACCTTGATCAGCCGATTACGCAAGAAAATTGAACAAGACCCGAAACAACCCAAATTAATTAAAACCATCTGGGGCGGCGGCTACCAATTTAGCTGCGAGGTGACACATGGTTAACTGGTATCAACGGCAGAAGCTTATTCACCAAATCGGTTTGGTGATCCTGATTGGCTTTGCCGTGAGTTTTTGCCTGACCTTGTTTCTGCTGTCGTATGACAAATCACAGCGCCTGAGCCAACTGTCGGTATCGGGGGCGTTACAACGCGTCATTTCCATTGCTGATACCCTTGAACAAACCTCAGACGCTCTGCATGACTCTATTTTAAAAGCCAGCAGCAGTTCTGATCTGCAGTTATCACTTACCGATAAACCGCGGGTAGAAAGTCAGCAAAATTCCAGCGATATGGCACAGCGACTGCTGCAACGTCTTAACGCCGCCGGTATTCAGGAGGCACATATTGCGCTGGTCTCACAAGCAGAACGCCCGCTGATGGATCTGTCATCGCGGGACATGAACGCCATGCATCGCTCGATGATGGACAACGATTCCACGATGAATGGCATGATGGGCGGCAACCAGAGCCGACGCGAACCACGCTATGGTCGGGGTGTAAGGCTGAATTACAGCGCCACTGTTGACGGTTCAGTGAAACTGAGCTCCGGCAAGTGGCTTAACTTTTCTTCCGGTATTGAAAACGATATCACCCATTGGTCCACCAGCGTGTTGATTGCGCTCGCCAGTGTCATGTTGCTAACGGTGTTGATATCACTATTCATTGTCCGCCGCGCACTCAAACCGATTAGCGAACTGGGTCAGGCGGCACAAGCCTTTGCCCGCAACAAGCAGGTCCATGAAGTCAGCAATGACGGCCCCCGTGACCTAATGCCAACCATCGACGCATTCAACGATATGCAACATCAGGTCACTGATTACATTAGCGAACGAACCAAACTGCTGGCGGCGATTTCCCACGACTTACGAACTCCCCTCACCAGCCTGCGGTTGCGAGTGGAATTTATTGAAGAGGGAGAAGACAAACAACAGCTGTTGCGCACCATCAACACCATGGACAGCATGCTGACTGCGACCATGCGCTTCGCCAAAAATGATGCGGAAAAAGAAGCGCGGCAGATGACCAACATTGACAGCTTGTTGCAGACCATCGTCGATGAATATGATGAAAAAGGTGTGGCAATCCACTATCAGGCGCAAGATGGCCTAACCGGTAACATTCCGCCACTAAGCGTGCGGCGTATGACTGAAAATCTCCTCAACAATGCGATTCAGTATGCTGGCAACGATGCCCAAATCGCCCTGTCTGCGCTGCGGGATGCTGACAATCTTACGATCTGTGTCAGCGATAATGGTGTTGGTATTCCCGCCGATAAGTTGCAGGAAGTCGTTAAACCTTTTGCCCGGCTTAATGAGGCCCGAGACACCGAAGGTTCCAATGTCGGCCTGGGTCTGGCAATCACCCACTCATTGGCAACGGCTTATGGTGGCAGCCTGACGTTAGCGGCTAATCAAGCCCACGGCTTAAAAGCCACTATCAGCCTGAGTCTGAGCTAAATCCATGGCTATCAAACCGCGAATAAAGACTTCTATCTCCGTTTTGTGATCCTTTCGCTACCCAAACGGCTCACCAGGCTGCAGTCTGGTGACTTTTCCACAACCGCTATGGAGAGAAAGGATGCGCCGCTCAATTTTCAGCGTTCTCATGTTGTCACTGACTATCACGGCAGTTCCTGGGATCGTCCCCCAAGCTTCAGCCTCAGTATTAAATATCAGCCGCCCATCACAGGGGCAGTTAGGCTTGGTGACCATTAATCCTTATGGTTATGCACCGCTGACCGCTATTATTGGGCTCGCCGGTCATATGCCCACCGATGTGCGGGTGACCGTCAAGGGTAAGGGCAAAGAGGGCGTCGATATCAGTTACAACGTCGGCCACACCCAACTGCTGACTTACGATGGGGTGCCGGTCTTCGGTCTGTATGCCAATTACCAGAACCAAGTGGAACTGCGTTACACCTTGGACGGTAAACAGGTCGATGAAACTTACCGGATCTTCACCCAGCCTTTGCTAGGGGTCAGTGTTGACAATGCGGTGTCAGCATATCCGACCGTAAAACCCGTTACTGTTGCCAAAGGCTTTAAACAACGTCTGTATTGGATCAACCACCTGATTGCCGACCAGCACTCAGAATCTATTCGTTGGGCTAATGGCGGTGCGCTAGAGTGGGATCGCTGGCCTATTGAATTTATTACCGATACTCAAGGTGAAGTGCGCTGGTACCTAGATCCCTACAAAATTCACGATCAGAATGACATTGCCAAGCGCGGCATTCTTATGGGTGTGCATCAGCTCGCCAACGGTGATGTGGTTTTTCTGCAAGGACAACGTTACTACCGCATGGACCTAATGGGACGCATGGTCTTTCAGCGCTGGTTACCTCGGGGCTACATCGATATGTCGCATGACATGAAGGCCTTACCTAATGGTCATTTCCTGCTGAGAGCCGCCAAAAAAGATTATCATCGTCCCGATGGGAAAGTTGTGGATACGGTGCGCGATCAGATCCTCGAAGTCGATGCCGATGGCCGATTAGTCGATGTTTGGGATCTCAACCAAATTCTCGATCCCCTACGCGATGCCTTGATGTCAGCGTTAGATCCACGGGCGGTGTGTCTCAGTGTCGACCTCAAAGCGAAGGATGCCAAGTTGGAGCCGGACGCGCCGTTTGGCGATCATATGGGCGTCGGAACCGGTCGCAACTGGGCGCATGTAAACTCGGTGGAATATGATCCGCACGATGACGCCATCATTATTTCACTCCGGCATCAAGGCGTATTCAAGATTGGTCGCGATAAACAGGTGAAATGGATTCTGGCGCCCCGCAAAGGTTGGAATGAAAAACTGGCCAGTAAACTGCTGACACCGGTGGATGCCAAAGGCCATCAGCTGGACTGCGACGAAAACGGCTTGTGTGACAACAGCAATTTTGACTTTGGTTATGCGCAGCACGCGGCTTATCTGGTCCCACAAAAAGGCACATTAACACTGTTTGATAATGGCGATGGCCGCCATCTTGAACAACCGCTATTTGCCAATCAGAAATATAGCCGTGCGGTCGAATACAAGATCGACGAACAGAAACTCACCGTGCAGCAAAAATGGGAGTTCGGTAAAGACAAAGGTTATGACTGGTACAGTCCGGTAACGTCTATCATCCGCTATCAGCCGGATACCGACACCATGATGGTGTTTTTTGCCACCGGTAAGTTGCTGGAACAGGAACTGACCGAACCCAAACTCGTCGAAGTCAAATACGGCAGCCAGCAGGTGGAAGTGGAACTGGATATGACCGCGACCACCTCACAACAAGCCTCTTATCGGGCCCTGGTGATCCATCCGGAACTGGCCTTCGGCCGTTAAGCACCATCAATAATCATCAGGCTGCTGTAATGGCAGCCTTTTTTTGTTTGGCTATATCCGCAGATAAGCTGTTTTCTTTTCAGTAATGCCCGTTACAATAATCGGCCAAGTTGTCGCCTCAAACTGTTGTTAACCGGTATTATTGAATGACCAAAAGCGCCCGAAATCTTTTACTGTTAGTTGCTGCACTGATTGTCGTTGCTGCCGCCGTTGCTGCTTATTTCTGGCAGACTCCCGCTCACAACCCAAATGCGTTATGGCAACTGATCAGTGAACGCTGCGTGCCAGACATGGAAGAGCATGGTAAGCCAGCCCCGTGCAGTGAAGTCAATGAATCGCTCGGGTATGTCACGTTAAAAGATCGCAACGGCATTCTGCAATACCTGTTGATGCCGGTTGAGCACATCTCCGGTATTGAAAGTCCAGAGTTGCTACAGCGCAATACCCCTAACTTTTTTGCCATCGCTTGGGAGCAACGCCAGTTAGCAAAAGCAATTATGGCGCAGCACCATCAACAGGTGCCGGATAGCGCACTGTCGCTGGCGATTAACTCCGAATATGGTCGTACCCAGAATCAACTGCATATCCATATTTCCTGCTTACGGCAAGATGTAAGACAGCAGCTGGACGTGTTAACCCCCTCGCTCAACGACCATTGGCAACAACACGAGCTGGGCCCCAACGATTATTGGTTACGAGAACTCAGTGACCAGCAACTGCATGATGAAAGCGCCTTTATCCGGCTTGCTCGGGAACTGCCGGATGCCAATGACAATATGGGTCACTATGGTCTGGCACTTGCCAATCTGCCGAATGGCAAATTGGTGCTGATGGCAATTAAGGCCAACTGGTTCGCGGCGAATAACGCTTCAGCAGAAGAGTTACAAAATCACAGCTGCCCGATCTTAAACACCAGGTTGTAACTGTGGGTTCGTGGCATCGTCTTTACCCTTTGCGATTCAGCCTAATCGCGCTTTAGGAGAACCACCACTTATGTCTCGTTATTGCGGCTTTTTGTTGTTAGTACTGTCCAGTCAGGTACATGCCTGGGGCTTTACCGGTCACAAAGCCTTTTGTGAAGCGGCCTACGACCTGACTTCAGCAACCACCCAAAAAGCATTGGATGCTATTGCGGCAAAACAAGGGACTTACCATTCCTTTGCCGAAGCCTGCACCTGGGCTGATGACATCAAAAAAGACCACCAATGGGACTGGTCAAAACACCTGCATTACATCAATGTCAGTCGCAGCGAAACCACCCTGCACGATGCCGATTGCAATAAAGGGTGTGTGCTCAGTGCCATTGCCGAACAGGAAGCAAAACTGCAGCAAGATCCACAAAACTGGCAGGCACTGTTTTTCCTGGCCCATTTTGTCGGGGATCTGCATCAGCCGCTACACGTCAGCTATGCCGACGACTGGGGTGGCAATAAAACACAAGTCACTTTCTTTGGTGAACCGGCAAATCTGCATGGTGTTTTTGACTTTGGCATCATTGAACACATGGTAGGCGATGACTGGAAAGACTTTGGCGATCACTTGGCAAAACTCGCCAACAAGGACGATGCCAGCGGTACGCCTGAACAGTGGGGCGATGAGTCATTGGCGCTGACCCGCGAGATCTATGCTGGGTATCAGCCACATGAGATCCTGGGGCAACCTTATGTTGAGCAATACGGCCCATTGATTGAACAGCAGATTGAAAAAGGTGCCGTGCGTCTGGCCAAAATTCTCGACCAAATCTATACCCCTTGAGCGTATCACTCAATAGCCCCAGCCCGGTCGTTCCAGGCTGGTCGCTATCTGAACAGGCTACGGCGTTCAGGCAAATACTGCTGACATGGCGCCAGAATAAAAGCCGCTGACAAACAGAAGTGCATCGCACGTCCGCATCGTTACCAGCGGCATGTTGGGGTCAGCCGAGATCAGGCATGAGCCACTGGGTTGGCATGTTGCCCGGGCTTTCTCAGCAACATTAACAGGTAGAGGAACGAGACCCCGGCCATGGTCAGGAACAATAAGCCATCGGAATACTGCTGCATCAGCAGCGCGATCAATGACGGCCCAAAAAGACTGCCGGTGGTGTAGGACAGCAATAATGCCTGATTCATCGAGACTAACTGTTGATGAGGCACTTTTTCACAGGCCCAGGCCATCGCTACCGGGTACAAAGTAAAACCCGCCGCACCGAGGATAAACAGGGCGGGGGTCAGTGCTGCATGTACCAGCATGGCTAATGACCCCAGAATCACCACGAACACCTGCACTCGCAACAACATCAGCCGGCCATAGCGATCTGCCAGTCGCCCCACCGGCCACTGACCTAAAATCCCTGCGCTCACCAGCAACGCCATCCAGAAGCCGACACTGGCATCAGACATCCCTTGATGATTGAGATATAACGGCATCAAGCCATAGAGCGACCCCAGTACCACCCCGGAAATCAAACAACCGTGAACGCCCAGTCGTGCCTGACGTAACTTCAGCATCGACCACACTTTCGGCGCCGGTTGACTCGGCTCCTGGGCATTGACAATGCGGGTAAACAACAGAGGTAGTACCGAACTCAGCACTAACACCAGCGCCCACGGCAACACACTCATCAGTGTCGTTGGTAATTTGGTCAGCAGTAACTGTCCGGCAACCGTGCCGAAATAGTACACCATCATATAGGCCGCCAATAAACGGCCCCGACTAGTTGAGGTACCACTGCACATCAAAGCGCTTTCGACGACAACCCAGATCATGGCACAGCCAACACCGGCAATAAATCGCCAGATAAACCAGCTGTAAAAACCCACCATTAACCCGAGACCGGCGCAGCCGAGCGCAAACATCAGGGTTGCCACATAATAACTGCGATTAAATCCGTAACGACTGATAAATCGTCCGGCAATCAATGTGCCGAGCAAGTTACCGGCAAAATAGGAGGAACTCACCATACCCACTTGCCAGGTCGGTAAGCTTTCATGGGCCAGCCATAACGGCACCAGAGTGTTCAACACGGCAATCGCTAATGTCAGTAACAATAAGCCACTAAGCAGCAACAGCACAGGCCGGGTATAGATGGACATGCGGAGGAAACCGGAGAGGCAAGGAGTGAAAATGCGCGCATTATTCCACCGGCATCAACGGTGTCAATCGGCCGCTTTTGGCGGCAGCAGTGTCACGATATTTTTTGTATTAAAAAATTGACCGCAGCACATAAGTAAACACATTAACATATTGATATGTATTTAATTATTTAAATTAGCCAGAACCAAAATAAGCGATATTCATCCAAAATATTTCATCAATATATTATTTCATGTGACACCGGCAAGCCCCATCAAGACCTTGTTATCCCCATCATCGCGGCTATCTAGCTTATTGAAAATGCTGCGCTATGTGGCGTGTTCATGCTATAACGCTGCTCAGCTATGTTAACGACTTGCCACAGTCCCAGTTTGCCATCCATGCCGACACCACATGAACAACATCAGTAGTCACAACAACCATCCTTCAGCACACAGCCTCAAAGGCCAGCGGGCGCAGTTGATAAAGGGGGCTATTGATATCATTCCACTGTGTCTGGCGGTATTGCCATGGGGAATTCTGGCAGGTTCGATGGCGATTCAATCAGGATTGGACGTGTGGCAGAGCCTGGGAATGTCAGCCATCATTTTTGCCGGGGCGGCGCAACTGGTCACCTTGAGTATGCTGATTTCCGGAGCCAACGTATTCAGCATTATTATCACTATCTTTTTCCTGACATCACAGCACTTCATTTATGGGTTAACGCTGCGTGAGTTTGTCACCCAACTAAAACTCAAATACCGATTACCCATCGGCTTTCTGTTGACCGATGAACTGTTTGCGCTCAGCGTGCCGAAAGTGCGCGAGCAAGCGCTGACTGTAAGTTATCTGATTGGGGCGGGACTGACGTTCTATCTGTTTTGGGTACTGGTGAGTGGTGTCGGCATCTGGCTCGCGGCGTCAGTTCCCGATCTGGCGAAATATCATTTGGATTTCTCCATCATCGCAACCTTTATCACCATCGTGGTGCCCATGATCAAAAACCTCAGTACATTGGCCGGGGGGCTTTTTTCGCTACTGCTGTCTGCGGTATTAACGCTAGCCCAAGTTGAAGGCGCTATCGTCATTGCCGGTATCGGTGGCATGGCCTTCGCCGTCACTGTCGCCCATTGGTTGCCTAAGCCCGCGGAGGAATCAGTATGAGTTGGCTGTTACTTCTGACGCTGGCCGTTATTGTCTTTTTCAATCGCTATCTGTTTCTGGAACCCAAACTGCCGCTGCGGATCCCGAAACTGGTGCGTGAGGCGTTATCTTACTCTGCCCCCTGTTTGCTTATCGCTATCTGTGCCCCGGTCATCTTGGTAGATCATGGTACTTTGCGACCGCTGCCAGACAATCCTTACCTTTGGGGAGCAATTATTGCCGTAGTGATTGCTTACGTTGTCAGGCACATGTTGAGTGCAGTAGCGCTCAGTTTGTTGGCTTTTTATCTGCTTAACTGGCGGATGTCTGCGAGCTAAGCCCCCGAACATCAGGCCATCTCCTCTTTACTGCTCAGATCAATCCTTCCTTTATGCAGCAATGCTTCCAACTGCTCAGCCGACATCGGTTTAGCAAATAAAAAGCCCTGTCCCTCTTCGCAACCGAGCTGTTGCAGCAGTGCCATCTGTTCAGGTGTTTCAATCCCTTCGGCAATAATCGTGCGATTGAGGGTATGACCAATCCCAATAATCGCCTCCACCAGTTGTTCATCCTTTTGGTCGCGTAGCGCGTTTATGACGAAGGAGCGATCTATTTTCAGTACTTTCACCGGTAAATCGCGTAAACGCGACAGGCTGGAATGCCCGGTGCCAAAGTCATCAATGGCCAGCGTAAACCCATGCTGCTGCAAAGCCTGAAGCTGCGGCAAAATACGGCTCATATTGTCCATGAGGTTGTTTTCGGTAATTTCTAGCTGCACATGTCGTGGATCGACGTCTAACTGCTGCGTTAACGACAGCACTCGTTCGCTGATATTACGTCGCAGCAACTGCTTGGCCGAGATGTTGATGGCAACATCGACCGTAAACCCTTGTTGTTGCCACCATGACATCTGTTCAAATGCGCGCACCAGTACCCAGTCACCTAACTCCACGATTAATCCCGAGTCTTCCGCTATCGGAATAAACTCTGCCGGAGAAATCATGCCCTGTTGCGGGTGGTGCCAGCGCAATAGGGCTTCAACGCCGGCAATGCGACCATCGCGTAAGTCCACTTTGGGTTGATAAAACAACATCAGCTGTGCACAGTCACTCATCGCTAAGCGCAGTTCCTGATCCAACTTGATCCGTCGTGTCATCTTCGACGTCATAATGGGCTGGAAGAAACGGAAACAACTGCCGCCTTCATCTTTGGCAATCCGCATCGCCTGATTGGCATGCATCAGTAAACTACGGGCATTGGCACCATCATCTGCATAACATGCCAATCCCAGTGATGCGGTCACATGTATGCAAAAGCTTTCCCCCTCAAACGGTTCCGCAATAGATTGCAGCAGTTGTCGCATCAGCTGCACTAACTCCAGATTTTCTTTGCGTTGGTCGAGGACAATGGCAAATTCATCACCGGTTATGCGCCCGAGAAACCCGTGATACTGCTGAACCAATCCTTGCAATCGCTCGCCGATCCCGATCAGCAGCTCATCGCCCTTATCGTGACCCAGGCTATTATTGATGTCTTTAAAGCGGTCTAAACCCACCGAAATCACAACCAGTGAGCTGCCATTCTGCTGCGCCAACATTATACAGGTCTGAATTTTTTCGAGCATGGAGATGCGATTGGGTAAGCCAGTCAAGGGATCATTAAAGGTTTGAAAACTGACCCGATGGGCAATTTCAGCATCCATCTTTCTAAGCAGCAGCAGGTACTGCTTTTCGCGACGATAGAGTGACAACAGCAGCGGGCGAAAGATAAACAACGCCTCCAGTAACAGCGTTAACAACATACCCATTAACGAAAGTCGGTTGTACTGCTGTAATTTGGCAATGGCCGCTTCACTGTCTTTCTGAAATTGCAGTACCAGCGCATCCAACGCGTTAAGAATGTCATAACGCGCCATTGTGCTTAACGCCTGATAGGCTTGCTGCCGCGCAGTCAGCGGCAATGATTCGTCGACGATACTGTCAGCTAACTGAAAAAAAGCCTGTAGTCGTTGGTCGAGATTAATCGGCGGGCTGGTAAAGATTTTATGTATGGCGGCGGATTCCGGCGCGGGAATTTCCAGCGACAGAGACCCATGCATCAAGCCCTGATGGACTTTTTTCATGGTGGCAATAGCGTCGAGATATTCTCCCGGATAGAGCGTGATGGATTGATTACGTTTTTCCGCTAATAACTGCCCGGCGAACAGCGTAATACGTTGCGATAACATGCGCTGCCGCCCCGCTAGGTTTACCACTCTGGCGCTGGCTTCCTGCTGGTTGACGATGCTTTGCACTAAATAATGCGACAACAGTGCTAAGACCCCAATAATCAGCAATGCCAGTAGATAGGTCAGTGTGCCGCGTCGCCAATGCAACCGCAGAAGTTGAAGATTCTTATACACTGGCCTTTTCATGCTGTAGACGCTCCTTGTTAACAGTATGCCCGACACGTAATTTTCCGATGGTGTAGCTACGGCGTTATCAGTAATGAGTGTAGTTTCAGCATCATCATAGAGCACAATTTTTCACCAAGCTAGATGCAGCCATATGAATAAGCGCTGTCATGCTTTTTATGCTGTAGCACCAGTTAGTCAATTTCACCGTTCATCGGTTAAAACCGCTAAGCAGTTCTTGATGCCTACCCACACTTAGTATTATCTATATGATTTTAATCGTAAATAATTTTGGCACAACATCTGCTATGTCTGAACCGAGAATTTCATCGCGGGGTAACGTCTATGGTTATTCCGCCCGATAACAAGGACTGACTGATATGTTTATCCGCTCAACACTGCTGGCAATAGCCTGCATGCTGCCACTTACCGGCTGCGTGTTTTATGTTAATGGCGCACCAAGTGAACCGTTGAATTTCGGTCACCGGACGTTGCAACTCAACGCTACCGATATTCAGCAGTTAAAAGCCGATACGGGTGCCGGGGATCTGGTGATTGTCGGTGTTGCCGGACAACAACAGATTACCGTGGATGCCGATGTTTATGAGTATCCGGATAACCACGCCAAACTGACACTCGAACAGCATGGCACGCAAGCCGTGTTAGTCGCCAAGTTCGATAGTCACTTCAGCATCCATCGTAACTCGCCCCATATTAACTTGCGGGTTACCGTCCCGGCCGCTATCGCGCTTGATATCACCGATGGTTCCGGACAATTGGAGATCCGCGATATGACCGCCGATGTAACAGTCGTTGATGGTTCCGGCGATCTCACCATTCGCGGCGGCCATAACCTCGATATCGAGGACGGCTCAGGCAGTGTGTTGCTGGCAAACATCAGCGGTAAAATTCGCCTGGATGATGGTTCTGGTGACATCAACATCCGTAATGTCGCTGGCGATATTCGGATTGATGATGGCTCTGGTGGTATGACCGTTAAAAATGTCCAAGGCACTGTCACCATTGATGATGGTTCCGGCGACATTGATGTGCGCCACACTCTGGGGCTGAATATCGAGAGCGCGGGCTCTGGCGATGTGCACTTTGACGATATTAATGGGCCAGTAAAACTGAACAAGTAACAGAGCAGATGTAAAAAGCCGGGCATTTGTCCGGCTTATTTACGAGAACAACTTCAGCGTAACTGACTGTCTTTGGAACCCCGACGATTATACCCCGCAAAGGCCTGACGTTGTTTGTCTTGCGCTGCCTGACAATTCACGCACAAGCGCACACCCGGAATCGCCACACGTCGCGCCTCTGGGATCGTGTCGCCGCACTCTTCGCATTCAGTCAGACTTTCGCCCTTGGGAAGCTCACCGCGCACCCGGGCGAGCGCATCTTCAACAGTGCTGTCGATCTGTTGTTGCTCAGCCCCATCTTGTGCCCAACCTGATGCCACAATGACCTCCGCTTTTCTACTCAGTAACTGACGGCCGCGCCATCTCAAATTCGGTCGCGGCACTAATACCAAAATAGCTCGCCGGACCACCCGCACGCAAGATCGGCTCAGCCGCAATGGTTTGATAAATGCCATCTTTGATAAAACGCTTATCGATATGTACACCCACGACTTCACCCAGCACTAGCCAATTGTCCATCGGCTGTTTCGCCGCCGTTTGCAGCCGGATCAATTGTGTCAGCCTACATTCAAACGATGCCGGACTTGCCGCCACCCGCGGCACCTTCACCAACTGCGACGGCGCCTTTACCAAGCCCGCTAATTGAAACTCATCCACCTCGCTAGCAACGCCAGCACAACTGATATTCATCTGCGCCGCCAACGGCTTAGTGGCGAGATTCCAGCAAAACTCACCGGTTTGCTCAATATTGGCCACACTGTCTTTCCAACCCGAACTACAAAAGCCAATAATCGGTGGCACATCCGCAAACATATTGAAAAAACTATAAGGCGCCAGGTTCGCCACACCATCAGCATTACAACTGGAGATCCAGCCAATCGGCCGCGGCGCAACAATCGATTTCAGCGGATTATACGCCAAGCCATGATCTTGCTTGGGCTGATAAAAGTGAAACTGACTCGACATGCAGATCTCCTGAATGGTGCTAATTTTATCAATCACTCAACATGTGATTTTACGAATGCGGCGTACTTATCTCAGTATGGGCGATTACGATCAGATTCAAGTTTATCTCGCCAGTCGGCAGCACCTGCGGTGGGGGTTTGCATGGATGCATTAACGTTGTGAGCTAACGCGCTCACACTGTGGCCAAGGGGGCAATGCTCGTCCTTCGAACGACATCCTTGTCTAACGACCTGCTCGCCATCCTTGGCTCACGCTCATAAGCTCACTCATCGCAGATGAGTATTTGCCCTTATAACCCCCGAGGACGCCCAACGTCGCTGACAACTCTTCGGCTTTATGCTGAAAATGGCTACACTCAGGATTCGCATCCTGCTCAACCTTCGAGCTTCGGCATCCAAGCCTCACCCACACCATTTTTCAGCAACATCCTCAGCAACACCGAAGGGGAAATGGCATTGTCTGCATTTTCGGAATAACAACCTTTTGCCAAAACGTTTTATCGGCCTGACGTTTGCACAACTCTAGCATCAGGGCATTGACCAAATTTTAGTAATGCAGCAAAGTGGTTAGATTAACTGTGGCGATTCAGCCAAGCGTTTATGCGCCCATTAGTAATGGCGTTAGAAGTTACTATGAAATACATGGATGGAACGCAGATAGAAGTCGGTGACAACGTCCTGATTAGTGGGATGTACAAGGGACTAGTTGTAGCGGATATTGATGGAGATAGATACTCCGCTGATTATCCAAGAGAGCGATGGGGTTGCCTTCAGACGGGGGTAATGATTGATACCGATATTGGTGGCCTAGTTCATTACGAACAAATCTCTTTAGAAAACGAAAAAATAGAACTGGTGTCCCGTGCGTAAGTCCACTTCTAACAAGCCACTCAAATTCGTTGCGCCCCCCCAAAAGCGTGGCCTCCACCGGACTCGCTAACGCTCACTGTTTAGCGGGGCATTATATGCCTAGTTGACCATGGAAGATTTAAGAATAATAAACGAGTTTGCTAATAGAGAAAGAAAGGTGACCATAGCTGTGTTGGTTGCTTTTGTTATCTTCGGTGGGGTTATCGCAATCAATTACTTTGCAGATACTTATATCAATCCAGCGATTCCATTTTTCGTTGGATTGGCTATTTGTATTACGGGATTCTACAAATGGTATAGGTGTCCTAAGTGCAATGCTGTTCCAAGAGCATTAGGACGACCAGGAGTCCAAATATCGCCCCATTATTGTGGGAAATGTGGAGCTAAGTTACGGTGAAAGCATGTAACAAGTTTGTTAAGTTCGCCCAACAAGTTGTTGGCTGGGACGCGCAAACAACACGTACCCATTACAAAGGCGTTATACCTAAACCGAGATTCAGAGCATGGAAGAAATCTTCAAAGTAATATCAGAAAAACCAGAATACTTTGCATGGGCATTTGGCTTGGTTAATGCGTTATGGTTGGGTTTCGTTTACTTCAATAAAAAACGCCATGAAAAAGAGCTTATAGGCATGAAGCAGTCCTTCGACCTAGATCTGGAGCGAAGAAAGAAAGTATTTGAAATGAAGGCCTCCCAATATGAGGCGTACTTTCGGCATATTGATGCTATTCATAATCGCCATCAAACAGATTATCACGATGTCTTTATGCCCATCATGAATGAGTTCATGTCATCGTATTTAGAGGCCTCGTCAAGAGGTGATGAGGCAGCGGCGACAGTAGCTACTATTGAGTTCTCCGAGAAAATTTCAAAAATCACCAGAGATGGAATGCAAGAGCTTGGCGTTATCGAATCAGAAACAAACAGTCTTAGGCTCACAGCAAGTGATCAAGTAGCAACGCTACTTGATGAAATCAAAGGAATATACTCGGCCTTGTTCGAGGCATCCGGGAAAATGATGTCTGATTTAGTCAAAATCACCATAACCAACGACCAAGATTTGGCTAATAGCAACATGGCACAACTCCAGCAGTTTGGTGAGATTGCCAAGGCAAAAGCAGCTGAGCTCAGAGAGCAAATGAGAAATGACCTCAAGCAAATATAGGTATAACAAGGCGCTCGTGTGGGACCTCCGCTTCGCTTCGCGAAGGCCCCACAGCTTGAGCGTTAATCAATAGAATTTTTTATCCCAAAAAGTACTAATTAGAGCGAAGATTCTAACAAGCTTCTGTCCCAAAATTGGCTTGCAACACTCAGACAACACCAATTCCCCTTCGGCGCAGCGTAGGTGCGTTGGGCCGGCATTGAGCAATCGAGACAGGATGTCGAAGAAGCCGGGCCGAGGAATGGATTCCGAGTTGGCGGCGATTTGCGAAAATGACAAACCAAAAGCGCCGAAGCGTTTCGCGACGTGGGGCGTCGTCGGGGTTCCAAGGGGCGAGGGACGAGCATCGCCCCTTGGCTCAGGTGTGGAACGAGTAGTTCCACGACGTTGGCAAGCGATAGCTTGCAAAGCGCCAGCCTAGTCTAGGCTCGCAGTGTGAGCACGAAAGCTCACGACGTTGTCAAGCGCAGCTTGGTATGGCGCAGCCATACATCTTTTGCAAACGAAGTTTGCAAGGCGTTAGCCTCAGCTCTAGCAACCGCAGGTTGCCATCGCGCAGCGGTACCGAACTAACCAAGCGGCGGCTTGGTATAGCTGCCCACAATTACAGATTGCCCAATACAATCTGCAACCCACAAAAAAGGGAGCAAAGCAACGCTTTACTCCCTCCTTCCGGCTTACGCCCCCAACGCCAGACGGCGTCTTAAAAATCGTTACATATCACAAGGTTTCAGTGGTTTACGCAGCTGTGCCCGTACGTTATCCATGCCAGAGTAGAATTCTTTCATCATCAACAGCCCCATCATCTTGCCGTTGTCGGTGACGATCAGCTCTTCTGGATTTTCGGGATCATTCTTCAACGCACCAATCAATTTCATTGAGGTCATCTCTTTCAGCAGCGCGGTATCCAGGTTAACGCCAAAGGTGTCACGGAAGTATTTACGCGACAGACGGCCAGAAAACATCCCCAACAGGAAGCGATACTGCATCACATCTTTTTGGCTGTAATTCTTTTGCTGCTCAACACCCATTTTGCCGTTCTTGATCCGTTCTTCGTAATTACGCAGCGAGAAGGTATTCACGTACAGGGTGTCATTGAGGAAACTGAAGGAACCGGAACCCACGCCAAGATATTCATCATAATCAATCACGTATTCGTCAAAGCCTTCGTTGTTGGCTTTACCGAAGGCCCAGGCTGAGAGCTGATTATATTGACCGACCAGGGTATTGAGGATCATCCGGTACTGGTTCGCCATGTCGGCATGCGGAGCAGCCAGCGTGGCTTTTACACTCTTGCGCGTCTGGTGAGTGACCATCAGCGGATAAGTGGTGATCTGCCGTGGGTCAAGACGGGACGCCATATCCAGATCATGCTGGATCACTTCATCAGTCTGCCCGCGGAAGCCAAAGATCAGGTCAACGTTGATGATCGGGAACAGCTCTTTGGCGGCCATGATCTTATCGAAAGTTTCCTGACCTGAACCGAATTTTTCCAGACGTTCGGTCATCCGCAGAATATCGTCATTAAAACTCTGTACGCCGATGGACATGCGGTCCACCAGCCCTTTCAACTGTTTGAAACCAGGGCTATCCAGATGTTGTGGATCGGATTCGCAGGAAACTTCCTTAATGGACGGGAACAGCGTCTTGGCGTGCTCAATGGTGCGCGCCAGTTCATCTTCCAGCACCGTGGTGGTACCGCCACCGATATACATGGACTCAAAGTCATAACCCAAGGCTTTGACCATTTCCATCTCTTTACGCAACGCCACAAAATAGCGACGGGCTTTGTCTTCCTTAAACAGGAAACGGTGGAAAGTGCAGTATGAGCACAGGGTATGACAGAACGGCACATGGGCGTACAGCATGTACTTTTTGCCCTCTACCGGCGCCGGCATGATATCGGCGGAGATAGTATCCAGTCTCAGATTCTTATCAACGTAGTAGTGCATCACCCCTTCCATCGCCCGCAGCATCCAGTTAGGTACTGTGATATTGGATTGGTAGCTTGATACCAGTTGTTGATCGAGAGTTTGGATAACAGATGACATAACGGTTCCTGTCTGGGTTACATAATCCTTAAATACCACAACTAGTTAGTGACTATCCAAGGCAGCGTTTCGAGTTTGCAGGGTACATCCTAAGTCTTTTGCAAAACGTGAACTGGCTAGAAGTTAGCATCACCTATCAGCTATGGTCGCCCGGTTTTGTTAAGGTTGTCATGTTTTAGCTATTACGAATAAATGTCAACCATTAAGGTCAAATCTGCTAGGTGTGTGGCATAAAAAAAGCCGCGTGTGATACGCGGCTTAATTCAGATTGAAAATCAGGATTCGCGGTATTTCAATGAGCCGTTAGCCTTGATTTCATCGAACCACAGGTTGTGATGCTGGGTCGCCCAGTTCTCATCGCAGTAGCCGGAAATCATACATTCCATACCACCTTCTGACATCACAGTCGCCATGAAGATGTGCACGATAGAGAACGCGCAAATGATGATAGCGCTGATCGCGTGCAGGATCAGGGAGATCAGGCTCAGGGTGCGGCTGGGCTCGAACAGGTTCGGGAACAGCAGCAACATACCAGAAGCAGAGATCACCAGACCAAACAAGGCGAAGGTCCAGAACCACATCTTTTCACCGGCGTTAGCAAAGCCAGAATCCGGATGTTTACCTTTGAAGGGTCCGAAGTTGATGTAACCACCCACCACTAGGAACCATTTCAGGTCATACATCTTCGGCATCTGGTTTTTCGCCCACATCAGGGTCATCAGCAACCAGCCGAACATGAACGGGATCGCCATAACGTTGTGTACTTGCTTGGCAAAATACACCACGCCAGCCCAGAATCCTTCACTCACCACCGGCTGCAGGAAAAAACGACCTGCCAGCAGAGTTAAGCCTGTGAGGATCAAGGTCAGGCAAGGAATCGCCCCTAACCAGTGGATAGAGATATCCAGTTTTGACCAGCGATGGACCATCTTGCCGGAGAAACCATGGTGCAGTTTGGAAATACCGTTAACCATGATAAACAGGGCAAAAATGATGATCATGCCGAACAGTGCCAGCATCAGACCTGGAGCCAACCAGCCACTGCGCAATTCCAGTACCCGCAGATCATAGCTATTGATCGGCTGGTTATGAAACTGGCTCTGGGAGGTGGTATACCCGGTAGCGCCGTTTTTAAGTTCGGTCCACAGCTGTGAATACTCCGATTGCTGAGCCTGCACCGCAGCCACTACCGCTTCTGGTTGTGCTGCAGGGGCCGGGGTCTCAGCGGCAAAGCTCACTGTGCTAAACAGCAGCGCAGCGGCTAAACCCAGTTGTTTGAACCATTTGTTCATTAAAAACCTCTCTCACCGACCCACAAGGAGTAGGTCGGTTATCTCTGTACGGACGGCTTACTTCCAGGCTGAGTTGTCAGCGCCACGATAGGCCACACGCTCACGGTAGATACCGGAAACCACTTCGGCATCACCGGCGAGCAGCGCCTTGGTCGCACACAATTCAGCACACATTGGCAGCTTGCCTTCTGCAATACGGTTAGAACCGTACTTCTGACGTTCAGCTTCAGAGAAGTTCTCTTCTGGGCCGCCAGAGCAGAAAGTACATTTATCCATTTTGCCACGAGCAGCAAATGCGCCTTTTTTCGGGAACTGTGGCGCACCGAACGGACAAGCGTACAAGCAGTAACCACAACCAATACACTTGTCTTTGTTATGCAGCACCACACCATTTTCGGTGCGATAGAAGCAATCTGCCGGGCACACAGCCATGCATGGCGCATCAGAACAATGCATACAGGCAACAGAGATAGAAGCTTCGCCGGGTTGACCATCGTGCAGAGTCACTACACGGCGACGTTGAATACCCCACTCAAGCGCGGAGTCGTTTTCGTTTTTACAAGCGGTGACACAGCCGTTACATTCGATGCAGCGTTTGGTATCACACAAAAATTTCATGGTAGCCATAGTGGCAATTCTCCTCACTTACGCTGCAATCAAGCTTTGACGATTTGGCACAGGGACGCTTTGGTCTCCTGCATCTGGGTCACAGGGTCATAACCGTAGGTCAGCGCAGTGTTGGCAGATTCGCCCAGCACATACGGTGCAGTACCTTCCGGATAGTTCGCTTCCAGACTTTCACCATGCATGACACCGGCAAAATGGTATGGCATCCAGGTAACCCCCTGTTTAACACGCGGAGTAACCATGGCCTGTACCAGCACACGGCCGCCTTCAGCGCCTTCCAGCCATACTTTGTCACCGTTGCGAATGCTACGATCAGCAGCGTCAGCAGGGTTAATTTCCACGTACATCTGCTGTTGCAGTTCAGCCAACCATGGGTTACCACGGGATTCTTCACCACCACCTTCGTATTCCACCAAACGACCAGAAGTCAGTGCCAGTGGGTATTTGCCAGTCATATCCTGTTGCTGGATTGACTTGTACAGTGTGGGTAGGCGATGTACCTGCATGTCGTCATAAGTTGGGTATTTTGCAACCAGATCACGACGTGGTGTGTACAGCGGTTCGCGGTGTACTGGCACTTGGTCAGGGAAGGTCCACACAATACAACGGGCCTTCGCGTTACCAAATGGGATACAACCATGTTTCATCGCCACACGCTGGATACCGCCAGACAAGTCAGTCTTCCAGTTTTTGCCTTCGGCTTCGGCTTTTTCTTCAGCAGTCAGATCATCCCACCAGCCAAGTTGCTTCAGCAGCTTGTCGGAGAATTCAGGGTAACCATCCTGAATTTCTGAACCCAAGGAGTAAGAACCTTCGGCCAGAATGTTGTGGCCCTGGTATTCCACGCCGTAACGGGCACGGAAGTTACCACCACCCTGCAACACATGTTTGCTTGTGTTGTACAGAATTTGCGTACCAGGATGTTTCTGCTCTGGTGCGCCCCAACATGGCCAAGGCAAACCGTAAGTTTCGCCTTTGCATGGGCCGCCTTCGGCTTCAAGGGTCTTAGTGCTGAAAGTGCCCCAGTTCTGGGTGTGCGCTTTGATACGCTCTGGGCTTTGGCCACTCATACCAATGGTCCACATGCCGCGGTTAATTTCGCGGGTCACGTCTTCCACTAATGGAATGCCTTTTTCATCCAGTTGCATACGCTTGGTGTACTCTTTGTCAAAGCCTAATTTCTTAGACAACAGGTACATGATTTCCAAGTCATTTTTGGATTCAAACAGCGGTTCAATGACCTGTTCACGCCATTGTATTGAACGGCCTGAGTTAGACAGCGAACCACGAGATTCAAATTGGGTACAAGCTGGTAACAGGTAAACACCGTTTTTACGGCGGTGCATAACACCGGCCATGGTTGGTGTTGGGTCAACGACGACGATGGTATCCATCTTGTCTAATGCATCACGCACATCACGTTGACGAGTTTCAGTGTTGACGGATTGTCCCCAGAAGAATGCCATACGGATGTTGTCGCGTTGTGCCAGTTTAGCTTTGCCTTCCAGCACACCATCATGCCAACGAGAACATGGGATCCCCGGAGTGTTCATGGGGACGCGATCAAGGTATTCACCGTTATCGAAGCGGCCTTTAACCCAGTCGAAATCCAGATCCCATACGTGAGACCAGTGTTTCCAGGCGCCGGTAGTCAGACCATAGTAACCCGGTAAGGTATCGAACAGCAGACCAAGGTCAGTCGCACCCTGCACGTTATCGTGGCCACGGAAAATGTTAGTACCGCCACCTTGTTTACCCATGTTACCAAGTGCTAACTGCAGGATGCAGTATGCGCGGGTGTTGGCGTTACCGATGTGGTGTTGAGTCCCCCCCATACACCAGACCACAGTACCTGGACGGTTATCAGCAAACAGTTTGGCTGTTTTATACAGCGAGTCTTCGCTGATACCACAGATGTTAGCCACTTCAGCAGGTGGGAACTTCTTGGCTTCTTTACGGATTTCATCCATGGCGAATACGCGCTGTTCGATGAAGGTTTTATCTTCCCAGCCGTTTTCAAAAATGTGCCACAACATGCCGTAGATGAATGGAATATCAGTACCTGGACGAATATTCACATGCAGATCTGCGTGTGCTGCAGTACGAGAGAAACGAGGATCAATCACGATGATCTTGGCGTTGTTACGTTCTTTCGCCAGCAGAATATGTTGCATTGCCACAGGATGTGCTTCAGCCGGGTTTGAACCGATGAAGAAAATCGCTTTGGTATTCTGGATGTCGTTGAATGAGTTGGTTTGCGCACCGTAACCCCAAGTGTTAGCAACACCGGCTACAGTGGTAGAGTGACAAATACGGGCTGAATGATCGACGTTGTTAGTCCCCCACATGGCCGCAAATTTACGGTACATGTAGCAGCCTTCGTTAGAGAACTTGGCGCTCCCCATGAAATACAAAGAATCTGGACCTGACTCGTTGCGGATCTTCAGCATCTGGTCGCCGACTTCTTCAATGGCGGTTTCCCAAGAGATACGTTTCCACTTGCCGTCTACCAGCTTCATTGGATATTTAACGCGTTTTTCCCCATGACCGTGCTCACGCAGTGCTGCACCTTTAGCGCAGTGGCCGCCTTGGTTAAATGGGTGATCGAATGCGGGTTCCTGACCAGTCCATACACCGTTTTGTACTTCAGCGTATAAACCACAACCTACGGCGCAAGCGCTACAGATGGTGCGTTTTACTTCAATAGGCGCATCATGTGGAACTTCTTTGGCTTCTGCGCGGCGCATCATGCCGGTACCAAGGAATGACGCAGCTGCAATACCGCCGGTGGCGATACCAGCGCTTTTCATAAACTGACGACGACTAATCCCCAGTGTTGGTGTGTCGGCCTTAGCGGCGACGGTGGAAGTGCGAGTTAACTTCATCGCTTAATTTCTCCTGGGTTAACGCAGGCTATTGTAATAATTACGGATATGCGCTGTTTCACGATAGCCATCCTGATGGGTGGTAGCGTTATCAGTGCTTTCATTTGCCTGTGCCACAGAGACCTGGGAGGCAGCAACGGCTACGCCGGCAGCTGTGCCTATGGTCAGGGCTTTCAGCAGGGATCTGCGTTGCAGATCGGGCTTCTGCTCTTTCACTTTGTTACTCCTGGGTTGGTTCATCCATGCGAGATACGAGGGAAATGCGGCATTTGAGAATTAACGAATCATTCACAAAGCCGACCAAATTTGACCAAAATTCAATCAATTGAATAGGGGATTATCATTAGGCTCGGGGAATATAAGAGAACAAAGAAATACAGATATTGATCTGGCGCAGTATTGCTGTGACCGTGGCGCTTAGGGTCACAAAAAGCGTTAACTACATCATGTTTTATGCAGATTTAAATCCTTACATTTTTAAGGGATTACACCTGCAATTTGTTAATCAGTTGTAGCTTAACTACAGCCCAGCAGATGAAAAAAAACACCCCGGCAAGCCGGGGTGTTTTATATAGCAAATTGCAATTATTCGCGATATTTCAGCGTGCCATTAGCTTTGATTTCGTCATACCACAGGTTGTGGTGCTGCATAGCCCAGTTTTCATCACAATAACCAGAAACCATACATTCCATACCACCCTCACTGAGGACAGTAGCCATCCAGATATGCACGATGGTGAAGGCAATGATCAGGATTGCGCTGATACCGTGAACCAGCAACGCTGCCATAGAGGCTTCACGTGGCAGATCCAAGCCAGGCAATACCATCATTACCCCGGAAATGGCGATGAACAACCCGAAGATTGCCAGCGTCCAGAACCAGGCTTTTTCACCGGCGTTAGCAAAACCGGAATCGGCATGCTTGCCCTTGAGCGGGCCGACGTTGAAATAACCACCAACGGTCAGGAACCACTTGAAATCGTAGCCCTTGAGCATTTGATGTGGCATCCATTTCACCACCAATATCGCCCAACAGACGATAAAGAATGGTCCCACCCAATCATGGATAGTTTTAGAGCCGTAGATCAGTGATGCCCAGATACCGCTGCCTTCCCCAACCATTGGCTGCAACACATGCTTACCCAGCATAATATTGAGACCAGTGAAAATCAGGGTCAGACAGCTAATTGCCACACACCAGTGGAGAATGAGATCCGCTTTACTCCAGCGAAATACCATCTTGCCGGAAAAGCCATCATTCAACCGCGCTGGACCGTTCACAAAGTAAAACAGCAGAAACGCACCAAATACGCCAACAACAGCAAAACCCATTACGGGTGTCACGTATTTATTGCGGATCTCCCGTCCCTGCTCCCCGGTCACATTAATCAACACGCCCCGCTCCACCCCTTTGGCAGTGGTGGTTCCGGTATCACCGGCTCGCACCGCACGCCAAAGATCGGCTTCGCTGGTTTGCGCAGTTGCCTGCTGCTGACTGGACTGTTCATCGGCGGCAAAAGCTGTCGCTGACAGCCCCATACCACAGACCAACAACATCAGAGCGAACAGGCTACGCAGTGATTTGATTACCATAGTCACTCCTCGCCAGGACGGATTTCTCCGTCCCGGTTCACTCTTAGTTGATCACACCAGTCTTGGGGTTATATCCCCAGATCACATCAGGGCTGGCGCCACGGCGGGCCATACGCTCACGGTAAATACCGGATACCACTTGGGCATCACCGGCGAGCAACGCTTTGGTTGAACAAAGCTCGGCACACATAGGCAACTTGCCTTCTGCAATACGGTTGGCACCGTACAATTTGTGTTCACGCTCGGAGAAGTTCTCTTCCGGACCGCCCGCACAGAAAGTACATTTGTCCATTTTACCGCGACTGCCAAATGCGGTCTTTTTCGGGAACTGAGGCGCCCCGAAAGGACAAGCATAGAAGCAGTAGCCGCAACCGATACAGGTGTTTTTGTTATGCAGTACAATGCCTTCCTCGGTACGGTAGAAACAGTCTGCCGGGCAAACTGCCATACAAGGCGCATCGGTACAGTGCATACAAGCAACTGAGATGGAGGCTTCGCCGGGCTGACCATCATTGATGGTTACCACGCGGCGACGCTGGATACCCCACTCGAGAGCGGAGTCGTTTTCGTTTTTACAGGCTGTGACGCAACCGTTACACTCGATGCAGCGCTTGGTGTCACATAAGAATTTCATGACTGCCATAGTGGCTTATCTCCTCATCAAGTACGGTCAGGCTTTGGTGATCTGACACAGGCTGGTTTTGGTTTCCTGCATCTGTGTCACCACGTCGTAGCCGTAAGTCAATACGGTGTTAGCAGACTCACCCTGAACATAAGGCACTGTGCCTTCAGGATATTTATCTACCAAACTCTTACCTTCGAAGATCCCCGCAAAGTGATAAGGCATGAAGCACTCACCAGGTTGTACCCTAGGAGTTACCATCACTTTCACTTTGATCTGTGCGCCTTCAGGACTATGTACCCAAACATCGTCTTCACTGCGCACGCCACGGTCAGCAGCATCACCAGGGTTCATTTCAATGAACATCTCCTGCTGCAATTCAGCCAGCCATGGGTTAGAACGGGTTTCTTCACCGCCGCCTTCGTATTCCACCAGACGACCGGAAGTCAGGATCATTGGGAAATCTTTAGAGAAATCCTTCTCCTGAATTGACTTGTACAAGGTAGGCAGACGCGCCACCATGCGGTCTTCATAAGTCGGATATTTCGCTACCAGGTCGCGACGCGGTGTATACAGCGGTTCGCGGTGCAGCGGGATATCATCCGGGAAGTTCCACACGATACAACGGGCCTTGGCGTTACCGAATGGGATACAACCATGCTTGATGGCAACACGCTGGATACCACCAGACAGGTCAGTTTTCCAGTTTTTGCCTTCAGCCGCAGTCTTTTCTTCGGCAGTCAGATCATCCCACCAGCCAAGTTGCTTCAGCATCTTGTCACTGAACTCAGGATAACCATCCTGGATTTCGCTACCTTTTGAGTAGGTACCTTCAGCCAGGATATTCACACCATCGTGTTCCACCCCATAACGGGCACGGAAGTTACCACCACCGAAGCGGACTTCACGATCGGTACGATAGAGGATTTGAGTACCAGGATGTTTCATCTCTGGAGTACCCCAACAAGGCCAAGGCAAACCGTAGGTTTCGCCTTTACATGGGCCACCGGGAGCTTCCAGTGAATCAAAGTCGAAAGTACCCCAGTTTTTCTGATGTTCTTTCAGACGTTCTGGACTCTGACCTGTGTAACCGATGGTCCACATACCGCGGTTAAATTCGCGGGTAACATCTTCAACCAACGGCTCGTCATTGTTGACCTGGATGTGTTTACAGAATTCTTTCTCAACACCCCATTTCTTCGCCAGTTTATACATGATGGTGTGATCAGGCAGCGATTCGAAATGCGGCTCAATCACTTTGTCACGCCACTGCAGTGAACGGTTGGAAGCAGTGACGGAACCGTAGGTCTCAAACTGAGTACAGGCTGGCAGAATATACACGCCATCCTTACGTTCAGGCATAACAGAGGCCATAGTTGGATGTGGATCAACCACTACCACGGTATCCATCTTGTTCAATGCTTCACGCACTTCACGACCACGGGTTTCGGTGTTAACAGACTGACCCCAGAAGAATGCCAGACGGATATTGTCCTTCTGTGCAATCTTGGTTTTGTCTTCCAGTACACCGTCGTGCCAACGTGAACATGGAATACCGGCAGAAGTTTGTGGCTTCTGGCCCAGATATTCACCTTGGTCAAAGCGGCTGGCAACCCAGTCAGCTGGCAGGTCCCACACGCGGGACCAATGTCCCCAGGCACCAGTGCTCAAGCCGTAATAACCTGGCAAGTTGTCGAACAGCAGACCAAAGTCAGTTGCACCCTGCACGTTATCGTGACCACGGAAAATGTTGGTACCGCCACCGACGATGCCCATGTTACCCAAGGCTAACTGCAGGATACAGTAAGCACGGGTGTTCGCATTACCGATGTGATGCTGTGTACCACCCATACACCAAACGATGGTGCCAGGCTTGTGTTCAGCCAACATCTTTGCGACGCGGAACATCTGCTCTTTGCTAACGCCAGCAACATTCTGCACTTCTTCAGGGGTGTACTTGGCGGCTTCTGCACGGATACGTTCCATACCGTAAACACGTGATTTAATGAAGTCTTTATCTTCCCAGCCATTCTCGAAGATGTGATACAGCAGACCATAGATGAAAGGAATGTCGGTGCCGGGACGGATATGCACGTACTCATCAGACTTGGCTGCAGTACGGGTGAAACGTGGATCAACCACAATAACTTTGGCGCCGCGCTCTTTCCCTTCCAATACGTGCTGCATAGCAACCGGGTGAGCTTCACTTGGGTTTGAACCAACGAACAGGATCAGCTTGGAGTGATGCATGTCGTTGAAAGAGTTGGTTTGCGCACCGTAACCCCAGGTGTTGGCCACACCGGCTACAGTGGTAGAGTGACAAATACGGGCTGAGTGGTCGACGTTGTTAGTGCCCCACATAGCCGCCAGTTTGCGGTACAGATAAGACTGCTCGTTAGAGAACTTAGCGCTACCCATGAAATATACGGAATCTGGACCGGATTCTTCACGGATTTTTAGCATCTGGTCACCAATCTCGTTGATGGCCTGTTCCCAGCTCAAACGTTTCCACTTACCGCCTTCCAGCTTCATTGGATATTTGTTGCGCTTGTCGCCATGAGCCACTTCACGCAATGAAGCCCCTTTCGCACAGTGACCGCCACGGTTGAATGGATGGTCAAATGCGGGCTCTTGGCCAGTCCACACGCCATTCTGTACTTCGGCATAAAGACCACAACCTACAGCACAGTGGGAGCAGATGGTACGTTTAACTTCAGTAGGTGCATCATGAGGCACTTCAGTTGCCTCAGCCCTGCGCATCATTCCAGCCCCAAGCATGGACGCAGCGGCAATACCACCAGTGGCTAAGCCCGCAGACTTAAGAAACTGACGGCGATTCAGGCCCAACGATGGCTTTTCAGCCACAGGTACCTGTTCGGATGTACGGTTTAATCGCATCTCACACACTCCTTTTTATCATTTACTACGCAAAGTGTCGTAATAACTGCGGATATGCTCGGTTTCACGGTACCCGTCTTGCGGCTTTGGCTCAGTTGAAGCCTCTGGCGCAGCTGCCATTGCTTGACCACTCACAGTGGCTACAGCTCCGGCGGCACTGCCGATAGCTAATGCTTTCAGCAGTTGACGGCGACTCATATCGGAAGCTTGCTTCTTCATAGCGTCTCCTTGTTTTAATGTAAGTGGGAGCGAACTCCCACATCGCATGATCTGTTAGATCACAGACCTGTCAATCAAGCCATTTCACTGGCTTTAGGCTGGATCTGAACGTCTGAGGTATCGACCACAGGGGTACTTAACACCAGCCGTTCAAATTCAGCGATTTCGGTTTCAAAAAATGCGCGACCCAATTGCGCAACCACGGCATAAAAAGCAGCACTCTGACAACGTGAAAGTGTGTCAAAGAAGCGCACAATCCAACTGCCAATGTGACGGCGGTAAAACCCCAGTTGCTGATGTGATGGTGCTTCAAGGATTAACACACTCATCACTTCAAACAGTGCCGCTACGTGGTCTTCCGGCTCTTTTACATCTTCCTGGCGTTCAAACCCCAGTTGCATCAGGTCTTGACGCAACAATGCCAGCGGTTTATCCATCAGCGAGCCGGTCATAAACCAGCTGCCATAAGGCAGAATTTCACCAGCGCCGACGCCAATAAACAGGTTGAAATATTCATCCTGTAGTTGTTCTGGTTTGAACTGTGCCGCCGCCAGTTTTAATGCCAGCCAGGCGCGGGTCATATCATTGTCTTCGTTGGCATCCACTTCCAAATTAGCAAGAAACTGCAACAACTCCTGAGTGGGCTCGCGTCTAAGCAACGCCGCCAGCAGCTGATAAATGTCGGCCCTGAGTTGATCGTTTTCGGATATTTGCTTTGTTGTTTCGGTCATAACGGCTCTCTTATCTCAGTTGCTTTTCTGGGTCGTTGAGGATCTCTTCAAACATATCCTTCACCCGGCAATCACCACACATCTTCAGGCGTTCAATATTGGCACTAAACGCACTGTGGGTTCCGACCATCTCCAGCATCCGATGCACCATAGACTGGGTCGCAAATGGCGCGCCGCAACGAATACATTCGAACGGCGCTTCTTCTTTCAATGTCTGACGCTGCTGGCGATTCACCTTATCTAGGTTAATCGCAGGTTCCAGACTGATCACTTTTTCTGGACAAGCGGCTTCACACAAACCACATTGCACGCAATCCTGTTCGACAAAATACAGTGCCGGTTTATCACCACCATCCTGTAACGCTTGGGTCGGACAGGTCGCAACACATGACATACACAAGGTACAGTCATCCGTCTTCACCTTAACCCGGCCATAAGGCACGTTGCTCATAGGTAGCAACTGCTTTGCCTGTTTACCATGGTCATTCAGGTAATCCAGAGCCGCGAATAATGTCGCGCGCTTACTGTCAGCGGCGAATGTCGCTGGCACCATAACCGGCCAGCTCAAGCTGCTATCAAGTATAGGCCACAGATCTGCAAGATCCTGCTCACCAATCAAAGAGATACGTTGCGGCTGACCAATTTCTTGCAACAGCGTATTGGCAAGTTGCAGCTCGCCTTGCAACATCTGGGTTAGACTGGGAGCCGTGGCGGTGGTATTGAAAATCAGTACCTGACGCGCCCCCCAGGCCAGCGCCGCGAACCAGTGGTCCATACCAGCAACGGTGATTTCCTCAAGCTCTACCGCCAATACATCACCAGGCAGCTCATCGGTGATTAATGCTGCACCTTGCGCTGCATCATGAAACAGAATCACCGGTGCGGTACCCGATTTCTCGATAAAACGATTGATCAGCTTATTCAGGTAGGAATGCAGGGCTTGTGGGGTTGGCAGGTCGTAAGTCAGTGCCCCGGTAGGACAAGCATTACTACAACTGCCAGCACCGTGACACAGGTACGGGTCTACGGCTATCTGCTGGTCAACACTTTTAATCGCGTCCGCAGGACAGAAATTCAGACAACGATTACAGCCATTGATGCCGTTGCGGTAATGGGCGCAGATATCCGCATTGATTTTCACATAACGCGGCTTATCAAACTGTCCCACCATCTGTGGCAATTCTTCTAACGCCTGCGCGAGTTTTTCGGGATCCTGACCGACATAAAAATAGCCAGGGGGCAGCATTTCCAACTGAATGAGTGGTGTCTGGCTTAAATCGAGAATCAGATCAAAATGCGCCTTGCGTAGGGCAATTTTGCTTAACTCAGCGACACCCTCGTTATGTTCAACAGTGACCTGAAACTGCCCCAAAAACCCTTTTACAGACATGATTTTGTTGTAATAGGTTTCTACATCTTCGGCGGCCGCCATCACTTTTTCCAGATGGGCTTCATCCTGACTGGTGATCGGCTCATTGGCTAAAATGACCCTGCCAGCCATACCGGACAATTTGTCCGCGGCCAGTCTGGCAAGATCCTCAGGCCCAATCACCAACACACTCCCCTCTGTGGTGTAACTGACGGTGGGCGGGATTAGGTTTTGCAGAATACGAGTCTGCTGTTTTACCTCATTACGCACCTGCCGCAGCGCTTGCTGGGCGGGGCTGTTGCTCACACTATTGCTCACTTTGCGTTCCTGAACAGGTATTTGGCTGTGGTGATTGTTAGTATCTCTATGCTTTTCTTATTGATTTATAAACTTTTCCACAACCTGATTTATTGAAACTATCAGCAATTCACATACCATAATTATGGTATTTGGATACTGCTAAACTGACGTCAAACAACTCTTTTGTCCGAGGTTTGCACTACAGATGCGGCATTTTGGCTATCTGCCGTCAAGCGCTCGTCCAAATTGTCCGCCAAGTGCTCTTCTGCTGGCGGTTGTGTTAATACTTCACTGTTAACTGCTGGCGCATCGGCTAGTTCGGTGACTGTATCCTTTACCGCATCCTCAGTCTTTTCAAGCAAATGACGAAAGACCTTTTTGGCCAACTGGCTGGATACTTCAGCACTCAGCGTCGGCTGACAACTGTAATCCAGCGCATATTCCATCATGCCATCAATTTCGCTGAAATGCGGCTGTTTCCATAATGCACGCAATGCATTTTTCTTCACATCGGGATCAACATTATTTGCCATAAAGCTGGCAAAACTGCCGCCGATTTCAATGCTATCCGGATCGGGTAAATCGTCCGCAGTCAGCAGCGAGTCAGTGTCGGTAGCACTCGCTGGCACATTTTGTGCTGCCACCGATATCGCTGTCTCGGTTTCCGCAGTGACCGAAGATGCAATAACCTCGTCGTCCACCACAATTTCTGGCTCATCGGGAATATCCGTACCTTGCTGGGCCTGCTGTTTGCGCTGGGCCCATCGGCTGAGAAAACTGCGCTCTTCCGCCATCAATGCCTCCGCTGTTCTTCGGCCACTTCCTTACGGCGATTCACATGTTTACGACGATGAGCAGAGATTTCCACTTCTCCATGCTCAGAGATAAATGCCTCAATCCAGCACGCGATCGCTTCGGGCATCGGCAGATTCAGCACTGGGGTATCACCTTCAAGACAACCTGCAGCCACATTCTGATCTGCTGAAATCGCGGCGGGTACCCAGGTGCCATCTTCCAACTCATCGCACACCACATAGAGCATGGGATTATCCATATCGAGATTCAGTCGATAGCTGGCGCGTTCATCAAGAAACAGTTCCAGTAACACCAGGGTGGCTCCGGCGGGGGCTTCGTGAGTACCGGGCACCACTTGATCAAGTTCCCAGCTTTCCGACAACCAGCGCCCAATTTGCTTTTCCACCTTTTTCAGTGAAACGTACATGGGCCATACGCTTTGAGTATGCTGCATAAGGATTCTTCCTCCCGAGTCATTATTTTCGGGTTACAGGGTTAACGATAGGCTCATGCAAAAAATAAACCAAACGCATAATCGAAATATTTTTTGATAGCGGTCAAGTATTCTGGCCAGGGTAACGGACAATATGTCGCACCTCGAATGACACTTTGCACAATATACGCTCCCGAGTCACGGAGCATTGGCGTGGATCACGCATTTATACGTTCGGTTCTGAGCGGGTATGATTATTGCTATCATCTGAGTCTTAATTTTTTGCATGAGTCCGATCATGACCCAAGCCAAATTGCATTTGATAAAAACCGCCGCCGAAGTACCGCTGACAATCAATGTCACCGCCGTCGATGAAACTGGCACAATACAACAGAAATCGGTGGCTTGTGAGCGCCCACTTACTGTGTATCTTAACTGGCGACCGATTGTCACGCTGATGACCTTGGGTGCCCGACCAGAGTCATTGGCATTGGGTTACCTGAAAAATCAGGGATTCATCAAAGATATCAAGCAACTGGAATCTGTCATCGTCGATTGGGATGTCAACTCTGCCGCGGTCATTACGCAAGAGCAAACCACAGATCTGGATGCCAAGCTGGCTGAAAAGACGGTCACAACCGGGTGTGGTCAAGGGACGGTGTTTGGTGGATTTATGGAGGGGCTGGACGATATCAGCTTGCCGCAACCCCACTTAAAGCAAAGCATGATCTATAGCCTGTTACGCAATATCAGCCAGTATAACGACACCTACAAAAATGCCGGCGCAGTGCACGGTTGTGGCTTGTGTGAAGGTGATGTCATTAACTCCTTCGTGGAAGATGTCGGCCGTCATAATGCAGTCGATACCTTGGCAGGCGAGATGTGGCTGCAACAACAAGGTGGTGGCAATATGATTTTCTATACCACTGGCCGATTGACCTCAGAAATGGTTATTAAAGTCGCCAAAATGGGCATTCCAGTATTGCTGTCCCGCAGTGGCGTAACCCAAATGGGGTTAGAGTTAGCACAAAAGCTTGGGATCACTATGATTGCACGTGCCAAGGGACGGCATTTTTTGGTATATCATGGCGCTGACAATATCGACTTTGATGAACCCCAAGCCGTTAACCTTAAGGTTTCGCAGGAGTAGCAATGACCGAACCCAGTGAACTGGTATACATGAGTGCCAAGCAGGTAGCTGAATATCTCGATCTCAATGAGAAAAAAGTCTACGCCATGGCCAATGACCGGATGCTGCCAGCCACCAAAATCACTGGCAAATGGCTATTCCCCAAAATCCTGATCGACCGCTGGCTGATGGATTCCTGCCATAGCGGCATGTTATCTGACCGACTGCTGATCACCGGCAGCGACGATCCACTGTTATCAATGCAAGTGGCCCGGTTGATGGCAGAAGTCGGCAGTCGGGAGCTGATCAGTTACAGCGCTACGGGTTCGCGGTTGGGACTGGAGCTTTTATCTAAAGGCTATGCAGATGTTTGTACCCTGCATTGGGGCAGCGCTGAAGAACGGAATGTGCGCCATACCGCCTTGTTGAAAGGCTATCCGAATCATCAGCAGTGGATTATGGTGCACGGCTATAACCGGCAACAGGGGCTGATCGTCCGCCCGGAACTGCATCATCTGTGTCAGGAAGAGGATAAAGTCATTGACCTGCCGTGGCGCTGGGTTAATCGTCAGGGTGGAGCTGGCAGCCAACAACATCTTGAACACTGGCTATTGAAACGCGGCGGCAGTATCAAGGATTTGAACATAGTGCTGACGGCCTATAGCGAACGCGAATTAGCAGGCTATCTGGCACGTGGGGATGCCGACATCGGTTTTGGTTGTCAGGCGGTCGCAATGGAAAGTGGTTTAGGCTTTGTGCCACTGGTAACCGAATCCTTTGATTTCGTGATGCCACAGGGCATCTATTTCCGCCGTCAATTACAGCAGCTATTCAAGTCGTTGTCTGGCGCAGCGGCCAGGCAGATGGCAGCGATGCTGGGCGGCTATGATCTGACCGACTGTGGTCAGTTATTGTGGAGTCCGCAGTAACACTGATCAGATTAAAAAAGCCCGCAACCGCGGGCTTTTTTATCAGTCAGGACGGGGTTTGCTCCGTCGCCACTGCTGACGGGCTTTATCGTTCAGGTAGCTCCAGGCCAGTATGCGTGTCTGCTTATTACCTTGCGTCATCGGCAATGTTTTCACAGTTGCCACCTGCTGTTGCTCAAGCAATTTATAGCATAATGGCAAATTTTCAGACTTGGAAATCAACGAGGTAAACCACAAGACCTGTGCAGCATAGTGCTGACTTTCGGCAATCATCCGCCGTAAAAATCCGGCTTCACCACCGTCACACCACAATTCGTTTGCTTGACCACCAAAATTCAGCGACACCTTATGCGGCACTTTTTCACCACGATTGGTAGCAAGGTTGTGGAGCTTGCGTTGGCTACCTTGTCTAGCCTCCGCCGCCGAGCGGTGAAAAGGCGGGTTACACATGGTGAAATCAAAGTGGTCTTCTGACTGAATGACCGCGTCGAAAATATGCTGCGACTGCGGCTGATGACGCAACCTTATCAACTTGGCCGCTTGGGAATTACGGTCGATGATGTGTTGCAGATGTTGTAGCGCCTGCGCATCAATATCGCTGCCAACAAATTGCCAGCCATAAATGGCGCTGCCGAGTAACGGGTAAATACCGTTAGCCCCTGTGCCAATATCCAACCCTACGGTCTGTTGCCCTTGGGGAATTTTGTGGCCATCGGCTAACAGATCGGCCAAATGATGCAAATAGTCTTCGCGACCAGGCACCGGCGGACACAAATAACCGGCCGGAATATCCCAGCCAACAATGCCATAATGTTGTTTGAGCAAGGCGGCATTCAGTGCTTTAACCGCCTGAGGTTGGCTGAAATTGATCGATAGCTGGCCGTAAGCAGTAGTCAGCAAGTGTGATTTCAACGGCGGGTATTGCTTAGCCAGCGCGACAAAATCATATCCTTGCCGATGACGATTGCGCGGATGCAATCCCTTATCCCGCCGCAATACTGGCGATTTCGTTGGTATCATTAACGGCGATCAGTCGTAGAGATAGCTGGTAAACAACAGGTTGACCACCAACTCCTTGCCGGTTTCTTGCTGCAGCAAGCGGTTGACGGTGTCAAAACATTCTTTACGGATCTCTTCGCGGCCGGTGAGGGATTTCACCTTATCCTCAGTCTGATTCCCGAGAATTTCGACAATTGCCGACCTTAACAAAGGATCATGATGCTGGATCTCCAACAGGTCATCGGGATTTTTCACCATCAACTCAACACTGATGCGCACAAATCCTAATTTCTTGCGGTTAGAGATGTAGTTCGTGACGATTTCCGGCTCGAAACCGTAGTAAGCATAGTTGTCCTCAGTCGCTGCAGGTTGCTCTTTTTCAGTCTCTGCGGCATGCACTGGTAGCCACGCACCCATCATCGTCAATAATGCGAGTAACAGTAATTTTTTCATGGGATGGCATCACTCCTGTTGGCGACTGCAAGTTCCCCGGTTTAGCCTGAGCACCAGTCGTGCTAGACTCCGTCAGTCTACCTATTGTATCGGCTAACTGATGAATCTGACCAGTTCAAGCTTTCCTTTTGGTGATATTATCCAATGGGTTGTTGATCACCAAGTATCTTTTCCTGTTTCCCCACTGAAAGACTGGCTCATCGCTGATGGTAGTCTGACGCAGCGGTTAAAGCAGTGCTGTGAACAATTTGAAGTGCAATTGCTCGGAGAACGTGAACTCACACCGTTACCGGGAGAATGGCCGGATATCACCCAGCAACTTTGGATCCGTGAGGTGCTACTATGCCTTGACGGTCGACCTTGGATATTTGCCCGCACGCTGGCACCGCTGACGTTATCTCAACAGCAATTGCAGCATCTTGGTAACCGTCCATTAGGTGAGTTGTTGTTCAGTAACTCGCAATGTCATGCGGGCATGATGGAATGGGGATTAGCCCCAGCAACCGGTAATATCCAACAGCTGGCTCGTGCCCTCGGGCAAGTCGAAGGGGTAACCGAAATCTGGGGCCGCCGCCGACACTTTAGTTATCGGCAGCAGCCATTAGTGGTGGCGGAATTCTTTTTACCGGAAGCGGTTAAGCGTTTGCCACCACTGTTCTGAGTAATGACTTACGCCGTCCAAAGGCAGTCAACGCTAATCCTAGCAAACACCAGAGACCCATACTACCACCACCAGAACTACTAGTACTGGAAGCTGGAGCCGTAACGGTGACGCTGGTACTGGCATTGCTGCTGGCATTATTACTATCGCTAACGGTTAATGTGACCGTGTAACTCCCCGCTGCACTATAGGTATGCGTCGGAGACATCAGGGTACTGCTGCTCCCATCACCAAAACTCCAGCTGTAGCTAAGGGAGCCACTGCCACCGCTACTCTGATTGGTAAACTGCACGGTCAAGCCACTGGTACTACTACTAAAGGCAGCCGTTAGTGTGGAACTGAGCGTGATCTGTTTGGTAATCGTGGTCGTTTGAGCGGCAGCATCTGTCACCGTAAGCGCCACAGTGTATGTCCCGGCTGAGGTGTAAGTATGCGTTGGATTCTGTTCACTACTGTTATTTCCGTCTCCAAAACTCCATAGATAACTATATGGCGCCGTGCCACCACTAGCACTACCGCTGAAACTCACCGTGGTATTTTGTGCAGAAACACTGATACCAGCAGCCAGAGCCGATGACTGGCTAGTTCCAGCCAACGCGACACGAACGGTGGCCTGACTGGAGTCCTGTTCCTGCGACACCACTTCAATGGTGACACCCAGGGCTGGTAGGATAATGCCAGCCTGCGGCATTGTTGAACCGCTGTAATCCTCCCGGTCATCAAAAAAGCTATTTGCTAACCGATAACTGTCATTAGGGTAATAACTCTGGTTGTAGAGACTGAAAGCTGCGTCATGAACCTGCACTAACGTTGATTCTGTGCCTATCACGTGTTGGTCAGCATCCACGACCCCAATGAATACTTTGCCGGGATGCTCGGAAACATTGTTATCACTGACTTCATCATCACGCAGCCACACCAACACGCCAGGATCATAAGCTGCCAACTGCAAGCCGCTGTCCACACCATTGTAACTACGTAACTGCACCAGATAACTGCGACCTTTGCCTGGACGGGTGTCACCAGTGCGGATAAAGCCACCTAAAGTGACCGCCGCATTATCCTGCTCCGCGTTGTCGGAAAACACGCTGCTAGACCCACTATTAATCAACAGATTATCTATCTGGAAACCTTCACCACCGAGCGATTCATCGGTTTTATAAACCAGGCTGATCTGCTTGTTCAGTCCCGCATAGGCACTCAGATCATAAGAGAGCGTTACCCAGCCATTATTATCAGCCGCCGATAACGTGGAGGAGTCGCCCGTAATGATGTTGGCTGCATTGTTGATACTATTGCTACTGAGCGTGTAATTACCGGCAATTGCCACACCGTCGACCAGTACCTGAGCGTAATCATAATATTTCTCGGTATCCCAGCGAGCTTTCATTGTCAGGGTCAAACTGCTACTGCTTGGCAACTGCACATCAAAGGACATGGCGTTATTCAGGTTATTTCCCTCACCTGAATAATACTGATATGCGCCAGCGTAGGGTGCGGTTATAGCCACAGTGCCAACCGGTAAGGTTATCGCCAATTGGTTGATATTATTTGCATCTGTTGCCTGATTCAGCACAACATCGGTACCATCTGCGGTCAACGCTGAGTAGTCAATAGTCTGTTGATTCAGCCACAGACCTTTATAACGCTGCTGTAAAAAGTCACGGGCATAAGGGCTAAACCCAGAAGGCGCTGAGCCACCAGGAGACCCAGTCCAACTGCCGCTCGACATCAAGGACCACAGGGCTACCGGCTCGCCATCCTCAACAGCACCGGTGTCATACTCATCTGGCAACCCCAGGTCATGACCAAATTCATGCACACATACGCCAACGGAGGAATCAATTGGCTGAATCGTGTAGCCAAACACGCGTTTTGACGTTCCCGGGATCAGCTGACCATAGCCACCAGACGATGGCACATAGAAGCGGTGCGACCAAATGGCGTCAGAGCCTAACACCCCGCCACCAGACTCCTCACCAATACTGGAGTGGAACACCATCACGTGGTCGATAATGCCATCGGGCTCATCGAGGACACCATCACCATCAAGGTCGTAAGGGTCTTCAACATCATATTGTGCCAGCTCATCGGCTGACATAGTCGCGGCGGCCTTGGCCACGGCCTCTTCCACTAAATCCGTGGCACGGATGTCGCTGTCGTTATTATCCGGATCATTCGCACCGTAATATGCCGCATCATGGCTAGCGGTAAACCAGCCTTTAACCGCACCACTAAAATAGAACGTGCTGCCGGACACGGCTTGGTAATATTGGTAAGCCGACTCCAGATTCTGCCCTGAGGGGCCGCTAAAGCCAGCGTCTGAGAACAACAAATCATTGTAGTGTGACGCCGGATAACTGCTGTAGTACATGTCAGTATCGGCAGACGTTAACCGATTGTTGTCATACGGCAAGTCAGGAAAATCGATCAACACCGCTAACACTTTCACTGTTTTAGTTACACTCGCATCAGCCGCGGATACCCGCTGCAATTTACTGCTAAGGCCACTACTCTGACTGCGCAGCAATGCCGTTTTCATTAATTGCTGTTGCTGGCTGACAACGGTTAACTGCTCTTTTGTCAACTTGCCGGCCGCCATGTATGACGCCAGCGCCTGTTGTTTCGCTAAGTCTGAGGCATCAACCGCCAATTCCCCTCTTTTTTGCAGCCAGTAGAGGATCTGTTGTTGATTGGCAATCGCCGGATCTCGTGGGGCTGGAGCAGCGCTGATACCGCCAGCAAACAGCAAACTGATACCACTAATAAAGGAGAGCAAATCTCTACGGTTCATGCTTTGGGCTCCTTTTTACATTTGCTGTAAGCTTGTTGGCGTTTGCGAATATAGTCACTGAGGATCTGTTGCTGCTGTTCTTGCGTCATCTCTGGAGTCAGCACACCTTGCTCCAATAACAACTGTTTGATTTTCTCGCGATCAAGGTGCGGGGCACCACTCCCACAGGGCGTCAATGGCACTGGCGCGACCGTTGGCGCAGGTGTCGTGGAATTTTCAGCTTGAGGCGAAGACTGGCAGGCACTGGCCCCCATCAGCATAAATGCTACAGGCAGCCCGAGAATAGAATAGCGACTGATCACTGAACACCCCCATAACAACTCAGGAACATCACATTAACTGTAGACAACAATAGAAGACAAGCAGTTCAGATGTAAAAAAGGGTAATTGTTCAGCGGCAGTTAAGCCGGGCTAACGAGGCCCAGCTCAGCGCGGCAAATTCGCAAGGTTATTGGACTGAAGAGAGATACCGCGCGATACCATCAAGGAACATCTGTACGGAAATCATCACCAGCACCATGCCCATCAAACGCTCAACGGCGGTTAGACCTTTATCGCCAAGTATTTTATTGAATACTTTATAAAACAACAAAATAAATGCACTAACTGCCCAAGCAGAGACCAAAGCCACGGTCCATTCCAGCATCTTACTGCTGTCGGTATGCGCCAGCAGGATCAAAGCAGCGAGGATTGACGGGCCGGCCATCAGCGGAATGGCCATCGGCACAATAAACGGCTCTTCACCAGCCGCCAAGCCAACAATGCCGCCTGGCTGAGGGAAAATCATGCGAATAGCGATCAGGAACAAGATAATACCACCTGCAATACTGACGCTTTCAGAACGTAGATTCAGGAAGTTAAGAATAGCCTCACCCGCATAGAGAAACATCAACATGATGACCAGCGCGAACACCAGTTCGCGGACCAGCACGTGGCGGCGCTTTTTCGGATCAATATGCCGTAATATCGAAGCAAAAACTGGCAAGTTACCCAGCGGATCCATAATCAGGAATAACATCACGGCAGCAGACAGAATATCCATGGTTTGTCAGCCCGGCAGATTTCAACAAGGTGGCATATTGTATAGGTTTTCTAACGGAATTTCGGCATTCTTGGCAGGATATTTTTCTCTGGCGGCAAGTAAATTACCTGCTGCTCATTATCAGCACACTTGCTATACTACAACGCTTTTCAATTTCATTAACGGTACCCATGTTATACCTTGTTGCCAGCTGCGTGGCCCTTTTGCTCGGTCCGATCTTTTATCGTTGGTTATCATCAGGTAGCGGCCTGCATAAAGGACTGGATGGCTTCATCTTCGTTTCCTTAGGTGGCCTGGTACTGGTGCATATTCTGCCAGAACTGCTGGAGCATGGTGGTTTGCTGGCACTGGTATTTGTGGTACTCGGACTCTGGGGACCCTCTGCCAGCGAAAAGTTGTTCCATCGCTATTCGGACCTCACTCACAACGTTACGCTGATTTTAGGGATCACCGGTTTGTTGCTGCACACCGTCACTGATGGTGGCGCCATTGTGCTGGCACAGCAGGACAGCAATTACAGTCTGTTGGCACTTGGTGTGATCCTGCATCGATTACCTGTAGGATTGGCCATCTGGTGGTTGTTAAAACCTCATGCCGGTGCACGTTGGGCATGGGCCGTGCTGGTACTGATGATGTTATTAACCAGTGTTGGCTATGTCGCCGGGGAGCAACTCCTGCAACATCTCAGCCTGGACAATACCGTCTACCTACAAGCCTTTGTCACTGGCTCTATTCTGCATGTGGTGCTGCATCAACCACATGGTAATGACAATGACAGCAACGGCCATTACGAACTGTATGCCGGATTCGGAAGTTTGTTGGGTTTAGGGTTACTGACCGTACTGATGCTGATGGATTCAGGTGAACATGCCCACGAACACGCCCATGAATCTGTGCAACTTGTCGACTGGTTATTAATGCTGGCTCCTGCCTTGATACTGGCCCACGTTGCCGCGGCGCTGCGTTATGCATGTAATCTGAAACCTGATAGCCAAAATCCACTGTTGCAATGGCTGCAACGACTGGCCGCCCCCGAAGTTCTGTTATTGACGCTGCTATTACTGGGACCCGCCTTTGCAGGACTACAGTTGCTGTCACTGTTATTAGTGGGCGGGTTGCTGACTGTGCTTAAAGCAACGCCAGTAGATGTACTGCCGCGGCCACACACCAGCGCTTTGGCATTTGGCTTCAGCTATGGTGTTGATCGCAGCGCGCCATGGATTCTGCTCAGTCTGTTATTGGCCAATTTAATCGGCCATCCTTCGGTACCATTAGACAACAATTGGGTACAAGTTGCTGTACTCGCGCTAGTTTTCATTCCATTGCAGTTCAGCCCGCTTGGCAGCACCGTCATGGCTGCTACCCTCGCCTATAGCGGTTGGAATTCACCGGCATTGGTGATGTGCCTTTGTGGTGCTCAGTTGCTCAGCATCAGTCAACTGCGAGTGTTGTCATTGCTTCAAAAGTCGCTGGCGTTAGCAGTATTAGCTGTCATATTAGGATTAGCAACTTACTGGCAGCCACAGTGGCAGTTGCTGCTACCTCAGCAAACAACGATCAGCACTATCTCGTTAATGTTACTGGCGATCCTGTTTGCTATTAGCTTATTACGCCAGGGACCGAGACGATTTTTACGGGCACTAAAACCGCAGTTACAGCTTTCTAATACCGCTGCACACCACCACAGTCACGCGGAACATCATCACTGAGTTAGGGCTTTTGGGGTCAGGCAGGCTATGCTGCGACCATAAGTTGATGGAGATTGATGATGTGTATTCTGTTTGTCGCATTGCAGCAACACCCAGATTATCCACTAATCCTGTGTGCTAATCGGGATGAATACCATCATCGGCCTTCGCAGGCGGCACATTTCTGGCCGCCACAGCAGCAACTACTGGCGGGTAAAGACCTGAGCGCTGGAGGCAGTTGGTTAGGCGTAAATAGGCAAGGCACCCTGGCGGCGATCACCAATATCCGCGCACCTCATTTGCTCCGCGATAATTGCCGTAGCCGTGGTGAACTGGTCATTCGGGCGCTCAGCCAGTCTGTCAGTCCCCAGTGGTTACAGCAGCACCAACAAGACTATAACCCCTTCAATCTGCTTTACGGCGATGCTGACCATTTGTATTGCTATAACAGTCTTGGTGAGAATCTGCAGCCACTGACACCCGGCTTTCATGCGATCAGCAATGGCGCCCTTGATGACATCTGGCCGAAGATGGCGCGAGGAACGCAGGCATTGCAGCAAAAAATTGCCGGTGCTGCGCCTTTGGATTACGCCACATTGCTAGACATTATGCAGGATGATACCGAAGCAGAAAGCGCACAATTACCGGACACCGGCATTGATAGTGAATGGGAACAGAAATTATCAGCGATTTTTATTCGGCACCCGCAATATGGGACTCGCAGCACCAGCTTACTATTACAGAATCATGCGGGGGAGATCCATTTCCATGAGGTGCGGTATAACAGCGATGGCAAAGTGCTGGGGCAGGAGAGTTTCCACTTTGCCATTTCGCGTTGATGTTCAGCAGTAATGATGTGTGGTCATAGACAATAACCCGTTGTTCATTATGGTTTTGCCTGACGGCGCCGCATTGGGCTGTTGCAATGGCTATTGTCCGACAACTAACGCCGCATAATGACTGAGCATGTGGACAGCGCCCACCTGCAAGCAAAGTTATCCCATGGTTTTCTTATCGAGGTAATTTTGCTGATAGGTGCTAAGTATCGCCGTCCAACCGCTGACACAGCGTTTACCTGAGACAAAACGCCCCTTGTCATTGGGCCAGTATCCCTGCGTATGGGCCTTGATATCGCCCAGATTCCAAGTCATCTTGAAGTGGCAGCAACGCCATAATGTCATCAGTAGGCACCGCTGTCGCCATGCAACGGCATAAAATGCCACAGCCTAGTAACGAGGTTCGCCAAATTGTCATGCGCCATCCTTATCCATAGTTGCTTGTAACTCTTTTCAAGATAATCAACAAGCTACTATCAGTTAACTGGCGCATGACAGCTTACCCAACGCTTATTTGTCTGCCAGCGGCACACCCCGCAGACTGCGGATATCATTCCCGGTTGGCGCCTGAAATGCCCGCAGATCAAATTGCGGTAAAATGGCAAAGATATGGTCAAAGATATCGGATTGGATCTCTTCATAATTTACCCAGCGGGTATCATTAGTGAAGATATAGAGTTCCAGCGGTAATCCTTCTGTCGTTGGTGCCAACTGCCGCACCATCAGGGTCATATCCTGATGCACCTTGTCATGGTGTTTCAGATACTCCACCAGATAGGCGCGAAAAGTGCCGACATTGGTCAGCCGGCGGCCATTAACCGGCATATCCATATCCGATACCTTGGCGTTGGATTGCCCGAGCTCACTGATTTTTTTCGGCAAGTATTCTTTCAGATAGTTGATTTTCGCCAGTTGCTTGCGGTCTGCCTCCGTCAGAAAGCGGATGGAATTGATATCAATATTCAACGCACGTTTGATGCGTCGGCCACCCGATTCCGACATGCCACGCCAGTTACGAAACGCATCCGAAACCAATGCATAAGCCGGGATCATGGTGATGGTTTTATCCCAGTTACGCACTTTAACGGTGATGAGCGATACCTCTTCTACAGCACCATCTGCGCCATACTTATCCATCTGGATCCAGTCCCCCGGACTGACCATTCGGTTAGCCGCCAGCTGGATCCCCGCCACAAACCCTAAGATGGTATCCTTGAATACCAACATCACTAAACCGGTGGCGACACCCAAGCCGCTGAGGAAATAAATAGGTGACTGATCTGCCAGCACCGAAATACTGACAATCAACGCGACGAAAAACAGGAACAGTTTAAACAACTGCACAAAGCTTTTGATAGGCAGGCGCCGACTGATCAGTTTGACATCTGCGACTTCATTGATGGCATCCATCGCCGCATACAACGCCCGGACCATCACCACCACCAGCCAGATACTCAACAGCTTGTCGATGAGACCGCTGGCCAACCGATGTTCTGTCAGCACCAGCGGCACTAAAGAATTGAGCACTATTGCCGGAGCGAGCAATGACAACTTCTCCAACACCCGGTGCTTCAAAAAGATATCATCCCAGGTGGCTTTGGAGTGCACAATCATCAGATTCATCGCTTGTACCACCCCGCGACGGATGATGATATAAACGATAGCCGCGACCAACAGACTGCTCAGGATCAGAATTGATGTTGCCAGCCAACCCGAAGGTTCACTGTTAACACCTAGCCGCGCCAACCAGTCCGACAACACAACACGAATATCTTTTTCCAAAGCTGCAATCTCCACACCGCTAACTGTGCCGACCCCCGTCGGCAGATGCTAGCGTAACATACCGTTTAACTTGTTGGTTTAACAGTTGTTGAATGGCAGATCTAAAAAATTATTGTGGTGATAAGACCAATGAAATCTCACGGATGATCGGTTGCTCAAAATGTACCCGCTCATTAGCCGGAACACCGCTTACATGCAGCTGACCATCAGCCAGCCAGTCGACAGCCAGTGGTTCGTGGTGCCCCTTCACCACCATCAGCGCCGAATATCGCTTACCAGAAATTTTGTCGATTAATGTTAAATAGCTGTACCACTGATGCGGATGCCCGGTGTTGCAATTCGAATAACTGACTTCAGCACGCCATTGTTGCAGTGGGGACTCGGTGATTTGTAACGGTAACACCTCACAAAACGCCTTGGCAGCTACGGTATCCGCCAGTCCGGTGACATGAAACCCCAAGTATCCCGCCAATAACGCCAAAATCGCCGTAATACCACAATAGATACTATTGACGGGCAAACGCTCTGAAATAGGTCGCCACCCTTCATCCTTATAACAGCAGGGAGAGTCGCTCAGGCTAACGGCTTTTATTGGTCTGGTAACTATACATAATGCTATGAAATGTCTAGCATTATCTCTTATATAACAATAATAATGACACTCCGTCACAGTCGCTTCACTAATGCTGCTGCGATATCCCATACCGATTTCAGCGACCAGTTTTTAGGGACTTGCTTGCTTTTAGGGATGTATTTGTTTTACGAGCCGTGGGCTGACACACAGGGCAAAATACGGTACTGCGTTGACCGAGACGAATTTCAGATAATTCCTTACCACAATGCAAACACGGCTGACCACCGCGACCGTAAACCAGCAACTTCTGTGCAAAATAACCCGGTTTACCATCAGCGTTGACGAAATCCTTAAGAGTGGTACCGCCCTGTTCAATGGCTCGTGCCAAAATCGCTTTGATCTCGGTGACCAGCAGCAGTAACTGCTCGGGTTTAACGGCTGCCGCAGGCAGTTGCGGGTGAATACCCGCAGCGAACAGGGCTTCATTGGCGTAGATATTTCCCACGCCCACCACAACGGCGTTATCCATCAAACACTGTTTAATGGCTTTCGTTTTCCCACGAAGCGCCTGTTGCAGATAAGCAGGGCTGAAGGCATCGGTCAGCGGCTCTGGCCCCAGATGAGACAGCAGCGGATGCGCTTGCTCCGGCAACTGACACCATAGCCAGGCACCAAAACGACGCGGGTCATTAAACCTGAGCACTCGGCCGTTCTCCAGCTCCAGGTCGATATGGTCGTGTTTTGCTGGTGGCGTCGCGCGGGTAAGAATGCGTAAACTGCCAGACATGCCCAAATGTACAATTGCCGTTCCCGCTTCAGTGTCAAGTAACAGGTACTTAGCGCGGCGACGCACGGCACAGATCGTTTGACCCGCAATTTGCTGGGCCAACTCTGGTACCGGCCAGCGCAAACTGCCATTACGAACCACTAATCGACGTACTGTCTGCCCCACTAACCAGGGTTCAATACCACGACGAGTAACCTCAACTTCAGGTAATTCAGGCATAGATAGACAATCTCTTGGAGTTAATGCGATTGGGGCTGAGCATTGAGCAATGGTAACAGTGCGGGGCGTAAACTTGGCGGGATCTGATACCAATTACCCGCAGCAGATTTCAGCAAGCCCGTCTCAGGAAATAACAGCCAGATCTGGGCTTCGCGGTCAGACAACTGCAACAACAGTTCTTGTGGCTTGGCCTTATTATCAGGTGCTGGCGCGGCTAATAGTGGCGATACGCGAATATGTAACCAGCTATCGACCCATTGCTGGCAATTCAACACCTGTGGGTCGCATTGCCATTCACCACGGGCATTGCGCGCCATCCACATCCCGGATAACTGTAACTGCGCCAATTGCGCCTGTGCATCAAACAGCGGTACGGTTTCCTTGGGGGTATCGCGGGTATGTTTGTCCAACAGTGTTAGCAATCCGACCATTACGATTGATGCAATGATCAGGATGTTATTCCACTGTCTGCGCGACAACGCCATATTTGCTACCCCGGAGAAACCTGGCGTCAGTGTAGCACTGACAATACCTTAGCCACCAGTGGCGTTCATAAAACGCAAAATTTGCGGCGCGTCAGGCTGATCAAACTGATGGGAACGCGGCTTGCGTTGCAATGACTCGGCGATGGTTTGCTGCAACAACTCGAGGTCATCCGGATGTTCACGCACCACTTGCCTTAAATCCACCGAGTTTTCGTTACCTAGGCACAATAACAGCCGCCCATCCGCCGTTAACCGTACCCGGTTACATTCATTACAGAAATTGTGGCTATGAGGGGAGATAAAACCGATATGGATATCGCTATCAGGCATCTGAAAATAACGACAAGGGCCACCGGTGCGCCGATTCGACAGCGTCAATGGATAATGTTGCTCAATCGCCTGCTGTACATCATCACTGGACATATAACGTGGCGATTGCCGCTCTGCCATTTCGCCCAACGGCATCTCTTCAATAAACGCGATGTCCAGACCGCGACCACGGCAGAACTCCACCAGCGCCAGGATCTCATCTTCATTGCGTTGTTTGAGGATCACTGCATTGACCTTGATCCGCTCAAACCCGGCATCTAAAGCGGCATCGATTCCAGCGATAACGCGCTCCAGCTTACCAATCCGCGTCAGTTCCTGAAAACGTTCCGGGTTAAGCGTATCGAGGCTGATGTTAAGGCGAGAGAGTCCTGCTGCTTTTAATGCGGGCGCCAGTTTGGTGAGATGCGAGCCGTTGGTTGTCATCGACAGCTCACGTAATCCAGGTAACTGATTTAAGCGTTCAACCAGCTGCGTGACATCACGGCGCATCAGCGGTTCGCCACCGGTCAAGCGGATTTTGGTCACACCCATTTCGGTAAAAGCCTGACAGACATGGGCCATCTCTTCCAGCGACAACACCTGCTGCTTGGGCAAGAATCTGGGATTATCGCCCATGCAATAAACACAGCGAAAATCGCATCTGTCAGTTACGGATAATCGCAGGTATTCAACTTTACGAGAAAAACCATCGCTGAGGCCCATAACAATACCTCACAGCAGCGCGCCAAACGGCAAAATATAAAGCGGCTGACCGGCATCAACTCGCTCATCCTGATCGCCAATGATAGCCAGGCAATTACCTTTAACCATTGAACTGAGCATGCCAGATCCCTGGGAACCGGTAGCCCGCACATGCAGCTGACCATCATTACCCAGGGTAGCGATTGCCCGACTGAATTCAGTGCGGCCCTGACGGCTTTTAAAGGTTTCATCTGCAATCGCTGGCAATAATTGCGGCTGCCAATGCTGCTCGCCGGCAAGCTTACGCAATGCTGGTTGCACAAACATCAGGAACACCACCATGGTCGCCACCGGATTACCGGGTAAGCCAAAGAACAGGGCATCGTTCACTTTGCCAAATGCCAATGGGCGCCCCGGGCGCATATTGATACGCCAGAAGTGAATTTCACCAATCGCCGCCAGCACTTTTTTGATGTAATCGGCGTTGCCCACTGATACACCGCCAGAGCTAATCACCATATCGGCTTTAGCTGCAGCCCCGGCAAGAGCAGCCGTAAGCGCGGCTTCAGAATCTTCAATAATGCCCAGATCAATAACATCGCATCCTAATCGCTTCGCCATTGCCTTAATGGTGTAGCGGTTGGAGTCATAAATACAGTTTGGTTTCAGTTCGCTCCCCGGCTGACACACCTCATCGCCAGAAGAAAACACGGCAACCACTGGACGACGCACCGCAGTAATTTCAGCAAACCCGAGCGAAGCCAATAGCCCCTGTTCTGCAGCTCCGAGCCGACTGCCCGCGGGCAGGGCAACTGCGCCTTCGGCGATATCTTCACCGGCCAGCCGCACGTTCTGACCCAATTTCATTTTGCCGGAAAAACTCACATAACCAGCGGTCTCATCGGCCAGTTCCCGCGGCTGCACCGCATTAGCGCCTCGCGGTAGCGGCGCACCCGTCATGATACGAACCGCTTCGCCTGGCTGTAGCTCAGCGTCATAACTGTGACCGGCTAATACCTCACCCTTCACGACAAAACGCTCAGGCAGCGGCTCCTGATAGACAAAGGCATAGCCATCCATCGCGGAATTGGTCTGTTGCGGCACGTTAACCGGGGAGATGGCATCCCGCGCGAGAATACGGTTATCACTATCATCCAGCGCCAGCGGTTCGACAGCCGTAATCGGCTGCACTTGTGCCAGGATGTTATCAATCCCCTGACGTACTGACAGATTGTCACCATCACCGGTTTCACAGGCGTCCAGAGGCAACGATTTGCTTTTGGGTATTTCGGGCTGCCATTCGGCGGCATACTGCAAGACGAAATCCGCAATCTGCGCGATATTGTTAATATCCAGTCGCGGGATTTGTGCTGGCAACTCGGTATCGGCACAGCAGGCAACCGCCAGAATGTTAGGATCCTCGGTATAGATAAACGGCTTACCTAATGCTGCGCGATGCAATTCAATTTTGGGCAGTGCCAGTTTTTTAAAGCCTTCCACTAACACCAGATCAGCTTTATCGGCTTCCAACTGTTGCAGCAGATGCACTAAGTCAGGGTCAGACTCCTGCGGATCTTCTGTCATCAAGGCCCAACGCACATGTGATGCCACCAGCATCTGCCGGGCACCGGCTTTGCGCATCTCGTAGCTGTCTTTGCCAGGAATATCCACATCGAAATTATGATGGGCATGTTTGAGCACCGCCAAGCGCAGTCCACGTTGGTTAAGTACGGGTATCAGCTGCTTCAGCAAAGTGGTTTTGCCGGTGCCGCTGTATGCACAAAACCCCAAAACAGGAATGGGAAGCGGGTTATGAAAAACGGTGCTCATATAAACCTCTTAAGCTTTTGATATCACCTCAGCCAACTGCTGTTTCTGTTCATGCGTGTTGACATTGACAAAGGCGTTGGGCTGATCAGCAAACGATACTCTGGCCACGTTAAATTCGTCATACCAGCTCTCAACTCGGCGCTGGCCAGTTTCCAGATACGTCTTTAGCGATTGCTGTAATTCGGGCTTTAACAGCATCACCACCGAATGATCGCGTTCGCCATCAGTGGCGACCGCCAAATCAGCATTTGCGGCCAGTAACTGCTGTTGCATGCGGGATACTAAATCCAAGGGTAACAGCGGACAATCGCATGGCACCACCAGCATCAGCGATGATTGGCATTCAGCCAGACCACTGTAGATCCCCGCCAACGGGCCGAGAAAACCTTCCAGCTGATCGGCAAAGACGTCCAAACCGAGCTCAGCATACCTGTCCTGATTTTTATTGGCGTTGATCCGTATCTTATTTACTTGATCTTTAAGTCGGCCAATAACATGAGCAATCATGGGTTTGCCCAATAACTCAATCAATCCCTTGTCTTCACCACCCATTCGCCTTGCCAGTCCACCAGCAAGGATTATTGCTTCAATCTGCTGCGACATGATGTCTGTTCAACTCCACGGGGGTACCCGGAATAAATAATTGGGAAGTTGTAATTGTTTGTGACTCAATCAGCCAGCGCTCATTGCATAACCGAATTAACTCAGAGTCCTGATGACTGCTGAGCAACAGTCCGGTACCCTGATTTTTCAGCTCTTCAATCATGCTGAAGACCAGTTGCTGTGACACCTTATCCATATTGGAAATGGGTTCATCGAGCATCAGCAATACCGGTTTTAATAACCATGCACGAGCTAACGCCAGTCGTTGCCGTTCCCCTCCGGAAAGAGTCGCTGCATTCGCTTTTAACAAGTCACCTAACTGCGCCAGTTCAATTGCCGACGACATCCGTTGCCGTTGTTCTGCAGCAGACAACACGCTATAGCGTTGAGCCAATTTCAGATTGTAGCTGACATTGCCCTCAAACAGGTAGGGATGCTGGTGCAAATACAACGCTTTGCCCAGCAAAGAATCTTTACGCCAGCGTGAAATTTCGCCAAAGTCTTCAGCACGGATTTGCCCTTGAGTGGGTGGCATTAATCCGGCGAGCAGTTTCATCAGCGTGGTTTTGCCGGAACCATTGTCCCCTTGCAGAAAGATCACATCTTGCTTGCTGAAACACAATTGCGGCGCGGTAAACAGTAACCGTTCACCAAAGTACACCGCTATGTCACTGGCGATAATTCTGCACATATTACATCCTAATGACTTCGAGGCTGGGCAGCCCCGCGCAATATACCCAACATAAAATTCAGGATCAGAGCCAGGATCAGCAACACCAACCCTAACGCTATTGCCTGAGCAAAATCACCTTTACTGGTTTCCAGAGCAATGGCGGTGGGAATATTGCGGGTAACGTGATCAATGTTACCACCGACCATCATCGAACAGCCCACTTCAGTGACAATCCGCGAAAATGCCGCGATTATCGCCATCAGTAATGGTACTCGCAATTCCCGGCAGATAATCCATACGGCGCCTAACCAACTGGCACCCAAGGTACGACAAGTTTCCCAGGCGCGCTTATCGACACTGGTGAACGCTGCATGACTCATAGCAATCAGCACTGGCGCACAGATCATCATCTGGCCCAAGATCATCCCTTTTTGAGTAAATAACCAGCGCAGATCACCCAGCGTGCCATTGCGGGTCAGCAGCAGATAGACCAACAAACCTATGACCACAGTGGGTATTGACTGTAGCGTCTGCACTAAGTTGATCACTATCCAATGGCCACGAAAGCGGCTAAATGCCAAGGTAAAGCCCAGGACAAGCGACGGGATCAGCGTGATGAGAAGTGCCGCGAACGACACGGAGAAGGAAACAGAAATAATGGACCAGACTTCCGGGTCCAGCGTAAACAGCAGGCGAAACGCCTGCTGTATCAGGGCTAGCCAGCCTTCTGTCATTTGTGATAAGTGGCTTTAAACAGCTGCTGTCCTTGCACTTCAAAACCATTGATCAACTGTTGACCTTTGTCGCTGATCAGCCAGTCACTGAACGCACGCGCACCTTTGTGGTTCAGATCTGGATATTTCTTAGGATTGATCAGGATAACCTGGTAAGGGTTGGCTAAGGTCTTGCCGCCATCAAAATCCACTTGCAGATCCAGTTTACCTTTATACGCGATATAGGTACCACGGTCAGACAGTGTATAAGCCTGCATTTCGTTGGCCATCAACAAAGTTTTGCCCATGCCTTGGCCAATAGACTTGTAACCGGCAAAATCTGGAGTCACGTTAGCCGCTTTCCAGATCAGAATTTCTTTTTTGTTGGTACCGGAATCATCACCACGAGAAATGAAAGGAATGCCGGATTTGGCAATCTTGGTGAAGGCTTCTTCAGCGGTCTTGCTGGCGAGGATCTTGGCAGGGTCATTTTTTGGCCCTAACACTACGAAATCATTTTCCATAATGCCACGTGGCTCTACACCGAAACCATCTTCAACAAATTTTGCTTCGGCCTTAGGAGCGTGGGTCATCACCAGATCCACATCACCCTGGGTTCCCAGTTTCAATGCTTTACCCGTACCAGTTGCAATAACCTGCACTTGATAACCGGTGTCTGCTTCAAACTTTGGCAGCAGATAACCCAGCAAACCTGAGTTTTCGGTACTAGTAGTGGTCGCCAGTTTGATAACTTTTGTATCCTGGGCGTACGCAGTGACGTTTAACAGCATCCCTGCAGCAGCAACAAACCCCATCAGTTGCTTCAGTTTCAACATAATTGCTCCTTGAACATTAGTGACTAGGTCTCCACATCCTGAGAGAAAAACCCTTCTATTTTTATTTCTGCCGGTTGAAGCAATAAGAATGCCAGCACCAACTTTGTGCAATTTTCAATCGGAACTGTGCAAGCAATGTGAACTTTATCACATGCTTATTAAAAACCAGCCAGACAATTTGTCACACACAGGCTTTTATATGGCCCATACTGACCTATTTATGCAACATCAATGCTAGAATGTTACGCTTCTGAGTCAAAATGTCTTGCCGAATAATTCTATGAGCCAAATTGATCCACCATTAAAACCACTGCCATCCGCCGTATCGGTACTGATTGTCGACGATGAACCCGGCATGCGCAGTTTCCTGAGCAAGGCGTTAACCAAAAAATTCGCGTTGGTCGAGACCGCTGCCAGCATTGAAGATGCTGAAAATTTGCGCAGTCGCTGCCATTTCGATCTGCTGATTGTGGACATTCGCCTGCCGGGACGCTCGGGTATTGAGTGGCGCGAAGCCTTGGATGATCAGGATCGCCGTTCTGACATCATCTTTATGACTGGCTATGCCGATATGGATGTTGCCATTCAGGCACTGCGGGCAGGTGCCTCCGATTTTATCCTTAAGCCATTCCATCTGGATCAGATGATGAAGTCGGTGGATCGCTGTATAGAGCGACGCTTGTTGAAACGGGAAAACCTGATGCTACGGCGTGAGGTATCCATCGGTTATTCCTCCTCAATTATCGGCAATAGCAATGCCATGAAAGAGGTGAAGCGCATCATTGAACGCGTTGCCCCCACTAACTCGGTCATCCTAATTGAGGGCGAATCCGGCACGGGTAAAGAGCTGGTCGCCAGACAATTGCATATGCTTAGTGGTCGCCAAGGCCCTTTCGTGCCAGTTAACTGTGGCGCGATTGCGCCAGAGTTGCTAGAAAGTGAGCTATTTGGCCATACTGCGGGGTCGTTTACCGGTGCCAAAGGCAACCGCGAAGGGCTGTTTAGTTTTGCCTCCGGCGGCACCATCTTCCTTGACGAAATTGGCGAAATGCCACTCAAAATGCAAACGTCACTGCTACGAGTACTCGAACAGAAATCGATTCGACCCGTTGGCAGTGAAAAGGAAGTGGCGATTGATGTGCGAGTGATCGCGGCCACAAACCGTAAACTGGCTGAAGAGGTTGAAGCTGGCGAGTTTCGGCGAGATCTGTTTTACCGGCTCAACGTGTTGAATATTGTGATCCCACCATTGCGTGATCGTCCGGAAGACGTCGTGGAGTTAACCCACCACTTCACCCGCCAGTTAGGCACTGAGCTGGGAGTGCGCGAAGTGGTGTGGAGTCACGAAGATTTGCTCAAGTTGCAACAATATGCCTGGCCAGGAAATATTCGTGAATTACGCAATATGATTGAACGTTGCTTATTGTTAGGGAAGCCACCAGCAGAATACTGGAAGGAATTGCCCAAATTGGAGCAGCCGGTACAAACGGGTTACCCGTTAGATTGGACCTTAAAAGACGTAGAACGTGACCATGTTACCGCGGTGGTAGATGCTAACGACGGCAATAAATCAGCCGCCGCTCGCGTCCTGGGTGTATCCCGTAAGACGCTCGACCGTAAATATAAAGAATGGTTCGATACCGATCCCGAGGCGGAGGATTAAGTGTCCCTGTTTCAACGCATCTTTGGTGTAACCTGGCGTCAAATGCAGGCCAAGGTGCGTTATCGCATCCTGATCCTGACGCTGCTGCCTATCCTGCTGACGCTGGTAAGCCTGGTATTTATTACTATCTACTGGAATATCAGCTACACCGGCAAGCAGCTCTTTATGAAGGTGAAGGCTGATCTTACCGTTGCAATAAATACCCTATCTTCAGTGCAGGACCATCAGGAAAAGCAGCTAGAAAGAGTGATGCATTCCTATGAATTCCAGAATGGATTTCGAGCCTTAGAAGCCGGGGATGAACAGCAACTGCAAAACATTCGGGAATTTTTGCTACAGCAACAAAAGCTGCTCAATCTGGATTTTCTGCGATTGGTGACGATTGACAATGTCGCCGGAGATCCACAACTGCGACAGATGTTGCCCAGAATAATCGGCCATCAGGCCTATTCGGGACTGATGGTACTAGGCGTTTCTGATCTTACCCGTATTGATAGCCAATTAGCACAACGGGCACGGATATCGGTCATCGCCACCCCTAGAGCACAACCGCCCAAAGAAGCCGAAGAAACGCATGGATTATTGAGCCGCAGCCTACTACCAGTGCCAGATGCGCGGGGTCATGTCAGTTGGTATCTGGATGGTGGCACCCTGATCAACGGTGATACCCGCATTGTCGACCACATCCGGGATCTGGTTTATGACAAAGGGACCTTACCGGAACACTCGATTGGCACAGTAACTATCTTCCTCGACAATATTCGCATCAGCACTAACGTACCCTTGAGCATTGGCCCTGGACGCGACAAATATGAGGGACGGGCACTGGGCACCTTGGTCTCAGAGGAAGTTAAAGAGAAGGTTTTAGATCAAGGTAAGCTGTGGATTGACCGCGCATTTGTGTATAACGACTGGTTTATCTCCGCTTATGCACCGCTGGAGGATATTCGCGGCCAACGGATTGGAATGATTTACAGTGGTTTTTCCGAAGCCCCATTTATCCATAACTATCTGCTAAATATCATTGAGCTTGGCACCATTCTGATGCTGGTACTGCTGATCTCCGGCATGCTGGTATATCGTGGCGCCTACAGTTTATTGCTGCCTATCGAACGAATTCATCATGTGGTGAATGCGGTACAATCCGGTCGTAATCTGCGCATTGGGGCCCTTGGGCTGGATCGAGACAACGAGCTGGCGAATCTGGCAGAACAGTTTGATCGCATGCTGGATCTGCTACAACATCGCAATGCACAAATTCAAGCCGCCGCCGAACAGTTGGAGATGAAGGTAGAAGAACGTACGCGCAGTCTGCAGGAAAAAACCGAAGAACTGCAACAGAACGTCAAACTGCTCAATGAAACCCGCCATCAATTGGTCACTAACGAAAAACTGACGGCGTTGGGTGAATTAACTGCGGGCATCGCTCATGAAATTAACAACCCAACGGCAGTGATCCTGGGAAACATGGAATTGTTACGCTATGAACTGGGTGACAATGCCACAGCAGTGCAAGAAGAAATCGATCTGATTATCCAGCAAGTCGGTCGGATCAGCACCATCATACGCAGTCTGTTACAGTACAGTCGTCCTGGAGAATTCAACGCCCCATTGGAGATCCAGCAGCTCACCCCCATTATTGAAGAGATGCAGTTGCTGGTGCGCCACTCGCTAGGTAAGCAAGAAGTGGTGTTGCTACCAGAGTTAAATGCGTCACAATCGGTAGAGGTGAATCGTCCACAACTGTTGCAGGTATTGATCAATATGGTGATGAATGCCGCACATGCAATGGACGGCAAAGGACGGATTTGGCTGCGTACCTATGATTGGGTGGTTCAGGACGAGACCATCGGTGCCAAAATAGAGATTGAAGATGAAGGCCGAGGCATTCCTGCCGATCAAATTGGCCGTATCTTCGACCCGTTCTACACCACCCGTAAAGATGGTACAGGACTGGGCTTATCGCTGAGTTATGGCATTATTAACCGCCTCGGTGGCACCATCAATGTCAGCTCAACAGTAAACAAAGGCACCATCTTTACGATTAGCCTGTATGCACGAGCCAAGGAACCCTTCAACCCGCCAAATGTTGACTTGCTCTTTGACCAAAAGGACGATATCTCACCTAGCGCCTGACAAAAAGGCAAAAAAAGACCGGGTAATTAACCCGGCCACAAAGAGTGTGTGAGCAATGTCGTGCTGTCAAACTCAGGAACGCCATAATGCAAAGCCATTACCACAAAACTTATCATTAAGGGTGAGTTTTGGAACGCACATTAATAGTAATAATTCTCATTTAGATTTGCAACTATTTTTTGATACTTTCCTGCTTTTTTCTCAGAGCCGGTTGTCGCCGACGCTGCAAGCAAGAATGCGGCTTATCTGCGCCATGCTACGACCACTGCTCTGTTGCCAATGGTTAAATACCGCCTGCACCTCATTCAACCCGCTTTGTGAGGTAAAACTGGCATCCACCAACTGGTGCGCTTTCAGGTAGCCTTTCACATCTTCCGTTAACAGGAAGGTATCCTTGCCGATACTGCGTAAAAAATAGGGACCGGTATTTCCCCCGAGTCTGGCACCCCGCTGCTTTAACTGCTGCCATAAACCGGTAATCTCCTCCACCGGCCATAACGCAATGTAGCGCGCCAGACTGCCGTGCTCTTGGGCAATTTCGCGGGTCATCAGCGCATTTTCATAGATAGCCTGTGTTTTTTTCAGATGACGGATAAGGGCCGGATCTTCAGCACGCTGCTGGATCTGCTCTGGCGACAACATCAATACTTTCAATGGGTCAAACTCAAAAAAGGCCTTCTGGTATTGTGGCCATTTTTGCTCCACCACTTTCCAGACAAACCCACTCTGGAATACTTGTTTACTCATGGCTGACAACAGTTCAGCATCGGAATACTGCATTAACTCGTCCTGACTCAGCACTTCCGGAAGCAGACTCTCCAGCCGTTCATTTCCCCCCTTGCGTTCACTGGCTCGGGCGTATATCTCTTCAAACGCTTCAGGTTTATTCATGGCTTGCGTCCCTACGTAAACAACAAATTCTGTGCGCTAAACGCTCTGCGCAACCTAGTCGTATTATCTGATTATGCTTCACTTATAGTTTTGTTTATCCTGGCAAACCAAGCAAATTTATCGCCATTAATGAACGTGATCATCTGCAACTATTAGGCAAAAAGCGGCTACCAAATAAACCCGCAAATGCGAACGATCGATTCACCAGCTAAAAGCGATTTGTCATCGCACCGAATATCCCGGTGTTTGAACGGACGTTAAAGGTTTTTTACGCGCCTCACTAGGCAAATAGCTCATACCCGCTACAGTTAAAGTGACGCAATTTTCGGAGTCGCGCCATGGAGCTTTTCTACTATCCCCTGTTACGCCACTCGCAAAAAGTACTGCTGGCCATGTTTGAAAAACAGCTTAATTTCTTGCCACGGGTGACCGACTTACATGATCCGTTGCAGCGTCGCATGTTTTCGGAACAGTATCCGCTTTGCCGACTGCCATTACTGATCTGTGCCGATGGCACCGCATTACCCGAATCTAGCATCATCATTGAATACCTGGATCAACTGGCTCATGGCGGTACCAGGTTATTGCCGGAAGAACCCGCGCAGCAATTGCAGTGTCGACTTTACGACCGCCTCATCGATAACTATTTGAGCTATCCCTTGTATCAATTAGAACAACAACGGCGGTTACCCAAAGAGCTGCAACAACCCCTCCTACAACGCCAGCTGGAAAATCGTATTCAGCTGATGCTGACAAAAATAGAACAACAGTTAGAACAACATCACTGGTTATGTAGTGACAGTCTTACTTTGGCCGATTGCGCACTGATCCCCAGTCTGGCGGCGTTACCCGACCGCTTTAATTTGCTGGATTTTCCTGCCTTAGGCAGTTACTGGTTACACGCGCAATTACGCGGCTCGTGGATGCTGGTGCAAGATGAAGTGGAGCAAACGTTACAGCAAGCGCAAACTGGTCAGCGTACCAGCTAAGCCGATATTGTTACTGGTTCTGCTGCTTTTTAGCCTGAAGCAGTTGCTTCCAGGCCAGCACATCTGCTGCTAACGCTGGTGCTTCGCCCTGAAATGCCGCAGCTTGTAACAATTCTGCGGTGGTAATTTTACGGCCTTTGCAAACGAATAAGCCTCTGACGTTGGCTATCGCATGTAATCCTCGCTGGCTGACAAACCGCTGTTCAATATAAAAATACTTGTCGTCCCAGCCAAGCAACCGGGTATCGATATTAAATTTATGTAATGGTTTGATATCACGAATAAATGTGAATTCTGATGCGTTGACAACTGGCAACCATTTCCGTTGTAAAAACGGCTTTAATAAACCCATTTCGCTAAGCATGTAGGTACGAGCTAAATCCATTAGCGCGGGATACCGCGCATTAGTGAGGTGCAGGTTAATATCACAATCAGTGGGCCACGCCCGAAACTCCAGGCGGGAGACATCCAGAAAATCAATCGTACGCGCACGGCGCATGCGCCAGAACAATAGCCAGAACATCCGGAAATACAGATTCATCAACTTGGCTCTATCAACTCGATTGCTCTCAGGCTAGCAGAGGTCATACCAGTCAACAAGCATTAACTAAAACACGAAAGGCGCCATCAGGCGCCTTCCATTGAGTAAACGCCTGGCGTTACTTAGGCAGCGATTCCGGAATGACGCAACAATGCATCAATCGTAGGTTCGCGACCGCGGAAACGCACGAACAGTGCCATAGGGTCTTCTGAACCGCCTTTTTCCAGAATGTTGTGCAGAAAATCGCGCCCAGTCTGTTCGTTGAACACCCCGTCCTCTTCAAAACGGGAAAACGCGTCGGCTGATAGCACTTCGGCCCATTTATAGCTGTAATATCCGGCTGCATAACCACCAGCAAATATATGGGAAAAGCCATGCTGGAAACGGTTAAATTCTGGCGGGATCATCACGGCAACCTGACGCCGCACTTCATCGAGCATTTCCTGAATATGAGCGCCCTTGGCCGGATCATATTCATGATGCAAACGGAAATCGAACAGCGCAAACTCCAACTGCCGCATCATCATCATGCCGGACTGGAAATTCTTGGCGGCCAGCATCTTGTCCAGCATCGCTTTGGGCAGTGGTTCACCGGTTTGGTAATGACCCGAGATCTCGCCCAACGCTTCTGCTGACCAGCACCAGTTTTCCATAAACTGGCTTGGTAACTCCACGGCATCCCAAGGCACGCCATTGATCCCGGCCACCCCACCAACATCAACCTTCGTGAGCATATGATGAATACCGTGGCCAAATTCGTGGAACAGGGTGGTCACTTCATCATGTGTAAACAACGCCGGTTTATCTCCCACCGGACGGTTAAAATTACAGGTAAGGTAAGCCACGGGTCGTTGCAGCCCATGACTGGTCATGCGACGGCCTCGGCAGTCATCCATCCAGGCACCACCGCGTTTACCTTCACGGGCATACAAGTCGAGGTAAAAGCTGCCACGATGCTCGCCCGTTTCATCAATCAACTTGAAAAAGCGTACATCCTTATGCCAGCTGTCAAAACCCGTTTGCTCCTGTACATCCATGCCATACAAACGTTTGACAGTATAAAACAGTCCATGTAATACCCGATCTTCCGGGAAATAAGGACGCAGCTGTTCTTGCGATATTTCGTATTTATGTTGTTTCAGTTTCTCGGCATAGTAGCTGAGATCCCAAGCTGCCAGTTCAGTGACGCCGTAGTGCGTTTTGGCAAACTCCTGCAACTCTGCCAGTTCGGCCTTGGCCTGCGGTTTAGAGCGCAGTGCCAGCTCGTTCAAAAACTCAATCACCTGAGCCGGTGATTCGGCCATTTTGGTCGCCAGCGATTTTTCGGCAAAGGTATCAAAACCCAACAACTGCGCCAGTTCATAACGCAGTCCCAGAATTTCGTTCATCAACGGACCATTATCAAACTTACCGGCGTTGGGCCCCTGGTCAGAGGCGCGGGTAACAAAAGCACGATAACATTCTTCCGGTAACGCGCGATTGTCGCTGTACATCATCACCGGCAGATAGGACGGATAATCCAATGTAAACAACCAGCCCTGTTGCTCTTTGGCTTCCGCCATGGCTTTGGCAGCATCTTTGGCCGACTCGGGCAATCCTGCAAGTTCAGCTTCATCGGTGATCAATTTATGCCAGGCATGGGTGGCATCCAGCAACTGGTTGGAAAACTTACTGGTGAGCTCTGACATGCGCTTTACAATCTCGCCATAACGCGCCTTTTGCTCAGCTTCCAAACCAATACCAGATAATTCAAAGTCGCGCAGACTATGTTCAATTACCGTTTTCTGTGCTTGCGTTAGTGTCTCAAATGCATCGGCCTCATGTAGCGATTTATAGGCTTCATAGAGTCCCTGATGCTGACCAACATAAGTGCCATATTCTGACAACAGTGGCAGACAGGCATCATGCGCCGCACGCCAAGTTTCGTTGCTGACCACCGCATTCATGTGGGAAATCGGTGACCATATCTGGCTCAGTTCATCATCCACTTGCTCTAACGGTGCAACAAGATTGTCCCAAGTATAAGGACCACTACTGGCCAGCACCTCGTCAATTTTACTGCGGCACTTAGCGATAGCGTGTTCTACCGCTGGCTGAATATGTTCCGGCTTGATACTGGAAAACGGCGGTAATTCATTAGCTTGCAGTAAAGGGTTGGTCATTATCAGTCCTTAGTGAAAATTACACAAAGCAATGCCTCTATAGATAAGGCCTCTGCTGTGCTTTATCAAGCCAAATTCACTTAATTACCTGACCACTTAACAGGGAACAACGCTAACGTCGCTGAGCCATATCACAATCTGTTGCATTATTGACCATCCAATCGCATTAATGCGTTTACGATCATAAATACGACTAGTTATCATTTACAGTAATAATTGTATTTGTAGAATGAGGCAAAAAAAACAGACACTCGTTAATAGAAGAAGGTCTCGACGATGAAACGCCTGATAGCTGCTTTAACGCTACTGACAACTTGCCATGTGTTTGCCAGTGACGCCAGCGATACGACGGTTTACATGGATTGGGATAGCCATTACGTCTCGGAAGGACGCAACAATCTGCCACAAGGTGGCGTCTTCTGGAGCGGTATTGATCATACTGATGGTGCCTGGTTGTGGTATGAACGACAAGGCATCGGTGATAGCACTAACTTTATCGAACTGAATATGGGTTTTATGTACCAGTTCGAATTACCCAATGATTTCTCCTTAGCCACCGGTTATAAACGTTTGGAATTTTTTGGCGATGACCGTTGCAGTGATAACGAGCTTGCGGCTGAACTTTCTTACAATGCGATAGCGTGGCTCACACCTAATCTGGCCTACACCTATGCTACCGAGGCACATGGAGCTTTTGTCGAGTTCAGTCTCACCGGTCATTGGCAACCTTTCACCGACCTGACCATCTCTCCTTATATCCTGCAAGGCTGGGATTTAGGATTCGCGTCACTACATCATGATGGTCGCAACAACTTTCAGTTTGGGGTTGAAGCAGCATACGATCTGTCGTCCCAGGTTAACCTAGCACTGCAAATCAGTCACAGTATTGGTCAGGGTGATATTGAACGGCAGGAGCAGGAAGAAGATTGCATTGATGAGCTCAACCAGACCTTTGCCGGGATCCAACTCAGTTACCGCTTCTAATGACTTGCATTGGCGACAATGCCTTATCACCGCTACACTTTGGCTGTCGAAGGAACGACAGCAGATGAGGATAAGGAAATGTTTCGTCCTGCCATTGTATTGAGTGTCATCTTTGCGTTTTCTACCATGCCAACCGCGGGTGCTACCAAGCTCAACAACCAGACCAAGCTCCCTGAAAACCGCGCAGTGGGTGCAGACGGCAAGCCCCTTTCTATACCTGAGCATTTCCAGGCAGCGCTGGAATATCACGCCAGCGAAGCCGTCACACAGGTGCTCAACATCAGTGACAGTCAAACGTCAAGCAAACAACCGCGCAGTAAGCAACGCGCGATTGCTAACGATGCCAGTTGCCGCTGGTTGGCTAGTCGCATGGCCGATCTCAACAGCCGATTGCAAAAAGGGAGTCACATCGACAGTTATTTGCAGGCTGAGCTTAACGATTATCGTCGGCAGTGGTCCTGTCTAAAGTGTGACAGTGGCGGCCCTTCCAGTGCCGATCTTTCCCGATGTCGACCTTAACCCGGTTGTACAGCGCTGGTCAGTCCCCATAAATCTCCCTACAATGGCGGTCTGATCGGCAGGCAACCATAGCGGCTGTTTGTCTCTGAATCTGCCATTACACGGGAGTATCCACATGGCCCAACATTTTGACTATATCTGCCTCGGAGCTGGCAGTGGTGGCATCGCTTCAGCCAATCGTGCGGCGATGCGCGGGGCGAAGGTGTTACTGATTGAAGCGCAACACCTTGGCGGAACCTGTGTCAATGTGGGCTGTGTTCCCAAAAAGGTGATGTGGTATGGTGCCCATGTTGCAGAAGCCATGAAACTTTATGCCGCCGACTATGGCTTTGACGTCAGTATTAATCGCTTTGACTGGAATACCTTGGTCAACAGTCGTGAAGCTTACATTGAGCGTATTCACGGCGCTTATGAACGAGGTCTGGCCAACAATAAAGTGACCTTGGTACAAGGTTACGGCAAATTTATCGATAACCACACGCTAGAAGTTAACGGCGAACAGTACAGCGCTGATCACATTCTGATCGCTACCGGTGGCCGACCGACCATACCGCAGATCCCTGGGGCGGAATATGGCATAGATTCCGATGGCTTTTTCGCGCTGCGCCAGCAACCAAAACGTGTTGCGGTGGTAGGTGCCGGCTACATTGCCGTTGAAATTGCCGGAGTGCTGCATGCATTGGGCAGTGAAACCCATTTGTTTGTTCGCAAACACGCCCCGCTGCGTAACTTTGATCCGATGTTATCTGACACCTTGATCGAAGCAATGCAGGCGGACGGCCCCACCTTACATACCGACAGCATTCCGCAAGCGGTCACTAAAAACGACGATGGCAGCCTGACGCTGCGGTTAGAAAACGGCGAACAATATGAGGTGGACTGCTTAATCTGGGCGGTAGGTCGTTTTCCAAACACCGGCAATATCGGTCTGGAACACACCGGTGTTGAGCGCGATGCGCATGGCTACATCATTACCGATGGCTGGCAGAATACTACCGCCAAAGGGGTTTATTGTGTAGGCGACATTATGGCTGGCGGTGTGGAACTGACACCCGTTGCTGTCAAAGCCGGAAGACTGTTGGCTGAACGCCTGTTCGGTAACATGCCCCAAGCCAAGATGGATTACGCCAATATCCCAACCGTTGTGTTCAGCCATCCACCTATCGGCACCATGGGATTAACTGAGCCGGAAGCCAAAGCACGCTTTGGTGAAGATAAGGTCAAGGTTTATACCTCCAGCTTTACCTCCATGTATACCGCAGTGACATCTCATCGTCAGCCATGCAAGATGAAACTGGTCTGCGTTGGCCCTGAGGAAAAAGTTGTCGGCATACATGGTATCGGCTTTGGTATGGACGAAATACTGCAAGGCTTCGGTGTGGCCATTAAAATGGGGGCTACCAAAGCCGATTTTGATGCGGTGGTCGCCATTCATCCCACCGGCGCTGAAGAATTCGTTACAATGAGATAACGAGTTGTGAATGAAGAGTATCCAAAAGGCAGCAATCGCTGCCTTTTTTACGTCCGCGAGCATCTGAGGTTGCAAGCCCGATAGCTCTTCGGCAGAATGCCGCTAATACCTTGCTGGGGAACATATGAAGGCACTTACCGGAACACTGCTATTATGGCTGCTGCTGATATTAAGCGGTTGTAGCTCTGCGCCTTCACAACCTAGTCAACCTGCAGCGGTGCCAGCACCTAAATCGCTGACACCAAGTGACTTCAAAACGGTGTTGCAACAATGGCAAGGTGTGCCTTACCGACTGGGCGGTGACAGTCACAAAGGCATTGATTGCTCAGGGTTTGTCAGTGTGACCTACCAGCAATTACTCGACATGTCGTTACCGCGCACGGTTGAAGAACAAGCAGAGTTGGGATTTGCCGTTACCCGAGCCCAGCTGCGCAGCGGCGATCTGCTGTTTTTTAAGACCGGCCGCCTTCGACGCCATGTAGGGATCTATCTCGGAAATGGCGAATTTATGCATGCCTCTACCAGTCAAGGCGTTACCATTTCTTCGATTAATAATGAGTATTGGCACCGCCACTACTGGCAAGCCAGACGTTTAGTGCCCTGATATGGTATGGTTAGACCGTTGACAGGCACTGTCCATGTCGCCATGTTTCTTTAGGGAGTTTTTACATGGGAAAAGCCAAAATCGGCATTGTCACCGTGAGTGATCGTGCTAGCGCCGGTATCTATGAAGATCTTTCCGGCAAAGCCATTATCGATACCCTCAATCAATATCTGATCAGTGAATGGGAACCTGTTTACGAAGTGATCCCTGATGAACAGGACCTGATTGAAGCAACGCTGATACGCTTGGCTGACGAAGATAACTGTAGTCTGATTGTGACCACTGGCGGTACAGGCCCGGCAAAACGTGATGTCACACCGGAAGCCACCGAAGCCGTATGTGATCGCATGATGCCAGGTTTTGGTGAACTGATGCGTCAGGTGTCATTGCAATATGTACCCACAGCAATTCTGTCACGCCAAACAGCGGGCTTAAGAGCTGATACCCTGATTGTGAATTTACCGGGCAAACCTAAATCCATCCGTGAGTGTCTGGATGCTGTGTTTCCAGCAATCCCCTACTGCATTGACCTGATGGAAGGTCCGTACCTGGAATGTGATGAAGCGGTGATAAAGCCATTCCGGCCGAAAAAGTAACATCGCCAATAACCAAAAAATGCCAGACATTTAGCGCTGGCGTTTTTGTTGGCCTGACAAGCGTCTTTGGCTATTTACGCAGTTTGATATACAACTCTCCATCGTGGATCTGAATATCATCCACACCATCAGCAAAAGTATTCCAGAAACCACGGTCGCCAAATTCACTGACCAAATTGACATTTTTCATATTTCCCAGCCAAGCATTGGGGATCGGAACCCCCATTAAACTGACCCCAACCAACGCCACGACTGGTCGACGGTTTTTATCCAGATGGATATCCAGTCCCGCATTTACCCGTAAGATTTCACCGGCCATGATCGGAAAATCCCGAGGAATGGGTATCAGGATCTTGGCACTGGCGAGATTATCTGAAAAATCTATTGCCACCCGTTGCGCAAAATCTGGGCTGCGCGCAATGATAGAATTCACTTCCTTTTCACTCAAGGTGACCTGTCGATTAGCGTCAGACTCACGATAGGGCTCCGGCGTTAAGTCATTCGCTGAACTCGCTTGTCTACGTGCACCGGAATCGCTCTGCCAGCCCAGTTGCTGCAGCTTTTTATCCAGCTTTTGCGTTTCTTTGTCGTTCAATGTGACGGGGCTAAACGGCTGAGGGAAAATATAGGTGCGAATCACTAGAAAGCTCACGCCTGCAGTGATCACTACCGCAGCGAGCATCATTAGCAACACCTGTGTACCGGTAAAGCCCTTTTGCTTTTGACTAGCCGATATCGAGTGGGTCATCTGATTATCCAAGGCCTCTTGCGCAATACGTTATAGTACCGTCGCTGGCGAAATAATGGCAAAAGTTGATTAATAATAACCCTCAAAAATCTTAGCCATGAGCTGGTCAACATGAAGAGGCCCCCGAAAGGAGGCTTCTTCTCTACAATTATCACTATCAACTGAGTAACTGATCTTTGATCGGTAACCGCCGGATGCGTTTGCCGCTGGCAGCAAAAATCGCATTACACAGTGCCGGGATCACCGGGGGTAATGCTGGTTCGCCCAGGCCGGTGGTTGGGTAATCGGTTTTCAAAAATTCGACATCGACCTCAGGTACTTCCGCCATGGTCAGCATTTGGTGCTGGTGATAGTTCACCAGTTTGGCGCCGTTATCAATGGGCACTTCCTGGTACAAAGCTTGTGATAATCCGTCCAGAATTGAACCCTGCACCTGATGCATGGCACCGCTGGGATTAACGATATATTTGCCGACATCACCGACTGCCCAGACTTTATGGATCTGTAATTTCCCATCAATGACACTGGCCTCGACGACCTCAGCAAAATAACCGGCGTGACTGTAATAACAGGCAATCCCCAAACCATGACCTGCAGCGACTTTGTTACCCCAACCGCTGCGCTCAGCAACAACGTTAAGTACCGCCGTCATGCGCTGAGGATTGAAACTGCCACTGCTACTCTGGGGATTGGCAAGCAGTGCTAACTGAAACGCCAGCGGGTCCTGTCCAGTCGCATGCGCCGCTTCATCCAGCATACTCTGAAACACCCAGGCCAATGCATTACTGCCAGGGGCTCGCAACCAACCGGTTGGAATATGCGCCGGGATCAGTGATGCGCCATATTGTAAGTTGGGGATGAAACCGGCAGGAAAGATATCGCGACTCATCTGGGCTGCCAAAAAGGGCTGACCATTTTCACCGAAGGTCAGAAAATGATCCTTGAACGCTACCAGTTTACCTTGCCCATCTAGCGCCAGCTTGAAGTTGTGATATCCCGCCGGCCGGTAGAAATCATGCTGGAAATCATCTTCTCTGGACCACAGCAGTTTAACCGGGGCCTTGGCTTCCCGGGAAATCCAGGCCACTTCCGCCATATAGTCATTGAACAAACGTCGGCCAAAGCCGCCACCGGAACGAACCACATGGATAGTAATGTCCTGTTCTTTTAACCCCAGCACTTTGGCCACCTGCTTTTGACCGCTGACGGGGTTTTGGGTTGGAGCCAACAGCGTCAGTTTGCCATTGTGCCACTGTGCGGTGCAGTTCATCGGCTCCAACTGACCATGCGCGACAAAAGGATAGTAATAAGCCGCTTCCAGCACTTTGGCCGCACTGGTAAATGCGGCGTCAATATCGCCATCCTGCCGCAGAATTTGCAATGGGGGATGTGCTTGCAACACTGTAGCTTGTTGATCAAATCCGTGATTACTTTGTCCCGCCGCCTCACTGTCATGCCATTCAACTTGCAGCTGCTGTCGCGCTTTTTGCGCTTGCCACCAGCTGTCAGCAACAATGGCAACGCCACCATCCAGACCATAAAAGTCTTGATTTCCGGGCACCACCAAAACCTGACGCACACCTGGTAGTTTTTCAATCTCCGCTAGGTTGGCCTTTTTTACGGTGCCACCAAACACCGGGCACTTCTGATACACAGCATACAACATGCCCGGGACTTCAATATCAATGCCAAACAGTGGTTTACCGTGAACAATGGCCTCGTTATCCACACCGCTGGTGAACTGGCCGATAAGGTGCAACTGGTCATCGGCTTTCACGGTAACCGAGGCTAATGTCGGCGCCGGCAACTGAGCCGCAGCGGCAGCCAGAGCACCATAGCCAAGAGTCCGTCCACTGCTCGCATGAATGACCTGACCATGAGCCGTAGTGCATTCAGCTACAGCAACCTGCCACTGCGCTGCGGCTGCGGTTAACAGTAACTGTCGGGTCGCAGCGCCAATGCGACGATGCTCATCAAAATGTACCGGGGTACTGCGACTGCCGCCCGCGGACTGCCGCCCGTAGACTTCGGGCATCACCGGCGCCTGCTCCACTTGTACTTGCGTCCAGTCCACATCCAGTTCATCCGCAATCACCATCGGCAATGAAGTTTTGATGCCCTGGCCGATTTCCGGTGCCACCGACATAATACGAATACTGCCATCAGCACTGATACGGACATAGGCATTCAGTGTCCAGCTGTCATCGTTACCGCTAACGGCAAATGCTTTCGGCAGATATAACCCCAGTAACAAGCCTCCACCAGCAACCGCGCTCGCTTTGAGAAATGCCCGCCGCGACCATTCACCGGTAACGTCCGCTTGAGATAACCCTAAGTCATGATGCTGCATCGCCATATTAACTTTTCTCCCTGGTTGGGGTTGCAGCAGCGTGCTGAATTGCCTGCTGGATGCGATGATAAGTGGCACAGCGACACAGGTTCCCCTTCATCCCTTGAGCAATCTGCATCGCTGTTGGTTGCGGAAATTGTTTGAGGAGTGATACCGCCGACATCATCTGCCCCGCCTGACAATAACCACATTGTGGCACATCAAGGATTTTCCAGGCCTGCTGTACCCGCTGACCGATATCGGTGGCCGCGATGCCTTCTATGGTCGTGATTTCTCGGCCCGCCACTGCCGAGATTGGCGTGACACAGCTCCGAACCGGTTTGCCGTCCAGATGCACCGTACAGGCACCACACTGCGCGACTCCACAACCAAACTTGGTGCCTTTTAGCTTTAACGTATCGCGTAGCACCCACAGCAGTGGCGTATCCTGTGCCACGTCTGCCTGCATGATTTGACCGTTGATCTTCAGTTGATAGTTCACTGTCTTTGCCCTCCTGTGGCAGGCTCAGACGCAGCTCTCTGCGTGTGATATAGATGAGCGCCTGCATACCACAGGCGTTACAGATATTAGTGACGGTATGTCGAATAGCCCATTTAAGGTTTTATCAGCTCAGGCTGAACGTAAACTGAGTTGTTGGCACAGCGAAGTGGAATAAACCCTGGCCGTTAGCCTCCAGACTGGTCAGCACTTACAATAAAGATTAGTATCTGCTACTGCAAACATGGAGTTTCAGGGAGTAATAATCTCATGGGTATCAGAGCAATTATTGTAGATACGGCCGGCACCACCACTGATCTTAATTTTATCCAGGATGTGCTGTTCCCCTATTCCGTTAAGGCTCTGCCGACATTTCTGGAACACCACCAAGATAATTTTCTGGTCGATGCCTGCGTCAGTGATACTCGCGATATCGCCCTGGAGGCGGATGCGGACCTTCCCCGCGTTGCGCAAATATTGCAGAGTTGGGTCAAAGAAGACCGTAAAGCCACACCATTAAAGACACTACAAGGGCTGATCTGGAAGGAGGGTTATGCCCAGAATGATTTTACCGGTCACATCTACCCCGACTTTATTGAAGCGATTCAGCAGTACCACACCCAAGGATTACGCGTTTACAGTTTTTCCTCTGCCTCAGTAGAAGCGCAGAAGCTGTTATTTAGCCACAGTGATGGCGGCGATCTGACTGAACTTTTCAACGGGCATTTCGACACCCGCACCGGCAGTAAGCTCGATAAGCAGGCCTACAGCAATATTCTTAACACCATCAGTTTAGCGCCCAAGCAAGTGTTATTTGTTTCAGACCTGTTAGGTGAATTGAAAGCCGCTGCGGCTGCGGGCATGCAGATCTGTCAAATGGTGCGCAGTGATGCGGTGAAGACGGGCGATTACCGGCAGATCCACAGTTTTAACGAACTATCACTCGAGTAACTACACATACTTTTCTGCTGGAACGGCGGAGCTAGGCTTCGCCGTTTTTATTTTTAGCGCTGTTTAATACTTGAGCAAGACGATAGCGATTGCTATGCTGAGCCAAAATTCAAACGAGCGTTTCATTATGGATAATTTCAAGCAGCGTTACCCTGATGCCTGTTATATCAAAGTCACCTGGGGCGATATGGACGCCCTGCAACATGTGAATAACGTGGCTTATTTTCGCTATTTTGAAGACGCAAGAATCGAGTTTTTCAACCGTGAATTCCCGCTGACCGAGATGTATAAATGCGGCATTGGACCGGTCATTAGTGAAAATCACGCCAATTACCGAAAGCCGGTGGTTTACCCCGACACGTTATTGGTCGGAATTAGTAACAGTCATATTGGTGAGGACAGATTCACTCTGCATTACGAGGTATTCAGCACCCAACAACAGTGCATTACCACCACGGGCAGTTCCGTCGCGGTAATGTTCGATTTCAATCAAGGCCAAAAGACCGCAATACCAGCAGATTTGCGCGCAATTTTACAGCGGCTGCAACAATAATCGGTCACAGTACTTGCGACTGATGGGCATTTAATTACACTTGGGCAAACGTTTTCATCTGATTGCCCTGTAACCATGCTCAAATGTCCGAAAGTTCTGACGCTGCTCTGCTGCCTGCTGTGGCTGACACCGGCCTTATCCGTCGCCAAAGCGATTCCTAAGACGTATCAACCGCTGGCATCTGCCAGTGCCATGCTGGTAGATATGAAGAGTGGCGAAGTGCTTTACGCAGAACATGAGGATGTCGCCAGACCTATCGCCTCGGTCAGCAAGCTATTGACCGTGTTAGTCGTCCTGGATGCGAAGCAGCCGTTGAATGAACGCATCGATGTCAATGTCAGCGATGTACCAAGCATGGATAATGTGGTCTCACGTTTGCGTATTGGCAGCACCCTGCTTCGCAAAGAAGCCATTGCATTAGCGTTAATGTCTTCAGAAAATCGCGCCGCAGCAACACTGGCACATCATTATCCCGGCGGCTTTCCGGCGTTTATCAAGGCGATGAATAACAAGGCCAAAACCCTTGGTATGCGCCATAGCCATTTTGTAGAACCCACCGGTCTTTCACGTCTTAATGTCTCAAGCGCCAGCGATCTGGTCAAATTACTCAAAGCAACGCAAACCTATCCCATCATGGGACAACTGAGCAGTGCTAAAAATCGCAGTGTGACTTTTCACAAGCCCAGCTACAGCCTGGCGTTTTACAACACCAACCCGTTAGTGAATAAAAAAGGCTGGAAGATCCATCTGACCAAAACTGGCTATACCGATGAAGCGGGCCATTGTCTGGTGATGCTGACCGAAATGGCCGGACGCCAGGTCGCATTTGTGGTATTGGATGCCTTTGGCAAATACACTCATATTGCCGATGCTAACCGGCTCAAGACCTGGCTGAGTACCGGCAAAGTCAGTAAAGTGCCCGCGGATGCCCTGGCGTATAAGCAAGAGGCCCAGCAACAGCAACAAACCGCGAAAAACCAGGAACCAAGCGATGGTGTAGAAACCACCGCCCAGCACTGATTATTTGTCAGGGTTAGCCTTGGTGGAGGTATCACAGGGCCAGAGTTCGACGGACTCTGTTTGATGGTTTGGTTTGCCAATCCAATGACTCATCGGCAAACATTGCCCATTAAAGCAGATGTCATAATCGCCGCCTTCTGGCGCACGCCCAAGTTTTAACAAGGGAATCGCTGGCCGCTTTTCATGGTAATGCCAACTGTCATCGCGAAACACGGCACCAGCAGGGATCTCCATGCCAGCACCAGTGCCTTTAACGCGGGCTTCAGTCAGCAATAAGCCTTCTGGGGTCAGCTGATAGTCTTCTTCCCAGCGGATCTTCTCCACCGTGTGCCACCAGCCAAGGGTAAATGTTGGCTGAGGCACGGTCGCCCACAGCTGACCTGCCAACCCCAGACACAATCCCAACATCAGCTGGCACTCCTCAAGGCCGCACGGCGACTAAACCACCAGTGTTGCAATAAGAACAATGCCACCAGCGCAAAGCCAAGTTCATCACTCATCGGCGTTGCCAGGATCAAGCTACCGCCAGCAATAAAGCCCCACAGCCGCTCCCACCATTTCAATGGGCGCAACAGATAACCGGTAAACACCGCGCCCCATAACCCAATCGCTAACATGGCCTTGAACACGACATAAATAATGGCAGTAATACTGTCACTTTGGAGCATCAATGCCGGTGAATACACTGACATATAAGGGATGATGAAACCAGCAATGGCAATACGGATAGCCCACAAACTGATCTTCAGCCCTTTTTCTTTGGCAATTGGCGCGGCGGCAAAACATGCCAACGCAACTGGCGGCGTTAGATCCGACATAATGCCGAAGTAAAACACAAACATGTGGGAAACGATTAGCGGCACCCCCAAATCGAGGAGTGCGGGCGCGGCAATCGAACTGGTAATGATGTAGTTTGGAATCGATGGGATCCCCATTCCCAACACCAGACAGGTAATCATGGTCAGTACCAGTGACAAGAACAGATTACTTTGTCCTACCGCGAGAATGTATCCGGCAACCGTTGAAGCGACACCGGTCAATGACACGATACCGATAATTACCCCAACCAGCACACAGGCGATCCCCACCGGTACCGCGTGGCGCGCGCCATCAACCAGTGCATGCACACAAATACGCAGCGTGTCGCGGCCACCTTTGACAAACCAGCAGACCACCACCAGCGCACCGATAACGCCAAACACCACGCCAATACCCATGCGGAAGAAACCGGCACACATCAGCCCTAGTGCCACCCAGAATGCAACGCGCAGCCATTTGGATGATACCTGCATGGCTATCGCAGATCCGAGAATGACGATTGCAGTCAACGATAAGCCGACGGTTCCAGAAAACAGCGGTGTGCGCCCAGCGAATAGCAGATAAATCAGCACTGCTAGCGGGAACAGCAGATACCAACGTTGGCTGACGGCCTTCCAGGGATTGGGACATTCCTCTTTGGGTAAGCCGTGCAAACCGGCGCGTTTCGCTTCCAGATGCACCATCCAGAACACGGAACCGAAATATAGTATTGCGGGAACTAACGCGGCTTTAGCGATCTCGATAAAGGGAACGTTAATCGTCTCCGCCATAATGAAAGCCACCGCGCCCATGATCGGCGGCATGATCTGGCTGCCCATACTGGAGGTTGCCTCTACGCCACCGGCAAAGGCGCTGCGATAGCCAAAACGCTTCATCAATGGAATGGTGAACTGGCCGGTGGTCACAACGTTAGCCACACCAGAACCGGTAATCGTGCCCATCAACGCGGAGGACACCACCGAAACTTTGGCTGGGCCACCCAATTTGTGACCGAACAGCCCCATCGCAAAATCGGTAAACAAACGGATCATGCCCGCTTGTTCAAGAAAAGCCCCGAACAGAATAAACAGGAAGATATAGGTCGCCGATACATAGGTCGGAGTACCATAAAACCCTTCCGTACCAAATGATAATTGGTTAACGATCTGGTCCAGGCCATAACCGCGGTGCATGAACTCACCGGGCAGATACTGACCTAACAAGCCATAGGCCAGAAACAAGGTACAAATAAATGGCAACGCCGGTCCCATCACGCGACGGGCAGCATCAAATACCAACGCGATCAGCATCAGCCCCATGAACATGTCCATATGGGTCAGCTCGCCCGAACGTTGGATCAGGTCAGCTTCAAAAATCCATTGATAAGCGGCGGTTGACATACCGGCCAGCCCCAGCAACCAACCTAATGGAGCCCAGAGCTTATGGCCTTTGAATGTAGGGTAAGTGATGTAAACAATCAGCAGCAAAAAGCCTACGTGTACTGCACGCAGAACTTGGGTAGAAACTGGGTGAAACGCCGCCGTGATCAGCTGAAACGCTGAAAACAGCAACGCAACCGTAAATAACGCTTTCGGCCACTCTGTGGTGGCTGCTTCTAAACCCTCATGGGATTCAGTCATATTATGTGCCTCGCTACTTCAAACTACAGTGAGACACTCCCCGGTTAAACCGGGGAGTGTTGCGGCCTATTTCAGTAAGCCGACTTCTTTGTAATAGCGTTCAGCACCAGGATGAATCGGGATCGGAGTGTTAGTCGCTTTATCCAGAGTAATCGCCTTAGCCGCGGCATGAGCGTTACCCAGGTTTTCAAGATTTTCAAACAACAACTTGGCCATTTGATAAGCTACATCATCAGATACTGCAGAAGTTGTGACCAACAAGTTTTGAATCGCAATAGTTGGCACATCAGTATCCTGGCCATCATAAGTGCCGGCAGGGATTACACCCGCCTGAAATGCAGCATTACCGGTTTTTGCAATAACATCTGCTGGGATCGGTACAAAGTTAACGGGCATAGTCGCCGCCAGATCACGCAATGCGGCCATACCTAATCCAGAGGACTGCAAGGTAGCATCCAATTGGCGATTTTTAATCAGCTCTACCGATTCCGCGTAAGGCAGGAATTCCACTTTTCCTAAATCATCATAGGTCAATCCTGCTGCGGCAAAAATGGCGCGCGCATTCAGTTCGGTACCAGACTTCGGAGCCCCCACAGACACGCGTTTACCTTTCAGATCCGCCAGACTCTTAATGCCAGCATCTTTATTAGCGACGATCTGAATATAGTTAGGATAAATCGCGGCTAACAGACGCAGTTTATCCAGCGGCTTTTTAAACCCCGCTTCTTCATCGCCTTTCCAGGCGGCGGCCACCGAATCACCGATGGAAAACGCCAGTTCACCGCGGCCCGCTTGCAACAGATTCAGGTTTTCCACGGAGGCCTTGGTGGCCTGGACGGAAGTTTTCGACCCCTCAATATGATTGCCATAGATCTGTGACAGAGCCACCCCCAGTGGATAATAAACGCCACTGGTACCACCGGTGAGAATATTGATGAACTTGGGCGCTGCCCAGACTGCAGAACTGACACACACCGCAGCGATAGCCCCAATAACGCCCATTTTTCTTATCAGTTTCATTATGGTGTTCCTTGTTCAATTTGCGGCAATTGCCGACTCTCCACCTTAGCACTATTTAACAACTGGTAAACAACTCTTCTAATGCTATTAACAAAAAATAGAGAGTAATTTTGGATTTAGCAAAAAACTCAAGGAGCTACTGCATATTCCCAGAGGATCTTACGTAGGTGATCGCTAATATACTGACTCTTTTCTGTTTTATAGTCATAGTGGACCAAGGTCGTAGTGGCTTCGGCGGTCAGTTTATGCTGTTGCCAAAGGCCTTGCTGAAATCCAGCCAATGACCAGCATGACGACTCATCGGTGCTAATGATGCTGCGCAAAATGGCATAATGGCGCAGCAAGCCATCGCACAATGCAGTCTATTGCCGCAAACTCAACACATGTAACTACGATAAGAGATAGATTTCGCTCAAACGTCCAACTCCCTTTGGGCGAACGGGATCAATCCGCCATTGTCGCAAAGCACTGCAGCACATATTCGACAAACATCCTGACCCGCAGCGGTAGATTATTACGGTCGCGATATAACATCATCAGTGTGCGCACCTTGCCATGCCAATCGGGTAAAACGTGTTGTATCTCTCCTGCAGCAATCATTGGCATGGCAAAGTAATCGGGGATATAGCCAATACCTAGTCCGGTTTTCACGGCATAAGTTAATAGGCCAACTTCATCAACCTCTAAACGCACCAGCTTTTGCGGATGGTAATCAAATTCTTGCCCAGTGGTTTGATGTTGCAGGTGCCACGGGATCATCGGTCGACACAAAATGATCGGGTGACCACAGAGTTTCTCTGGCGTGGTAATAGTGCTGATATCGTAAGAAATTGGCGCACATAAGATAAAACGTAGATGTTTCAGCGGTCTGGCAATCCAATTTTCGACTATGGGGCTGCCAACACGAAACACCACATCCATGCCTTCAGCTTCAATATCAATCAGCGAGTTGGAGAAGTGAAGATCCAGCTGGATCTCGGGATAACGCTGCAGAAAATCATAAAAAATGCCGCGTAAAAAGTAAGAGCCAGAATTGATAGGTGCCGATACCCGAATCTTGCCGCTGGGACGATGTTTATCCCGATGCAGATCTTCGTCAATATCCAGCAACTCCTCGAATAAAGCACTGCAGCGTTGATAATACTGTGCTCCAGTGCTGGTCAGTACCACGCGATGAGCATCTCGGTTAAGCAGTCGCAGTTGCAAGTCGGTTTCGAGCTGACGAATACGGCGACTGAGCGTGGATAACGGTATGGAAAGTTGCTCGGCAGCCGCCGTAAAACTGCCCAGACGCGCGACAGTGCAAAAACAACGTAAATCATCCAGTGAATAGTTAGATTTCATTTTTGGAATTTTAAGTCTTAATTTTGCCTATTTATCCAATTAATGAAATCAATACACTAGCCTGACGGTTTTCACAAGTCATTTGGAGTAGGCGATGAGGTCAGACTCAGTATTCAAGGCGGTTGCGCTCTTGATTTTATGTGCGTTCTTTTGGGGAAGCTGTTTTCCCATCGGCAAGCATGCATTGAATGAGGTGCATGCGCTGACGCTAGTGCTATGGCGTTTTATATTAGCGGCAATTTGTCTGGCCATTTACCTGCAATTTAGCCGCAGCAGTAAACCCAACTTGACTGTCATGCAATGGAGCTGGGTGGTTATTGTCAGCGCTATCGGTATTGGCGGCCTTAATATTGGCTTATTTACCGGATTAACCCTTACCAACGCCACTAATGGTTCATTGATTATGGCATTAAGCCCGTTAACCACGTCGCTAATTACCTGTATCGCCCTGCGGCGTTTGCCGACGTTTGCTCAGGTAATGAGTTTACTAATCTGTCTCACTGGCGTCCTGCTGGTGATCACTAACGGCAACTTGGCCAGCCTTGCGCACACGCACCTGAACCAGGGTGACCAGATGATTTTCTGTGGCATGTTAGCCTGGAGCCTATACACCTATTTCAGCCAAGGTATCAGCCGTTGGCTAGCCGTCATCCCTTATACACTCATTGGGATGATCTGTGGCGCGCTGGTGATTGGCACCATGATCATGTTCAACCCCGAGGTTAAGCCCCTAACTGAGCTTACCCGAGCCTCAACCGTAGTGATCAGTGAAGTTCTCTATGTGGCTATTTTTGGCACGGTTGCTGGCTATCTGTTGTGGATTAATGGGGTACGCCATTTAGGCTCAGCCACAGCATCGCTATTTTTCAACTTTGTGCCGGTCTTTGCTGTGCTCACCGCCTTTTTGATGGGGCAACCGGTGACACAACTGCAGCTCTTGGGGATTGCCGTGGTAATTGCCGGCTTGCTGTTGCCGCGTCTAAAACTGCCGAAACGTACACCGCAACCCTGTAATTCATAGCACCATAGAGATCACGGCGATACGCTTTAGCCGCTGCGACTACTTCGTACTTAGATTACGTCGAACAGAGCGGGATGGTATTGCGCCCTAAAAATGGCCTAGTAAAAAAGGCTGCAAAGCAGCCTTTTTTAAATTAAATCAGTAATTAATGGCCATACATGGCATTAATCTCATTAGCATATTTATGGTAGATCATTTTACGCCGCAGTTTCAGGGTTGGCGTAATCAGCCCGGCTTCCATAGAAAAGGCCTCTGGTAACAGAGTGAACTTTTTAATCTGCTCAAATCCAGCCAGCCCTTGCTGCAACTGTTTCAGGCGCTCATCAAAGTGCGCCAATACCTGGGAATGACGGATCAATTCCACGGGAGACTCATAGCTGAGTCCTTTCTGTTTAGCCCAGGCTTCCAGCGCTTCAAACGCCGGGACAATCAACGCTGTTACGTAATTACGGGCATCGGCAACAATCGCCACCTGTTCAATGAAAGGACAACAGCCGACTTTGCCCTCGACCCGCTGCGGCGCAATATATTTGCCGTTAGAGGTCTTCATCAGCTCTTTAAGACGATCGGTAATAAACAGATTACCATTAGCATCCAATTGCCCGACATCGCCGGTTTTCAGCCAGCCGTCTTTCAGTACTTCAGCGGTTTCCTGTGGCCGATTGAAATACCCGCGCATCACGGTATCACCACGCACCAGGATTTCGTTGTCATCGCCCAACCGCACTTCCACTTCATCCAGCGGCTTACCATTGGCGCCAGGGACCCGGTTATCCGGACTACAGCAAGCAACAGTAGCCGTGGTTTCGGTCATGCCGTAGCCCACGAGCAACGGAACATTAATGGCCGCAAAGAAGGCACTGACATGCGGATCCAGCGCTGCGCCACCACACGGCATATATTTAATATTGCCACCCAATGCCTGATGCAGTTTGCCATATACCAAGCGGCTCGCCAGTAACCACTGCAGTTTCAACCATAAACTGCCTTTAGCTCGCCCTTGAGAAGCCTCAAACTGGCGCTGACCCACCGCCATCGCCCACGCAAATAATTGCCGTTTTGATGCTGGCGCCTTAGAAAGTTTGTCCTGTACCGCGCTGTAAACTTTTTCAAGGAATCTTGGCACCACACAAACGGTATGCGGCTTGACGGCGGTCAATGCTTCTTTAACGCGATGTGTATCGGACAGATAGACATTGCGCCCACCGCGGCTCATCACATAAAAGCTCCAACCGCGCTCATAGACATGGCTTAATGGCAAAAATACCAGTGACACATCACCACGATTAAACGGCACCCGCTGGTGGTGCTGACGCATTGCCGAGGCAATATTACGCTGATCCAGCATTACGCCTTTGGGATCGCCGGTCGTCCCCGAGGTGTAGATCAGCGTCATCAAATCATCCAGCTGACTCTGGGCCAAGCGCTGTTCCAACTCAGGATGTGGTTGACCAGCTTCTTCGCTGATCATCTTGTCCAGATGGAAATGACTGAAGGACTTCAGCTCAACGTCGTTGTTGAACACAATCAGCTGTTGCAAGGTAGGACACAGCTGCTGCAACTTGCAGGCGAGGTGATATTGCTCATCGTCGGCCACACACAAAACCTTGGCCCCGGCGTCGCGAATAATATAAGCCGCTTGTTCTAAGGTAGAGGTGGGATAAATGGGTACCAATACCCCACGCGCTTTGATGGTGGCGATATCGATACAGGTCCACTGTGGACAGTTGTTAGACAAAATAGCCACACGGTCTTGCACTTCCAGACCGCTGTCAATCAGTGCTGCCGCCAGTTGATCAGTGATATTTTTGAATTGATTCCAACTGACTTTATCCCATGGGGCTGCTGTTTCAAAGCCTTCCAAGGCGATCTTATCCTGTTGCTCCTGTACCTGCTGGTCAAGCAACTTGATAATCTGATACTGCTCAAGAGACATGTTGTAACTTACCTTTTAGCTTACAGCTGTTTCGCTTTTGCCATTTTAACTCAAGCGCAAGATAAGCATAAACACTTTTGCTGCAATATCAGACTATCGTCCCATGGCAGCTTTGCATTACAGTCAAGAAAAGCAGATTACAGCCGCTGTACGTCAACCGAGACTTTCAGCGTCTGACTGTCGCCGCCATCAAAGATCACTCCCTGTAACGGCGATACATCGGCGTAATCACGGCCCCAGGCAGTAATGATGTGTTGACCATTGGGCATCAGGTCATTGGTGGGGTCAAACTCCACCCACCCCAATTCCGGCACAAAGATGGCAAACCAGGCATGAGAAGCATCGGCACCGACCAACTTTTCCTGGCCAGGTGGTGGCAAGGTTTCCAGATAACCGCTGATATAACGCGCCGGTAAGCCCACTGAGCGAATACAGGAAATGGCGAAATGTGCAAAATCCTGGCACACACCGCGGCGTTCTTTCAGTACCTGTTCTGCTGGGGTACTGATACTGGTCGCGGTGGCATCAAAGGTAAATTCCTGGAAAATTTTATGGGTGAAATCCAGCGCTGCCTGCAATACCGAGACACTGTCGGCAAAGGTATCCGCCGCATACGCTGCCAGTTTGGCAGAACGATGAATATGAGTGGAATCCAGCAGATACTCCTTCACCATCCGTAATTCCGGAGTATCGGCCTGCGCCAACATCTGTCTGAGTTCACCGCAGGTCGGCACCTGCAGGCTCAGCTGATTAGGCAAATCCTGTTCATCGATATCAAACACACTCTCCACTTCGATAAGGAGTTTTTTATGGGCTTCCTGAATCGAGAAATAAAAAGTTTCATTACCAAAATAATCTTCACCCGCGCTTTGGTATATCGGCGTTGGCGTCACCTTAATTCGCCGACTCAGGCAGTGTTGCTTTTGGGTATCACGCGGCAACAGATGGGTCATGTTGTAGCAGAGCGTAACGGGCGCAGCGTAATGGTACTCGGTTAGATGCCGGACTTGATATCTCATAATCCCACCTTCCATTTCGCTTTGATCAGCTGTTGTGGTCCCGCCGTATGATCAAAATATTTATCGCTAAGTAATGACGTAAACTGTTCTAATTGTTGAATGATTTGACTCATCAACTGTTCCAGATTGTGCCGACTGCGAGTGCGGCGATCCACATGCGCCAGTTGGGTTAAATCCGCCAACTGAATATCGTTCATCGATTTTATGATCAATCGATTTTCCGGCGACAATGCCGATGTCAGACTTTCGCTGCGCGGCAACTCATTGAGATATTTACGTAACTGATTGACCTGATATACCAACGAGCGCGGGTTAGTCAGATCTATCATTAACAGATCCAGCCCGAATTCAATGCGGGTACCCGTACGATAACGCCGACGGAACGAGATCAGCGCCTCGACACTCAACAACAGCGATTCCAAGATCAACTGCTGTTGGATAGTGGGCAAAGGTTTGCCCAACGTCGCTTTCAGCAATGTTGCTGTTAATAGTGCCCGCTCAGTACGCCGGCCGATTTCCTGAAACATCCAGTCCATACCGCGCAACATGCTTTCGTTATTTAACCCCGAAAGCGCCAGCAGGGTCGTTACCAGGCTGTCGAGCGATTCTTCCGGCACCGATGGCAAACCGTGTTTATAGGTGCGGTCGACTTCATGAATGTGGTCACGCAGCTCGTTGAGAATAATCCGGGTATCGGCCGATAACATCTCTTTGACCTGTTCACCGCAGGCCAGCATCGCTTGCAGGTTGGCTTTGATTGAGCCGGTACGCTCATGATCGATCACCAAGGCTGCCAGTTCATCATTCGGATTTTCCAGTAACTCTTCGCTGTCGGTAAAGCCAGGCAAACAACCCGTGACTTGCGACATCGCCTGCAACAGAAGATCACGGGTTTCAGACGGTAGAGGCTCGACGCCATTTAACTGTTTAAAGATGGTGCGCATCAAGCGCAGGCTAATCTCGGCGCGCTCGGCATAACGGCCAAACCAGAACAGGTTTTCAATAACGCGACTAGGGAGATTGGTGACCTGTGCTTCATCACGAGGAAAAGCCGCCACAGTGGACTGTTCAACACTTTCGGGACGGTCACTGAGGATCCAGGTATCCTTGCTGCGAGAGCCTGACAGCTTCGTCACAATCACTTCTGAAGTAGACTCAGCCACCCGGCTAAGACCACCCGGCATCACGCTATAGCCATCTTTTCCGGCGACGGTAAAGGTGCGCAAAATCCCTGGTCGGCCATCCAGTTGTTGGCCGTGCCAGATTGGCGCTTGTGAGCCGGGGATATAACACTGCGCGACATAGCCCGCCGGATTTTTTGCCAGCATTTTCAGCGTTTCGGCTCTGGCTTTAGCATTCAGACTATGGCCATAAATACTTTTACTACCAAAACTACGATAGGTCGGCTTGATGATCAGTTGATCAAGATGATTGATGACGTAGTCATAATCCTGCGGATTACCGCACCACCAGGTACGCACAGAAGGCAGTTGTAATGGCTGTCCCATCAGGAACTGGCAAATATCCGGCAAAAAGGCCAGCAAGCCTGGCGCTTCGAGCACACCACTGCCCAACGGGTTGGCTAATACCACATTGCCATTACGCGCCACTTCCAGCAGCCCGGGAACACCGAGCATAGAATCAGCACGTAACTCTGCCTGATCGCAGAAAGAATCATCCAGCCGCCGCAAAATAACATCTACCGGCGACAGGCCGTTAAGTGATTTCATCCATACCTTGCCGTTACGAACCGTAAGGTCGCCTCCTTGCACCAACGGATACCCAAGATAATTGGCAAGATAGGCATGTTCAAAGTAGGTGCTGCTATAGGCACCCGGTGTCAGCACCACAATGCGTGGCGTATCAGTTTTGTGACTAACTAAATCTGCCAGCGTCTGCCGCAGCGTTTGAAAGAACGCCGACAGGCGCAACACATTACTATCGCGGAATAATCCCGGCATCACCCGCGACACCACCGTACGATTTTCAAGCGCGTAGCCACTGCCGCTCGGGGATTGGGTACGATCGCCAATCGCCACAAACTGACCATTAGCGCCGCGCACCAAATCCACCGCATGCAGTATTAGCGCTTTCACGCCTGGAAGCCGCATACCATGACACTGCCGCAGGAACCCGGGATCAGCAAACACGATTTCTGACGGCACAATGCCCTGCTTCAGCAAACGTTGCTCGCCATATAAATCGCGGTAGATCAGTTCAAAAAGTTCGGAGCGCTGTGCTAAACCTTGTTCTATCGCCGCCCATTCATCACTGGCGATCACATTGGGGATGATGTCCAGCGACCAAACACTCGGTGACAGCGGGTCATTGTTCAGATCGTAGGTTGCACCGTCATCCCGCAGGATGCGCTGTGCTCGCCGATAACGATCATCCATGCCATCGGCACCTAGACGGCCAATGTGCTCCAACAGCTGTTGCCAATGGGCACGGGGCGCCCGCCCTTCATCAAAGGCTTCATCAAAAGCGCCATCGGGCTTGGTATAAGGCACATTCGGCACCGGTGGATGTTCCGGTGCCGAAGGGTTGGCTAAGGGCGAACTCATTTGTTAACAGGTTACTCCGGCAAAATTGGCGCATAGTATACTTTCTTTCTGAGATCTAATGTATGGGGGTATTCATGACTGATTTCCTCCACGGGGGGAGCCATCGGCCTAGGTACCTGTTCATTCACATAAAAATGACGCATCGCATTAAATTCAGGCGGCGGCATCAACGGTCCCTGAGTAAAGCCCTGTTCCTGGAAGCGGTTAACGCGACGAGCTTCCGCTTCGTTACTGTTGACCGGTACGGTTTCGAAGTTACGACCGCCCGGATGACTGACGTAATAGGTGCAGCCGCCAATCGACATGCCATTCCAACTGTCAATCAAATCAAATACTAACGGGGCATCGACGCCCAAAGTGGGATGCAATGCTGATGGTGGTGACCAGGCGCGATAACGTACCGCACCTAGCATTTCGCCTTTGGTACCGGTAGGACTCAGTGGCACCCGACGACCATTACACGTAAGAATATGTCGTCCATCGGTCATACCGCTCAGTCGCACCTGTAACCGCTCAACGGACGAATCCACATAACGGGCAGTGCCGGAGTGTGTTACCTCTTCGCCAAGTACGTGCCAGGGTTCAATCGCCCAACGCAGCTCCAACTGAATATCATCCAGTTGCTGACGACCATAATGGGGAAAACGGAACTCTTCGAACGGTGCCAGCCATTCCAATTTGAATGGATAGCCGTGGCATTGCAGATCATCGACCACCGATTTGATGTCCTGCCATACGTAGTACGGCATCATAAACCGGTCATGCAGCTCGGTGCCCCAGCGGATCAACGGCTTCTTGTAGGGTTTCTTCCAGAAACGTGCCACCAGGCAGCGCAGTAACAACATCTGCACCAGTGACATTCGTGCATGCGGTGGCATCTCAAACCCACGGAATTCCAATAATCCCTGGCGACCACTCGCCGAACCCGCAGCATACAGCTTATCGATGCAGAATTCGGAGCGATGGGTATTGCCGGTAATATCCACCAGCAGGTTGCGCATCAGGCGGTCAACCAGCCATGGCTGCGCGACAAAACCGTCCGGCATGTTGGCAAAAGCAATTTCCAGCTCGTACAGCGATTCTTCACGGCCTTCATCAACCCTGGGAGCCTGACTGGTAGGGCCGATAAACATGCCGGAAAACAGATAGGACAATCCCGGATGGTGCTGCCAGTAGGTTACCAGGCTGCGCAGTAGATCTGGCCGACGTAACATTGGACTGTCTGCCGGTGTCAGCCCACCTAAGGTGACGTGATTACCGCCCCCCGTCCCGGTATGACGCCCATCCAACATAAATTTTTCGGTGCCTAAACGGGACAGATACGCCTGCTCGTACAGGGTTTCAGTATTATGTACCAACGCATCCCAACTGGTGGCCGGGTGGATATTGACCTCAATCACGCCCGGATCAGGGGTGATCAGAAACTTCTGCAACCGGTAGTCTTTCGGTGGTTCATAACCTTCGATGACCACAGGTAACTTCAACTGGGTCGCCACAGCTTCGATGGCATTGATCAATGCCACATAGTGTTCGAGATAGTTCTGCGGTGGCAGAAACAGATGCAATCGTCCGTCACGCACTTCCAGACAAATGGCGGTGCGCACCACGGGTTTAACAATTTTCAGCGGCGGTTGTGGCGGTTGGCCGGTCTGTTGTGCGGCGATGCTTGGACTGTCGACACCAACATCATAATTAGGCAAGGGATCACGTGGCTCAAACGGGTCGCGTTCGGTGTCCAGTTCCTCTTCGGTCATCGGTGGCAGTGAACTGAGCGGCAAGCGGAACCCCAGGGGGCTATCGCCAGGGATCAAGGTAATCACCTCCGCTCGCAACGGCCAATGGCTGCTCTGCCACTGATAACCGTCAAACATTACAGGCAGCACAAAACCGGTAGGATTTTCCAGACCACGTGTCAACAGCTTTGCTAAGCGCCGTCGCTCCAAATCATCTTTCAGATTGGCCTTACGCGGGTTGACTTCGTCTGGCAGATTACGCTCCAGCCAAAGATAGTAAAGGGTGTCTTCAAATGCTGGTTGCAGATATTTCGCGGAAAGCCCCAATTCAGTACATAAGGCTTTGCCAAAACGTCGGGCCTCGGCTTCGCCAAAACCATAATTTTTATCAACCCGCGCCAGCCATTGTGGATCGTGCCACAACGCTTCACCGTCGGTACGCCAAAAACAACCGAGTGCCCAACGCGGGAGTTCTTCACCGGGATACCACTTCCCCTGACCATAATGCAGCAGCCCGTTTGCACCAAATTTGGCTTTCATCCGCAGCAGTAGGTCTTTGGCAAGGCGCAATTTATCAGCCCCCAGCGCCGCGGTGTTCCATTGCGCTGAATCCATATCGTCGATGGAAACAAAGGTCGGCTCCCCCCCCATGGTCAGGCGAACATCCCCTTGCTGTAGTTCATCATCCACCGCCCGCCCCAATGCCTTAATGTTTTCCCAAACATCATCAGAATAGGGCTTGGTGACTCGCGGATCTTCGTGAATACGGGTCACCACATTGGTATAACTGAACTTCACTTCACACTTGTCGGTATAGCCGGTAATAGGGGCCGCAGAAATTGGCTCCGCTGTACAGGCCAGCGGAATATGACCTTCACCGGCTAACAAACCACTGGTGGGATCGAGTCCAACCCAACCGGCGCCGGGCAGATACACTTCGCACCAGGCATGCAGGTCGGTAAAGTCATGATCGGTGCCGGAAGGACCATCCAAAGCTTTCACGTCAGCGACCAGTTGCACCAGATAACCAGAAGCAAAGCGCGCCGCTAATCCCAATCGCCGTAGAATTTGTACTAGTAGCCAGGCGGTGTCACGACAAGAGCCCTTTTTCAGGGTCAGCGTTTCCTGACACGTCTGGATACCCGCTTCGAGGCGAATGCCATAGCCAATGTGCTGCGATAAGCGGCTATTAAGCTCTACCAGAAAACCGACGATAGGCTTGTCCTTGCCATCAATGGTTGCCATCCAGGCATCCAGTTCCGGACAATCTTCAACGGTTTTTAGGTATGGTGCCAGCTCTTCCCGTAGCAGCGGATCGTAAGTAAACGGATAGGTCTCGGCGTACTCTTCAATAAAGAAGTCGAAGGGATTGATGACCGTCATGTCGGCAATCACTTCCACGGCAAATTCCAGTTTGCGCATCTTTTCCGGGAACACCAAGCGCGCCTGCCAGTTGCCAAATGGATCCTGTTGCCAGTTGATGAAGTGCTGTTCAGGGGTAACTTTCAGCGAGTAGCCGTGAATATGGGTACGTGAATGGGGCGCAGGCCGCAGCCGCAACAAGTGCGGCGACACATTGATGTCCTGATCGAACTCATAAGTGGTGGTATGTTGGATGGCAATGCGAATGGTCATGCGGCATCCTCTTGGCGAAAGTGGAACCAGTTCTCAGTGATCTGGTGATGCAAGGCGATCATCCCCAACTGCACCTCATTGAGATATTCACTGAACTGCTGGTTGAGCGCCTCGGATTGTTCCACCCCTTGAGTATTTTGCAGCAACTTGTCGACATTAGCCGCAATGATGCCGAAACGGGGTAACGCTGCCGCGGCAATTTTAATTTGCTCCAGACAATAACGCTGTGACCGTGGGAAACAGGGATCGGTCAGCATGAAGGTTACCACTGACGCCCCGGTAATCGAGCAGCGCATGGTGCGACGAAAACTCAGATAAGCACTTTGTGATTTGAGGACTTTGGACCAGACCACTTGTCCCAACCGTACTTCTTCCTCTTCCTGCGAATGCAGCATCTGAAAGTTAGCCGCATCCAGAATTCGAGTATTCATATCGGCCCGTTCCAGAAAGCGCCCCATCATAATGAAATGCCAGCCAGCATGACGGTCCATGGTTCCGGTCAGCAGACCGATAATCTTCTGACAACCTTCAATAATGGTGTTGAGATAGGCGTGACGCTCGGAACGGTTGATCCCTTGCTTGATGTCGTGGTGCGCGTATAGGTCAAGCTCATTGATCAGCTCCCACATCTCCCCGGGTACCACATCGCGGGTGGTACGGATATTTTCCCGCACCATTTTCAGCGACGACAGCAATGAGCCAGGATTGGTGTCATCTGCCAGCATGAATTTCACAACATTGTGCTCATCCTTCACTTTGTAGCGCTGTTCAAACTGCTCCACCCCGCCATTAATTTCCACCAGATTGTACCAAGACACGGCAATGTCTCGCGGCAAGTCATACATGAGGTCATCATAGACACTGACCAATCGGGCAATATTTTCCACTCGCTCCAGATAACGCGCACTCCAGTAAAGGCGCTCGGCAACCCGTGACAACATGCTCAGTCTCCTTTTGTCTCAACAATCCAAGTGTCTTTACTGCCGCCGCCCTGAGAGGAATTGACGACCAGTGAACCTTTGCGCATCGCTACCCGCGTTAAACCGCCGGTAGTGACATAGGTGTCTTTGCTTTGCAGAATAAATGGCCGCAGATCCAAGTGGCGCGGCTCCAGCACATCTTTGCCGATTAACGTCGGTGCCGTTGACAGTTTGAGTGTCGGCTGTGCGATATAGTTACGCGGATTGGCTTTGATCAGTTCCGCAAAGGTTTGTTGCTCTTTTTTAGTGGAATGCGGGCCCACTAGCATGCCATAGCCACCCGATTCGTTGGCGGGTTTCACCACCAACTTGTCCAGGTTTGCCAGTACATATTCGCGTTCATCATCACGCTCACACAGGAAGGTTTCCACATTGGGCAGAATTGGCTCCTCGTTGAGGTAATAACGGATCAATTCAGGCACATAGGCATAGACCACTTTGTCGTCCGCCACCCCGGCACCTGGCGCATTGGCCAACGCCACATGTCCGGCTTTCCACGCACGCATCAGCCCGGGCACGCCCAAAACGGACTCGGGATTAAAGGCTTCTGGATCAATAAACAGATCATCAATGCGCCGGTAAATTACATCGACCCGTTCCGGCCCATAGATAGTTTTCATGTAGACACAATCATCGCGGTCGACAAACAGATCGGAGCCTTCCACCAGCTCGACGCCCATCTGCTGAGCCAGAAACGCATGTTCGAAATAGGCGGAGTTATAAATGCCTGGCGTCAACACTACGATTTCTGGTCGTGCGACCTTACGAGGCGACAGCGCTGCCAAGGTATCGAACAGCTGTGAAGGATAGGAACCTATCGGTTGGATATCATCGTTTTCGAACAGTTCTGGTAACACCCGCTTGGTGATAGCGCGGTTTTCCAGCATATACGAAACCCCGGACGGCACCCGCAGGTTATCTTCCAAAACATAAAATTTGCCGTCAGCATCACGCACCAAATCAGTACCACAAATGTGCGCCCAGACCCCATACGCCGGCGAGACTCCGACACATTCCGGCCGGAAGTTTTTTGATTCCGTAATGATATGTTCGGGAATGATGCCGTCTTTGATACAGTTTTGATCGTGGTACAGATCATCAATGAAGCGGTTAAGGGCGGTAAGTCGCTGTTTCAAGCCGGCTTCGGTAACCGCCCAATCTTTGGCTTCAATCGTGCGCGGGATAATGTCGAACGGCCAGGCGCGGTCAATATTACCTTCCTCGGTATAGACGGTAAAACTGATGCCCATCTCCTGGATGGTAGCTTCCGCGGTAACTCGTCGTTTTTCCAATTCATCCGCGGAAAGGGAATCTAGGTACTTTAGTAACTGTTTGGCGGGAGGGCGCGGGGTTCCGGTTTGATCGATAAGCTCGTCAAAAAAGCCACCGGAATCATAATTTTTTATAAGTCTATCCATAACAAAATCGCCCCTCGTAATTATTACCGAACACCGCATCATTATGGTGCATTAGTTTAGACGGTGCGGTTTATCAATGCTTTAAAATGGTGCTGACGCTAATTAAATCTTCCTTTTTATAATCAACTAAATAGCATAATTGCGTTGATATATAGTCTGGATAACTATAAGAAATAGCAGATTTTATGCCAGAAGAAACGGGGCAAGATCTGAGTTCGCCATTCAAACGTCGTGCAACAGCTTGCTATAACACCGCTAGGTGGCAGCTTAATACACGTACCGTGGCGCGGATATGCACCGGATTTGTTACCACAGTAGCACCCGCAGCAGTGACTGCAAAGGCGTTAGTTAACATAAAATTTACCTTTGATAATCAAAGGTAAGCACTGTTGTTCCAAAATCTGTGGCACTGTTATCATGACCGACATTCGTTTGGTTGAAATGTGTTGGCCCAACCGATAGACATCGCCACCAATGGCTAAAAGGAAATCAGCATGAAACTGAGTTATGCTCGCTGGCTCGTACCGCTATGGGGCCTGACGATGGTCTATAGCGGCACGGTATCAGCGCAAACCGCCACGGATAAGGTACCAAAACCATCGTCAGACAGCTGTTATGTCAACGGCTTATCTGACCGCTTGCGCTGTGGCAGCGTTGAAGTAGCCGAAAATCCCAACAAGCCCGATGGCCGTAAAATTGCCATTCATTATGTGGTGATCCCGGCGATAAAAAATCTGGCACCACAGGAAGCAGTTTTAGGGATTGCCGGTGGCCCAGGGCAATCGGCGATTGATAATGCCGCAGGATTTGAGCGTATGCTCAGCAAAGTCCACCAGCATCGCGATATTCTGCTGATTGATCAGCGTGGCACAGGCCAATCTAACCCGCTGGCCTGTGACAGTGACAATCTGACCGAGATGCTGGCACATGATGATGAAGCGGTGGATATTGCGGCTGAAACCCGTAAATGTAAACAGCAACTGCAAAGCCACGCCGATATTACCCAGTACGGCAGCGAACAGGCACTGCAAGATTTTGAGACGGTACGCCATCATTTGGGGTATCAGAAATTGCACCTCTATGGGGTGTCGTATGGCACTCGCATGGCACAGCTATATATGCGCGACTATCCGCAGGCGCTCAGTACCGTCACACTAGACGGTGTTGTGCCGATGCAGCAAAGCGTGTTAGCCATCGGCAGTGCCATTGCCAGAGCACAAACACTTGTCATTAGTGATTGTGAACAAGATGCCTTGTGCGGCAAGACGTTCCCCAAACTGCGCCAGGAGTTGCAGGAACTCAGTGAGTCGCTGCACCAATATCCGGTGATGGAAAAGATCCACCATCCGGTGACGGGAGAAACAGCGTTGTTGACTCTGACCCGCGATAAATTGTTGGGGGCGCTACGATTGGCGCTTTATTCACCGTCCATCAGAGCGTTAATTCCGTTTGCCATCCATCAAGCCTATCGCAAAAATTACCAACCCCTGTTGGGATTATTATCATTGCAAAGTGGTGCAATCGATTTAGCCATGGGGATGCATGCAGCGGTGGTCTGTGGCGAAGACTGGCCACGCCTGACCACAGCACAACGCCAACAAGCCGAGCAGAGCGTTGTCGGTAAAGTGATGCTGCAAAGCATTGATAAGAGCTGCCCCATCTGGCAGATCCCGCCGGCGCCAAAAGAGTTTGGCACCCCTATCGCTAGCAATATTCCAACACTGTTACTTTCCGGCGAGAAGGACCCGGCAACACCACCGGCGTGGGCGGAAATGGCGATGACAAAGCTCACTCAAGCCAAACATTTGGTCTCGCCCTATGCAACTCATAATGTGGCGGCACAATCCTGTGCCGGCGACCTAATCGCCAAACTGGTGGAAACCGGTTCGATAAACCAGATTGATGGCAAGTGTCTGAAAAAAGATGTGCGCCGCAGTTTCTACCTAAATGCCAGCACGGTTGAAGCGATGCCGGAGGGCTTGCAATGATCAATGTCAGTAATATCAGCAAACGTATCGGCAACGTACAGGCGCTGGACCAACTGAGCTTCCAGGCGGAGAACGGCATGATTACCGGGCTGCTCGGTCCTAATGGTGCAGGGAAAACTACCTGTTTGCGCACAATTTTCGGCCTACTAAAACCCGATGCAGGCTTTGCCGAAATCGACGGTATTGATGTTGCGAAGCAACCCGTTGCCGCCAAGCAACAATTAGGGTTGTTTCCCGATCCTTTTGGCTTATATGAGCGGCTGACACCAAGGGAATATATCAGCTATTTCGCCCGACTCAGCGGCATGAACAAACGCGCGGCGAGCGCAGCCACCGCCCAGGTGCTGAGTAAACTGCGAATGGAAGATATTGCCGATCGTCGCTGCAAAGGCTTCTCGCAAGGGCAACGAATGAAAACCGCGCTGGCACAAGCCATCGTCCACCAGCCGACCAATATCATCCTTGACGAACCGACCCGCGGACTGGACGTCATGAGCACCCGGGTGTTACGGGAACTGTTGCTGGAGTTGAAGCGGCAAGGTCACTGTGTACTGTTTTCCAGTCATGTGATGCAGGAAGTCGCAGCCTTATGTGACCGGGTTATTGTTATGGCGAACGGCAGAGTGGCTGCCATCGGCAGTCCGCAGCAACTGTGTGAGCAGACGGGGCAATCTTCACTAGAAGAAGCCTTTATTCAACTGATAGGCACAGATGAGGGGATTGCGGCATGATTGCTAAGGTCATTACGTTACTGCGAAAAGAGCTGATAGATGCCAGTCGCGACAAACGCTCGGTGTTAGCCGGACTTTACTATGCGATTGGCACGCCATTATTGATGTGTGGCCTGTTTATCGTGTTGATCAACCAGCTGTCTAGTCCGGATGATCTCCCGGTAAAAATGATCAATGCCGACAAAGCGCCGGACTTGGTGCGTTATTTGGGACAACAAGGCATCAATAACGAAACTGGTAAAAAAGCCGACAAATTAGTGCTGGAAATCAGTGAGGACTACCCGGCTAACATGGCCCGGGGCCAAAGCGCTGAGGTTACCGTTATCGCCGACAATTCTGATGAAAAAATGCAGGAATCTATCCGGCGCTTACAAAAAGCGCTGCAGGCGTATTCGGCAGAGATGGGCAGTCTGCGGCTGATTGCACGCGGGATTGACCCGCGGGTGCTGCAACCGTTGACAGTTGAGCTGCATGACCAGGCCACGCCAGATTCAAAAGGCGGCATGATCCTGGGAATAGCACTGTTTACGATGCTGTATTCGGTATTTATTTCCGGCATGAATCTGGCAATCGATACCAGCGCCGGGGAGCGTGAGCGCAACTCACTCGGACTGTTACTGAGTCATCCGATCACCACCGGACAACTGGTGCTGTCCAAACTATTAGCGGTGACAGTTTTCGCGATGCTGGGACTTGTGCTTATTCTGTTGATTTCGCATTTCGCTTACCCGATGGTGCCGTGGCCGGAATTGGGATTTAGTATCACTATCAGTCCATCGTTTATGGCATTGATGCTGGTGGTCGGTTTGCCGGTGGCCATGTTAGCCGCCAGTTTGCAACTGTTTGTATCCTTTATGGCAAAAACCTTCAAGGAAGCCCAGTCTTACCTGACCATGGTAATGTTCATTCCCTTGGCACTGGCCATGAGCGCCAGCTACAACATTGCCCCGGAAGTATTGAAATGGTTACCCGTTTCCGGGCAGCAACAAGCATTAATGGAAGTCATAAAGGGCAAAGCCATTCCCTGGTTGGAACTGGGTGCCGCTTCAGGGCTAACACTGTTGATAGCGACAATACTGGCGCTGGCACTGACGCGCATGCTACGCAGTGAAAAAGTGATCTTCGGTCTGTGAGCACACAAAAACGCCAGCATACGCTGGCGTTTTTTATCACGAAATAATGGCGTTAGAAACGATACTCGTAGCTACCAAACAGGCTGCTATTGGTGTCATTGCTACGCGTTTCAAACTGCGAACGTGCAGCTGTGCCTCCGAGGGTTACCATGCCATTGAAAGCAGGCATACGATAACTGAGTTCTAACATCAGTAAATCTTCTTTGGGGGACATCGGTACCCAACCGTTATCTCGGTTCTTACCATCATCATTCAGCTTGGCATAACGCAAATATGCCTGGATACCACGGCTATTGGTATATTGGCCAATTAACCCAAGCACATACACTTTCGCATCACTATCGTAAGTAGAACCTAAACTACGGCGATAGTAGCGGGAACCGCTGAGATAGGTGCCGTGTTCATAAAAACAGTTAAACGCATTGGGGTCGGTACCACAGGCCACCAAAGTGTTCGAGTATTCCAGAAACAGTTTGTACTGCTGCTGATTGAAGTTAAAGCGGGTATCAGCACCATATAACTTGGCACAGTCTGCTAACTGCCAAGGGGAAGGGCCACTGGAATCTTCGCAAGTTTTCTCCAAATACAGCCCCACCGGCACACCGAACCAGTTGTCAGCGTAGCGGATATCGTAACCGGCCATCTGGTTCCCTATCTTGCTCTCCAGCGATGGGTCACAAGTCGTAGAACCATCAGAACAAACGGTATTGCCCGAAATCGTATCCCAGAAGGTGCCAAGACCGCAGTCCTGTCCCTGTCCACAGATCTGCGTGGTCCAGGAGAAGCCGATCTCTAATTGACGCAGCGGTCTCAACGTACCGCGGAAATTCCATAACGCAGTGTCCTCAACGGCGCGGTCATCATTTTCCCAGCTGAAGCCAGTAGTCAGAGTCCAGGGACCGATCCAGGACAACCAGGGCGTTTCGAAACCATGGGCATCATTGCGACTCAGCATCAGTGATGGCATAGGTCTGGCATTGGTACTTTTGATGAGATCGGTGTCAAATCCAGGCCCCCACCACTGCGGTACACTCCCCATCGTTACCACCCAGTTGCCCAGAATGGCGGCAAAATAGGAATCATCCAGGCGTAACGCTTTATCATCTTCCGGATCCAACGCACCGGTAACTGACAACTTGTAGGCAAACCGCTGACCGACATAATCATGCGATGCAGTAAGTTCGCCTTTTTCCCGGTAGTCAGAGCCGAAATGCTGAAAACGAGCACTATCAGTTGCCAGCGAAGCTTTGATTTTGCTGTTGCCTTCATTACTGATGGCCTGCTGGTAATAATAATTAACGCGCGCATACGCCTGTTGCTGCGCAGCGGTGAGTTTCTCGGGTTCAACTTTGGCCAAATCAGCCCCAATACCAGCCCACATCAGCGGATAGGTATTCACCGGCACGGTAATCACCCCGGCATCAGCCAGCGACTGAACGTCGGCACGCAGGTAAACATCACTGGTGTCGACCCAAGGCGCGGCGCTCACCAAGGCGCTGCACAGTAACGCGCAAACGCCCAATATCGATTTAAACCACTTATGTTGCATCAATTACTTCCTTGTTTTTTAAATACTTGCACCAGTGCTTTCGCGACTTCAGGATGGACAAACTGGCTGATATCGCCGCCATGTAGCGCCACCTCTTTCACCAATGTCGATGAGATAAAAGAGTTTTCTTCGGATGGTGTTAGAAACACACTCTCCAATCCCGGGAAAAGGCGTCGATTCATGCTGGCCAGCTGAAACTCATATTCAAAGTCAGACACTGCCCGTAACCCGCGCACCAACACGCTCGCCTGTTGCTGTTTGGCAAAATCCACCAGCAATCCACTAAATCCCACCACTTCAACGTTGGGCAGATGCGCCGTCACGGTTTGCAACATATCAACGCGTTGTTGCAGCGAAAATCGTGGCTGTTTCGAGGGATTAGCGGCCACCGCAATGACGAGTGACGGGAACAACGCTGCCGCGCGCTCGATCAGATCGGTATGACCATTGGTGACGGGATCAAACGTTCCGGGATAGATGGCTCTGGTATGCATTGCTCCTCCACTGCACCGAAGATAAATCTCGCGATAACGTTCTGTATCGCTGTTGGTTTATCCGCTCTTTGGTGCGCTATTCTGCCACAACTGTTAGTCTCATGCACAACCATCCGCTGTAGGATGGTTAACAGTTATTCGTCCGCAGTGAGCGCCAGATACTGCTGTACTATGGTGTCCAAATTCACCTTGGAGAGGATCTCCGCATCGGTCACATCTGGCTTGCTATCAAGCAGTTGATCCAGTTTTTTCGCTAATGCCACCGGATCTCGCCGGGGTACCAGCCATTGTGCCAGATTGCCCGTCAAAATCTCTGTTGGTCCGTGAGGACAGGCAGTGCTAATGGCCGGAGTTCCCAAGGCAAGGGCTTCCAGCAGTACATTGCCAAATCCTTCATAATCAGAACTCAGAACCAAAGCGCGGGCATGCTTGATCCACGGAAACGGATTTTGTTGGAAGCCCGCGACAATCACTCGCTGCTGCAATCCAAGTTTAGTTATGGCTTTCTGCGCTTTTTTACGATTACTGCACAACAAGATTAACGGAAGGTTATGTTGCATCTGCTTTAACGCGGCAAACAGTACATCGTGACGTTTCTGCCGCGCAAAACGCCCAACGTGGATCAGATAATCACCTTTGGGCAAATCTTCGGGAATAAGCTCAGCTTGCGCGCGGATCTCCGCCAGCGCAAACGGATTATAAATGGTGGTCACTGAAGCCGGCATGATCCGTGTTGACTGGCGTAACTCGTCAGCGACACCTTCAGACACGGCGATAAGATGCTGACCATTCAGTGCTTTCTGTGCCCGCCACATCTCCAACCAGGCGATAGGCCCGAGTTTACGCTGACGTTTCAACTCCTCGTCCATTGAGTTATGCACCACACAGTACAAGGGCGATACGCCTGTACGTGTCATCAACAAATTGGTCTGATGCAGGTTGGACAGAAACAGATCAAAACGTCCAATGTTCTGCTGTAATTGTGTCAGGAAATTTTTAAGCTTGGCCACGGTGCCGTTGAGGCGCCAAAAACTGTCCAGATTGTGTTCATTGGCACCGAAGCAAAAGTGCAACGGAATATCCACCGGGACTTCATGTTCAACCGCAGGTTCCAACACCAGCAGATGTGGTTCATGTCCCCGGGCTTGCAGTCCCTTTGCCAAGGTCAGCATCACCTTTTCGGCACCGCCGCCGGAAAGCGAATCAATCACAATAGCGATGCGTTTGTGCGAAATTGCTCTTGCAATCAATTCTTTTATTTTCCGATCAGAATTGTTGGCTACGAACCACTTCAATCAGTTCTGTAGTCGAAATAGAGGGGGTCCGCGGTAAATAAATCACGTCACAAATATCCTGAAAATGATCGAATCGTCCGCGCCAGTCATCTCCCATCACCAAACAATCTGCCCTAAATTGTTTAATATAATCAGCTTTTTGTTCCAAAGACTCCTCAATAAACACTTCGTCGACAGCCTTCAACGCGCGGATGATCTTTAATCTGTCTTCTTGACGACAGATCGGAAATCGGTTTTTCTTCTTAAAATTCAGCTGATCAGCTGAAACCCCAACAATCAGATAGTCACCCAAAGCGCGGGCCCGCTCAATAATATTTAGATGGCCGATATGAAACATATCAAAAGTACCGAAAGTAATAATTCGCATCACAGATCCCGAGGATAAAGATAATCAACAATTCGTTGGCTACATCTGCCATCTACTTTGCCGGCGAGCTCTTCAGTATAACGTGATCGAGCCACAGCATATGAACGTGGGTTCTGCAATTGTTGATCAACGACGGCTTTCAGTGTTGAATAGTTTTTCGCATGTGCAGCGATATCAGCATAACGGTACAGATCCGAGTCCATCCTGCGATTAAAACGGAATTTAAATACACCTCGATAGGTCCAGCGCAAATGGTAGAAGTCACACCAAACGACAGGCTTATCCAATGCAGCAAATTCAAATAAGGCAGATGAAGCATCACTCACTAACACATCGGCTGATACCATAAATGGCAATAGATTTGTCTGCGCCACTGGTGCCAGGTAAACGTTATTAAAACCGGACCAATATTCGAGTAGCTTTTTTTGCTTTTGATAATTGGGTTTAGTCAGCGAAAAATAGTGCGGTTTTAACAGGATATTGTATTCACTAAAATCTTTTGGCCAGTCTCGCGCCATATTTTCAATGGTGCTGGGATAAAATGTTGGTGAGTACAACAGAGTTGGCTTTCTAGGATCCAAGCCTACCGCTGCCAGATCAATTCCTGACTCCCGGCGCTGAATAATAGGATCCAATTTGGCGTAACCAGTATCAACGAACTTTTTCTGAGGATAGAGCGCCTGTAATCGTTGTAATCTGTGCTGACCTTCCACAAATCGCACATCAAAATCAGAATCAGAGACCTCATAATAGCAAGCTTTGGGGCCAATCCCATGTTGCATCAATGCAGTTTGACTTACACCCTTTAATTGCGATAGATAATCACAGGAGTTACCGAAGATGATCCAGTCAGCCCCGGCTGTTAAGTAGAAAGCCAGCGCCTGTTTATGATCATTGACCCAGGTGACAGCTAGCTGATAGCGCTCCACTAGAGATTCCGCGACCAGTAATTGCTCTGTATTACGATAGAATACGAAACCAACGTTTTGCTGGCGTTTTTTTAATTCATCCATTACCGGCAAGTATTGAGGTAAGTAATAGGGATGAAGCACATCAAAGTAGACCATTATAGCCCTTAGCTAGTTATTGTTATCACGTCCCAGATTGTGTGGCTGAATCCAAGTGTTTTAGCACATTGTCGCAACTGTCATATACCTCATCGACAGTAATGTCACAAACATACCCTTTTCCTCGATTCGCGAACAGTACTCGGGATGTAGCACTTTGCAACGGTGCCCAATAAGGCTTTTTCTGCCGCATCATTGCCACCAACGGGATATGGGCTTCCGTGGCAAAATGCATGATCGCAGTTTCTACGGTTATTACCAGATGGCATTGAGCAATTAATGCAGGTAATTCATAAAAATGCCCTTTTACCGTAAATAGCGCAATTCGCTGCTGTAATTGTGAGGGCAGGGTCGCTATCTGCTGCTGCATTGAATCAAAATGTTCACTTGTAATATTAATGATATAACGTCCAGGTTGCCGTTGCTCCAGACGTATTATTAATGCAAATAACTGCGATAACTGCCAATCGCGACGATGATTAGTCGATAGGTGATTGAGAAAAAAAAGTGGTCCGTGCTGACCTATGAAATGCACACGAATCCAAGTTTTAGCATCCTCAATAAAGTGCTTGTCGGGCGTAAGTTTCGGGAGGAAATGTGGCTTTTCCAACACTATCCCAAAAATGCTATGCGCCCATTGATAGTAACGATCTGTAATATGATGATCACTGGCAAGTTGGCTGATATCGTGTTCAAACACTGCATCTGCCTGCTGGTAATACCAGAAACCAAACCATTTGGCCCAACGAGATTTACTGACACCACAAACCAAATATGCAGCCGGAGCAATATTTCTCGCAATATCAATGTAATGTCTACCAATAGAACCGGGGATGGTCACAACAATATCGTAAGCCGCTTCAGTTGCAGCGTAGATCTGTCGTTGTTGTTCAGACACCGATGCACAACATCCCCACGCTTTACCGAAGGCAGGCTCAGCTTCAATCCATTGCTGCATAATGTGGCTACGCGCTAACCGCCACACTTGCTTATCGTTGCGATCATCATCCAACCAGATATCGAGTTGCAGATGCGGGTATTGTTGCTTTACCGCTTCCAGAAAGGTTTTGATATACAGAAAGTCGCCTAACGCAAAGGGAGACATGACCAACAGTTTTTGGGCTTTCAGTAGTAATGCCTTGTCGATTACGGCCATTGTGTTATATCACCTCTCGATTCTGGTGCAGGATGGCTGCCCGATATCTATTCAGAGTAAAGCTTCAATTTGGGCGATGGCGGCGTCAAGTCCGTTACTCAACCCTTGTGACGCCATCTGCTGTTTGAGTCGGTTAATCGTCTCAGGTTCCTGCAACTGGCGCGAGGCCTCAACCAAAGCGGCGGCATTAAAATCCGCCTTCAGACACAGCTGCTGTCGTACACAACTATCCACCCTGGCAAACTGATCTTTCGACACCGATACCGCCAATGTCGGGACATGTAACGCCAACGCCTGCAACAAGGTGTCGCCACCTGCGAGTACCGCGCCCTTTGCGGCACTCAGTAGACTGATGAAATCGGTGTTATTGATTGCCGCGATACCGATAACCCCTGGTAACTGAGGCAATGCCTGCGGGTAATTGGGGCCATATACGACGATACAGGTCATACCTGTTTGCTGATACATCGCCGCCGCCGCCTTGGCAAATGCATCAGCCACCAAGATGCCATCAACGCGATGACCTCCGGAACCGGCGTTAAACAGCCAAAAAGCGTCCGACTGCAGTTGGTACTGTTGTAGTAATGCGGTTTGCCGGGCCTCATCAGGTGGACAAAAAACCGGCCCGATCACCAGCGGCTCCGACTTGTGTAATAACCAGAGTTTGAAACGCTCAAGCCAGCTGATATCACCGATAAAGAAGTGTGGTTGCACCACTAAATGACTATCCGTGGCGCAGATACGCTTCCATTTCAGACCACGGCTGCGTTTGCGGCGATGCTGACTAATAAACACCACTTTGGCGCCACAATCCTGAGCATGTTGCAACTGTGTGCGGCGGCCAGAAGCGTCGAAAATCGCCACATCTGGTCGATAATCTGAAATGATACGATTAACCGCAGCAACGCGCTTGGTTGGTGTCTCATCCAATAAGTCAGCCGCATAAGGACAATTCGCGGCATAAGGCGCATCACGATTTAAAATAAAATGGATCTGCGCCTGAGGCCAACGGCTAACGACGGCATCGGCTAATATCAGTGAGCGCATATACTCGCCGATGCCTTCAGCAGAAGACACCGGGATAAATAAAAATTTCAGGTCCTGACGGGACGGCTCTGCCATATATGCTTCCATTGATAATTACAGGTGCTGTTCTGCTATCACCTGATCAAAAACTTCCTGTACTGCCGCAACCGATATGCGTTCCATCAGGTGTTCACCTTTGGCGCGAGTTCCCCAACGTACCGGTTTATCCGGATGTTGCTCCGCAATCACTTGGTCATAGACGCTAACCACATATTGGCGCCATAAATAAGGCCCCGTCCGGCCGGGATTAGAATGAGCATATAAGCCAATCACCGGCGTTCCCTGAGTGACCGCCATATGGGTTGGCCCGGTATCCGGAGCCACCACCAATGATGCCTGACGTAAGATTGCCAGCATCTGAACCAAACTGGTTTTTCCAACGAGGTTGCTGATCTTACACTGACACGCGTTGATGATATCAACGGCCAGTTGCTGTTCCATGGCGGCAGGGCCACCACACAACATGATATTAAACCCCTTTGCCGCGGCATGTTCTGCCAGAGCCGCGTAGCGTTCTGGTAGCCAATTGCGTTCGGCTTTACTGGCAGCCGGGCAGATCACCAACCAGCGCTGCGTGCCCATCTGTTGCTGGGCAAATTCAGTAGCTACAACTGGCACTGGGATCTGCCAGCGCGGCGCTAGATCTGTTACCCCTAACTTGGCAGCAAATCCCATGAAGCCATCTAGTACATGCGGCGTTGCCAATGGCGCCACGTGTTCATTAGTGACTAACCACTGGCCTTCTTTAGCCCGTGCTCGATCAAAACCGATACGCACTTTGGCCGGGATCATCAAAGAGGCAATAGTGGCGCGCAATGCCACCTGCATATGTAGCAGTACGTCAAAACGGCGGCCGTGAAATGCATGTTTGAGTACCCGATAACTTCGCCAACCTTGGGATTTATCAAACACGACAAACTCAATTCCCGGCAAATGTTTAAGCAGCTGATACTCCACCTTACCAATCACCCAAGTGATCGCTAGCGCCGGATATTGCCGCTGGATCGCCTGCACCATGGCAACCGCATGGCAAACATCGCCAATCGCAGATAAACGCAATAAACACAGTGAACGGATTTGGCGGGGATCAAAACTCATCGGAACAAATGCCGGTAATGGGATGCAAGCCCCGGATCTTAATGTAGAATGGCCACAGGTTCCATGCTTACACATTAGATTTCCCATGCAACTGATAAAAACCGCCAACGGTTGTATCGCTACCACGAAGACAACGCCTTCGGATATCACCCCGGAATGGTTCCGCGAAACGTTCTGGCGGCAACGCCAGGCGATCACGGGCTCATCCACCGGCCGTTACATCACCTGGTTTGTGCAATATGACCAGCAACAGTGGGTGCTGCGCCATTACTGGCGTGGCGGTCTAATGGAAAAATTCAGCAAAGATGCCTATCTGTTTACCGGTTCCAACCGCACCCGTGCAGTGGCAGAGCTGGCGCTTCTAGAAAAGCTGTATTTGCAGGGTTTGCCGGTACCCAGACCCGTCGCGGCCAATGTGGAACGCTTTGGTCTGTGGTATCGCGCCGACATTCTGATTGAACGCATTGCGGGAGCGCAGGATTTGGTCGCAATACTCGCTCAAGCCCCCATGCTTGACTCGCAATGGCAACAGCTTGGTGCCCAGATTGCAGAATTTCACCGTTGCGGTGTATACCACGCCGATCTTAACGCCAAGAATATTCTGCTAAGTGGCAACCAGTTCTATCTGATTGATTTTGATCGTGGCAGTGAAAAAATTCCTTCGAAAAACTGGCAGCAAGCGAATCTGGACAGATTGTTGCGCTCGTTCAATAAAGAACAAGGCAAGCAGCCAGCACTGGCATTTAATGCGCAATGCTGGCAATGGTTAATGGCAGGATATAACCGCGTTAACCCGCTGGCTTGATTGTCGCCAACTGTTGCAGTACCAATGAGGTTTGACGCTGCAACGCGCCTTTGTTAGCCGCGACCACAGATAAACTGGCACGGCTGGCATGTTGCCAACGAGCAGGTTCCGCCCATAACGGCTGTATTGCGGCGGCCAGTTGTGATGCATTTTCGACAAGCTGCATCGCGCCTGCGGCCACCAGCATTTCACTGATCTCTTTAAAATCCCAATGATTGGGCCCTTCAAATACTGGTAATCCTAACGCGGCGGGCTCCAGTGGATTATGACCACCATTATTGATCAGCGTGCCGCCGATGAACGCAATATCAGCACAACTGTACAAAGCCAATAATTCCCCCATGGTATCGCCCAGCAGCACTTGGGTATCCGCCGCGAGGTCGCGACTGACACTGCGACGCACAAAACGTAAACCACTGCGTTGGATCGTTTCCGCGGCATTATCAAATTGTTCGGGATGGCGCGGCACCATGATCAGCAAAGCATCTGGCGATTGTTGCAATAACAACTTATGACACGCCAGCATCGCCGCAAATTCTCCCGGGTGCACACTGCCAGCAATCCACACCGGTGACGACTGTCGGCCCCATAGCTGGCGTTGCGCCCGCGCACTGGCGAGCTTGCTTTCATCCAATTGCAGATCAAATTTAAGGCTGCCGCAGACATGCAGTTTATTCAGCGCCACCCCTAAGTCCGCAAAGCGTTGTGCTTCCACCGCCGTTTGCACCGCGATATTGTCGAGCGACTGCAACATCGGCCCGCTGAGTTTTCGCCACTTATGGTAGTTCGCTGCTGACTTAGCGGATAAGCGGGCATTGGCTAGTAGCAGTTTGGCACCTTGCTTTTTGGCTTGTTGCAATAGATTTGGCCACAGTTCGGTTTCCATAATAATCAACAGTTGTGGTTGCAGATGCTTTAGAAAACGCCGCACACACCACGGCAGATCAAATGGCAGATATTGATGTTGCACACTGTCGCCTAAGGCTTTCAATACTTCCCGAGAACCGGTTGGACTGGTAGTGGTCACCATGAGGGTCAAATCAGGTCGTTGTTGTTGTATCGCTCTGATCAGCGGTAATGCCGCCAACGTCTCGCCCATAGAAACGCTGTGGATCAGCACATCACACTGGCGAATTTTTCCCAGACCAAAACGCTCACCCCAACGTCCCCGATAATCGGCGCTTTTTATGGCCCGGACTACCAGATATAGCAGTAGCAAGGGCGTGAGCAGGTATAACAATATAGAGTAATAACGCAGATTCATCAGGCAATTATCAAAAGGTTCAACCACAATAAGGAGAATGTTAACATAGTCGCTGGGGCTGCAATAACCAGGACGTGTGTTTACCAAGGAACACTATGAAAACTCGTGACCGAATCATCCAGGCTAGCCTGCAGTTATTCAACGAAAATGGCGAGCGCAGTACTACCACTAACCATATTGCCGCCCACCTCGGCATGAGCCCAGGCAATCTCTATTACCACTTCCGTAATAAAGAAGACATCATTCGCAGCATTTTTACCCTGTACGAAACCCACCTGGAATCAGCCTTTCAGCCTTATGATCAACAGCAGCTCAATGTGGAGTTGCTGATAAGTTACTTCGATGCAATTTTCTACACCATGTGGCAATTCCGGTTTATGTACGCCAATCTGGTGGATATCCTCGGTCGGGATGAGCTGCTAAAGCAACGGTATCTGAAGGTACAAGTCCGCGTACAAGCCCACGCCACCAAGTTGTTAACCCAATTATGTCACGATGGCTTTCTGAGTATCGACGCGGACAAAATCGCCAAACTGGCGGACACAATCCGTATGATAGTGAGCTTCTGGATCAGTTATCAGCTGACACAATCTGACAGCACCGGGATCACCAAGGCGGCATTGTACGAAGGTGTTCTGCGCGTACTGATGATCTTTCGTGGTTATGCCACTGCCAGCTCAACAGAAACATTTATCCGTCTCGAACACCACTATGCGGGGCTGGCCAAGAAACCGCTGTAACACTGCAAAACTGGCAATAACCCATTACACTTGCAGCGAATACTCGTGAGACTGGGCATAACAACGTCCTCAGATTTTTTGATGAAAATCAGGAGTCTGACTGAATATGGCTAATGCCACGCCAGCACAGCGAAAAATCACTGTAGAGCGGTTTGCTTTAGGGTTAAAATGCCGCCACTCCACGAGTCAGAATAACCAAATCAAGGAGACTTCAGGTGGCATCTTCCTCTTTCTACGCCCAAATTCAGCAACAACTGGCTGACACTAAAGCCGAAGGTCTGTACAAAAATGAGCGGGTGATTGTCTCCCCGCAGCAAACCGCAATTCGCGTTGGTGAGCACGAAGTGATCAACTTCTGCGCCAACAACTATCTGGGGTTAGCCAACCATCCTCAGTTGATCAAAGCAGCCCAACAAGGCATGGAAGAGCATGGCTTCGGCATGGCTTCCGTGCGTTTTATCTGCGGGACCCAAGACATTCATAAACAGTTGGAAGCCAAAATTTCCGCGTTTCTGGGCATGGAAGATACCATCCTTTACTCTTCTTGCTTTGATGCGAACGGCGGTTTGTTTGAAACGCTGTTAGGCGCTGAAGATGCAATTATCTCTGATGCGTTGAACCATGCCTCCATCATTGATGGTGTGCGTCTGTGTAAAGCCATGCGCTTCCGTTACGCCAACAATGATATGGCCGATCTGGAGCAGCAACTTCAAGCCGCCAAAGCCGCCAATGCTCGCCATATTCTGATCGCCACTGACGGTGTGTTCTCAATGGACGGGGTAATCGCCAACCTGAAAGGCATCTGTGACTTAGCCGATAAGTACGGGGCACTGGTAATGGTCGATGACTCTCATGCCGTCGGCTTTATTGGCGCGCATGGCCGCGGCACTCACGAATACTGCGGTGTGATGGGCAGAGTTGATATCATCACTGGCACACTCGGCAAAGCACTTGGCGGGGCCTCCGGTGGCTACACTGCCGCCAAAAAAGAAGTGATTGACTGGTTACGCCAACGTTCACGCCCTTACCTGTTTTCCAATTCTCTGGCCCCGGCAATCGTTAGCGCCTCAATCAAGGTGCTGGAACTGCTAGAGAATGGCGATGATCTGCGTAACGCCGTTTGGGAAAACAGTCGCTATTTCCGTGAAAAAATGACCGCCGCAGGCTTTACGCTGGCAGGCGCTGACCACGCCATCATTCCAGTGATGTTAGGCGATGCTAAACTGGCCAGCGATTTTGCTGACGCCCTGCTTAAGGAAAATATTTACGTTATTGGTTTCTCATTCCCGGTAGTTCCGAAGGACCAGGCACGCATCCGAACCCAAATGTCGGCCGCGCATACCAAAGCACAACTGGATAAAGCCATTGAAGCCTTTACCCGCATCGGTAAACAGCTGGGCGTTATCTGATAATTTTCAGGAAAATATGATGAAAGCTCTCAGTAAACTCAAACCCGAACAGGGTATCTGGATGGTCGATGTGGCGGAACCGACAATGGGGCCCAACGACCTGCTGATCAAAATCCGCAAAACTGCCATCTGCGGCACGGATGTCCATATCTACAACTGGGATGAATGGTCACAAAAAACCATTCCGGTTCCCATGGTAGTCGGTCATGAGTATGTCGGTGAAGTGGTTGGTGTCGGTGACGAAGTGCGTGGTTTTAAAATTGGTGACCGGGTGTCTGGCGAAGGTCACATCACCTGTGGTCACTGCCGCAATTGTCGCGCCGGTCGGACCCACCTGTGCCGTAATACATTTGGTGTCGGCGTCAACCGAGAAGGTTGCTTTGCCGAATATCTGGTGATCCCAGCATTTAACGCCTTCAGAATTCCGGATGATATCAGCGATGAGCTGGCATCTATTTTTGACCCCTTTGGTAATGCGGTACATACCGCGCTGTCATTTGATTTAGTTGGTGAAGACGTACTGATCACCGGTGCCGGTCCTATCGGCATTATGGCGGTCGCTATCTGTAAACACGTAGGGGCTCGTCATGTGGTTATCACTGATGTAAATGACTACCGTCTGGAACTGGCCCGTAAAATGGGGGCAACTCGTGCGGTAAACGTCGCCAAACAGGATCTGAAGCAGGTAATGCAAGAGCTGAAGATGACGGAAGGCTTTGACGTGGGATTGGAGATGTCCGGGGTGCCATCAGCGTTCCATGCCATGCTCGACACGATGAACCACGGCGGCAAAATCGCCATGCTCGGTATTCCTGGCGGCCAGATGGCCATTGACTGGAGCAAAGTGATCTTCAAGGGCTTGGTGATCAAAGGGATCTACGGTCGCGAAATGTTTGAAACCTGGTATAAAATGGCCAGTCTGATCCAATCGGGTCTGGACATTTCGCCAGTGATCACGCACCGCTTTGCCATTGATGACTTCCAACAAGGGTTTGATGCCATGCGTTCAGGACAGTCTGGCAAAGTGATCCTTAACTGGGACTAATCTTTTGACAGGGCACTGTACTGAAGCAGTGCCCTGATGCAAAATGTGGAATATCTCTCACTTATAACTTCAGGTCGTACATGAGTGCTTTCCAAATAATCTCTGCCACCAAATTAAAACAGATGCAGCAACAGGCAGATGTGCAAATCGTCGACATCCGCGATGCTGGCAGTTTTGAAAAAGGCCACATTCCCGGTGCTATCCGGCTTGGTAATGACAATCTGGCAACGTTTATGGCACAGGCCGATATGGAAAAGCCCTTGGTTGTCGTTTGCTATCACGGCATCAGCAGCCAAAGTGCTGCCGAATATTTGCATCAGCAAGGTTTTGATGATGTTTATAGTCTGGAAGGTGGTTTTGCTGCCTGGCCTTGGTACGACTAATGATAGAAATTGGCCGACTTCCAAATGAACGCGCAGCATTGGCGCTGATTGACTATCTGCGCGGACAGGGCATTGAATGCCAGTTAGTTCATCTGGAACGAGGTGTTGCCATCTGTGTTGAACAACCACAACACGCCGAGGCCGCCCGCAAAGCCTTTTTCGATTTCATCCACAACCCCGGTGATAATAAATATCGCCAAGCCTCCTGGGAACACGGTGACAACCGTCAGGCTCCGGACTACGGCGCGCCTTCACTCCAGCTATTCAGTCAATTTATTACCGGTGCAGGACCCATAACACTGCTGGTAATGTTTTCCTGCATTGTTATCTTCGCCATTATGAATCTCGGCGGAGATGAAACAGTATTCAATGCCCTCGGCTTTTTTGGCAGTTCGGCTAATGCCACCCCCGCACAAGTCTGGCGGTTGTTTACCCCGAGTCTGTTACATTTTTCAGCTTTGCACATCGTATTTAATCTGATGTGGTGGTGGGTGCTGGGGGGCCGCATTGAAACGCGCATTGGCAGTGCGCCGTTATTATTACTGTTGTTGGTGGCCGGAACATTACCCAACCTGGTGCAATATTTTGTTTCGGGCCCTGATTTTGGGGGACTTTCCGGCGTGGTCTATGGACTCTTGGGATATTGCTGGTTGATGGGACGCTTAAAACCGGCTGCCGGGATCACCGTACAACCGGCAGTGGTTGGGTTTATGCTGTTATGGCTCGCATTTGGCTTTACCGGAATGTTTGGTCTGAATATTGCCAACGGTGCCCATTTGGCTGGATTAGCCGTCGGGATGGCGCAAGGTTGGCTGGACAGTCGTAAGTAATCTCATCTCAGCCTGTTGTATTCACTTACAAATTTTGTTGTCACACAACCCCTTATCTTTGCTGGGTTTGTGCATCCCAGTGTCAACATCTGCGCATCATGCTCTTGGTAAACCACCTATTACTGGGTAATGTTAAGACTTTGTTTCTGACCGATTAGTCGTATGAAAAATCTCATTTGCCTATTAGCGCTGTTGACCATGGGCTGTGCCCAACATGCTGAGAAGCCACTTAAAAACGCACTTAGTGCCATTACTAAAGAATCTGGCGGCATCATGCCCGCTGGACAGAAAGCATTACACTTCACCAAAGCGGAATTACACTGGCAAGTGTTTCCCGACAGCCAGCGGATTAGTGGTCATGCGGTATTAACCTTTACAGCCAAAGCGGCAATATCCGCGATGTCCGTCGACCTTGATCCCAAACTCACCATTAGCCAGATACGAGTTAATCAGCAAGCCCTCCCCAACCGCGAATGGCACAACCCTGATGGGCGGCTGCAGATCCGGTTGCCACAGCCAGTCACGCAGGGAAGCACCTTTAGCGTCACTATCGATTACGCCGGTAAACCCCATGTCGCCAAGCATGCGCCATGGGATGGCGGTTTTGTCTGGGCCAAAACCGCTGATGGTCAACCTTGGATTGGCACAGCAGTTGAAGGTGAAGGATGTGACCTGTTCTGGCCTTGTATTGATCAACCTACCGGCGAACCCGAAACGGCTGAGTTATTTATCACCGTGCCAGCACCGCTGGTCGCGCCGTCAAATGGCATATTCAAAGGCATGACTGAAACAGACGGCTGGCGCACTTATCATTGGCTGGTTACACAACCCAATACTTATGCCATTGCCCTTAATATTGCCCCGTATGAAAAGCTGGAAGCCACCTATCACAGTCGCTTCGGTAACAGTTATCCAATGGATTTTTGGTATCTTAAAGGTGAAGAAAAGCAAGCCCGAGAGCTCTTTGCAGAATTTCCGCAGCAGCTGGACTTTTTCGAACAGATGATAGGGCCTTATCCCTTTAGTAACGAAAAAATGGGCGTGGTGCACACGCCATATCTCGGCATGGAACATCAAACAATCAATGCTTATGGTAACGGTTATGCCAAAAACATTTTTGGTTATGATGGTCTACTGCAGCATGAATTGGCCCATGAGTGGTTCGGTAATCAGGTCACCAATAAAAATTGGGATGACTTCTGGATCCATGAAGGTTTTGGGACCTACATGCAACCTCTTTATGCACAATATCTGTGGGGCGATATGGCCTATGATGCGCAGTTGTATCAGATCCGCGCCAAGATAACCAACAAGGCACCGGTCGTATCGGGTCAGTCACAAACCGAAGAATCGGTTTACGATCCGGAACGCGGCCCAGGACAAGATATCTACAACAAAGGCGCTTTAGTGTTACACACGCTGCGACACTATCTGGGAGACGACAAGTTTTTCCAGGCGGTTCGTGAATTAGTCTATGGTACCGCTGAACCACAGCCAGGAAAATTTAAGCCGCGTTATAGCAGCACCCGGGAATTCATTGATATCGTCACACGGATCAGTGGTAGTGACATGCACTGGTTTTTTGATAATTATCTTTATCAGGCACAACTGCCGGCATTGGCCGTGACGCGTCACGGGGCCGAATTACAACTGCAATGGCTGCGCACTAAATCAGCATTTCCGATGCCGGTGGAAGTCGCGGTGGACGGAAAACTCTATACCGTTGCCATGCCAGGAGGTCAGGGAAGTCTTAACGTCGGTTCCGCCACACGGATTCAAGCAGATCCGCACCAGTTCATCCTGAAAGATCAGCCGCATTTTGCGATTTATCAGGCGTGGCAACAGACCAAGAAAGACCAGGCGAAAACGCAAAAGAAATCCGCAACAAAAACCAATTAAGGCGAATTGGCTAAGCCCAAGGAAAGCCGTTCTGTAGGAACGGCTTTTTATCGATGTAGGGGTTATGCTAACTCCAGCACTTTCGCCACCAGCTTTTCAATGCCTGAATTGGCTTCAGCGATTGATCCAGCCAGCATATAGGCGGGAGTACTGACAATTTTGCGCGCACTATCGACAACAATATCCGTCACCGGCGTATTTACATGCTCGCCGCCCATCGCACAAAAAGCACTGGCAGTGGCAGCATCATTACCAATGGTGCCCTTAGCCCCTTTATCATAAAGTTTAGGGATCATTACCGGGGCAATACAGATAAACCCAACCACCTTATTTGCAGCGATAAATTGTTGAATAAAGTCGCTCACTTCCGGCGCAACTTCCGTGGCAGCGCCAGCCACCGCAAAATTGCATAAATTTTTAGCCGCGCCGAAGCCGCCTGGGATCACCAAGCCATCAAACTCTGATACCTGCAATGCCGTCGTCGGCAATATATCACCACGGGCAATACGAGCGGCCTCTACCAACACATTACGCTGTTCACCAGCAGCAACATTCCCCGTCAGGTGATTCACCACGTGCAGCTGTGAAATATCCGGCGCAAAACATTGGTATTGGGCTCCGGCTTTTGACAACGCCAGTAACGTCAGTACCGCCTCATGAATTTCACTACCATCAAATACACCACAACCACTCAACAGTACCGCGATTTTTTTCATTAAAAATTCCCTCTTATGTCATTTATGTTTAATAAAAGGTTATACAGATGTTGATCCGCTCAAAAATCATGCTAATTTATTTCTTCTATTCCAGCGAGTACAGACAACCGTCCGTCTCCGTCGTAAATCTGGAAAGGGAATTTTAGAAATCCACAACCGGGAAGATTTACACAAAACAGAATCCAGTTCACAACAATTAAAAATAACATTAAAAATCATAATATTAGATAACGAGATCTGTTCACTCCAAATCTTGCAGTTATTTTGTCAACTTTTTAACTCACAGACTTATCCACAGGATGCGAGTCAATTTGTCGTGGCTGAAAATCCGCTGTTGTGGCATGCTAAAAAGCCTTTTCAATGCAGACAATACTAAGCCACTATGCCAAAAATTGCTGAAAATCCCTTGATCCTTGTGGATGGATCTTCTTATCTCTATCGAGCCTATTATGCACCTCCACATCTGACCAATTCTAAGGGTGAAGCCACCGGTGCCGTCTATGGCGTGGTCAATATGTTGCGTAGTCTGCTCAGTAAATTCCAACCGCAGCAAATGGCAGTAGTGTTTGATGCCAAAGGACCGACATTCCGCAATGCAATGTATGAACAGTACAAAGCTCATCGTCCACCGATGCCGGATGATCTTCGCAGTCAGATTGCACCGCTGCACCAGATTATTAAAGCCTTAGGTTTGCCGCTGATATGTGAATCAGGAGTCGAAGCCGATGATGTAATTGGGACATTGGCATTAAGAGCGAGTAAAGCTGGACGCGCCATTCTGATCAGTACAGGCGACAAGGATATGGCGCAGCTGGTCGATGACAATATTACTCTTATCAACACCATGACCGACACCATTATGGGCCCCGCCGAAGTCTGCGAAAAATTTGGCGTGGGCCCAGACAAGATTATCGATTTGCTGGCCTTGATGGGTGACAAAGCCGATAACATTCCGGGATTACCTGGTGTGGGAGAAAAAACCGCCCTGGCAATGCTGCAAGGAGCCGGCAGCGTGTCACACCTCCTGGCAGAACCTGAGTGTGTCACTACCATGGCGTTTCGTGGTGCCAAGTCCATGGCCGCCAAAATCAGTGAAAACGCGGCGATATTGGAGCTATCCTATCAACTGGCCACCATCAAAACTGACTGTGAATTAGAGCTGGACTGGCAGCAACTGAACATTGAAGCACCCGACCGCGATGCACTGATAAAACTCTACGGAGAAATGGAATTCAAACGTTGGCTGGGGGAAGTCCTGGAAAATCGTTTGCCACATCCACAGCGAGAGCTCACCAGTATCGGTGCGGCTGCCACTGTTGCGCCACAGGCACCAGAACCCGTAGAGATTGAAGCCAACTACGAAACGATTCTCACAGAAGCCGCATTGGCTCGCTGGTTGGAAAAGCTCACGCAGGCCCCTTTGATGGCCATAGACACCGAAACCACCAGTCTTAATTACATGGATGCCGAGCTAGTCGGTCTTTCTTTTGCCGTCAATGCCGGGGAAGCAGCTTATCTGCCAGTTGCCCACGATTATGACGGGGCACCAACACAGCTCACCAAAGATTATGTGTTATCCCAATTAAAGCCGTTGCTGGAAAATCCTCAAATCCGCAAAGTCGGTCAGAATCTCAAATATGACATGAGCATTCTGGCCAATGCCGGTATCAAGCTGCAAGGCATTCAGTTTGATACCATGCTGGAATCCTACGTGTTCAATTCTGTCGCTTCCCGTCACGATATGGATGGCCTGGCACTGAAATATCTCGGCTATAAGTGTATCAGTTTTGAAGATATCGCCGGTAAGGGCGCTAAACAGCTGACATTTAATCAGATTCCATTAGATATTGCCGCGCCTTACGCTGCCGAAGACGCAGATATTACGCTGCGACTGCACCAGCATTTGTGGCCGAGACTGGAGAAAGAGCAAGGTCTGCCGCAAGTATTCAACGAACTCGAACTGCCGTTGATCCCAGTGTTGTCACAAATCGAACGTAACGGCGTACTGATCGATACCATGCTGCTGTCACAACAAAGTGATGAACTCGCCCGCAAAATCGATCAATTAGAACTGAAGGCGTATGAGATTGCCGGTGAGCAATTTAACCTAGGTTCCCCCAAGCAGCTACAAGAGTTATTTTTTGAAAAACTGGGCTACCCGGTCATCAAAAAAACGCCTAAAGGAGCGCCTTCGACTGCGGAAGAAGTGTTGGTGGAACTCGCGCTTGACTATCCGCTCCCCAAAATTATTCTGGAACATCGCAGCCTGACCAAACTGAAGAGTACTTATACTGATAAATTACCGTTAATGGTGAATGGCAAAACCGGCAGAGTACACACCAGTTACCATCAGGCTAATGCCGCTACCGGTCGCTTGTCATCGAGTGATCCTAACTTGCAGAATATTCCGGTGCGAACCGAAGAAGGCCGCAAGATCCGTCAGGCGTTTATTGCGCCGACTGGCCGCAAAATCCTCGCTGCCGACTACTCACAAATTGAACTGCGGATCATGGCACATCTGTCAGAGGATGCAGGGCTGCTGAAAGCCTTTGCCGAAGGCAAAGATATTCATCGGGCCACAGCCGCAGAAGTATTTGATGTTGCCTTTGAAACCGTCACATCCGAACAACGACGCCGTGCCAAGGCTGTGAATTTTGGTCTGATTTACGGCATGTCGGCCTTTGGTCTATCTCGGCAACTGGATATTCCGCGCAATGAAGCCCAAAGCTATATCGATATTTACTTTAAGCGCTATCCAGGGGTGCTGAAATATATGGAACAAACCCGAGCACTGGCAGCTGAGCAAGGTTATGTCTCCACCCTGTTTGGCCGTCGATTGTACCTGCCAGAGATTCGTGATCGTAACGCCATGCGACGCCAGGCGGCAGAACGGGCCGCGATCAACGCACCGATGCAGGGCACGGCCGCCGATATTATCAAGAAAGCGATGATCAGCATTGCTGAGTGGATTGAACGGGAAGCCAGTGACGATATCACCATGATCATGCAAGTTCACGATGAACTGGTCTTTGAAGTAGATGAAACAAAAGCCGAAACACTCAAACTTAAGGTGTGTGAACTGATGGCGGCAGCGGCAGATTTGCACGTACCACTGCTTGCTGAAGCAGGTATTGGTGATAGCTGGGAACAGGCCCATTGATTGTTTGAGTGGAGCGTCTTCTCTACTATCTGCTACCGAAAAAGCTGCCATCAGGCAGCTTTTTTATCTTTTTTGCCACAATATAGTGCATAACTTTATGTTAATTAGACATAAAATTCAGCTCGAATCAGTCTTACAACGCGTAACAATTAAAGCTATTTTGTTTTAAAACAATAAGATATAACAAAACAAGCAAATCAATGCACCATATGTGATCAATCAAGCAATATTTATACGTTTTTAAAAAAACTGTTTTCAAATTTACGTCTAATAAGATAGTATTCAGCGCGTAGGGTACAGAGGTTAAGATGTTCTATCTTTCAGACCTTTATTTCACATTTAAGTGATGCCAAATCTGGCGCCCCGGCAAGCGATTGCCGGGGCCATTTTTTTATGGATAAATTAGAGTAATTACTTTAATTTGAAGCTATTCTGCGCTATTCTGCAAAACGTCGCCATCAGACCCCAAATTTGATGGGACTTGAGTCTTGTTGAAAATTTAGCTTCTCCCCAAAAGAGCTAAAGGTATTGAGCCGAAGATCCTGATGATCCTCGGCTTTTTTTTGAGGTAAATACTGAGGGGTTATTCAGTCGGTTGCGCAGCAGCAATGCCATCCACCAGCCATTGCGGATGACACCAATTATCAAGAATAGACAAGACTTTCTCTTTGCCAGTGCCTTTCAAAGCAGAGAAAGGCTCAACAATCACTTCGCCCTTCAACTCCTCTAATGCTTTGCGCACGTCATTAACGGTTTTCATACGCGCACTCTGCGTTAACTTATCTGCCTTAGTCAGCAACACTAAAACTGGCAGTTCACTGGCAACTGACCACTCGACCATTTGTCGATCCAGGTCTTTTAGCGGATGGCGAATATCCATCAACACCACCACACCACCAAGACATTCTCGGTGCTGCAGGTATTCAGCTAATGCTTGCTGCCATTTTATCTTCATCGCCTGAGGTACCTGAGCAAAACCATAACCAGGTAAGTCGACCAGGCGACGCCATTCGTCTACAGCAAACACGTTAATTAACTGCGTTCTACCAGGTGTTTTACTGGTTCTGGCCAGACTTTTTTGCTCAGTCAATGCATTTAACGCGCTGGATTTCCCGGCATTAGAACGTCCGGCAAAGGCAATCTCAATACCTGATACTTCCGCCAGATGTTGCTCTAAATGGGCAATATCCGGCGCACTGATCAGAAAGCGCGTTTTGTGAAAATTGATACGGGTAGTCGTCAATTGGCAACTCCATAAACATTGATTAAAGTTACCGCAACAACTGCATGTGCTGTGCGATAATCAGATTTGTGTAAAATAACCCCTTAGTTGTGTCATATTACCATGTCAACGGCTAACTGCCGTCAATCTGTGGTAACTAACTTTTGGTTATTATGAAAATACATCCTAGCTTTTATGCGTCAGTTTTAATGGTAGCCTCCATTTCATCAGCTACAGCGGCATCCATGCCAGCCAAAGCCGCAATTTGTGCTAGCTGTCATGGTGCCGAGGGTAACAGTACTATCAGTGAATACCCATCCCTGGCAGGTCAACGAGCCTTATATCTAAAACGGCAATTGCAAGCATTTCGAGCGGCAGCAACCAATGATCATCAAACCGGGCGTCAAAACCCAGTAATGAGTGCTATGGCCGCAACACTGTCTGACGCCGAAATTAATGAGCTATCTGAATATTACGCGCGCCAGGAGCCGAGTGCGGTATCTGCGGTGATTAAGGTAAATCGCGAAGGTAAAAAGCTTTTTCTAGGGGGCGACCTCTCGCGTGATATTGCGGCTTGCGCTGCTTGCCATGGTGCTGATGGGAAAGGTATGGCGGCTGCGGGATTTCCAGCTATCGCCGGGCAACACCAAGACTACCTGAGTGCACAGTTACAAGCCTTTCGCAGCGGTAAACGCAAAGACGACTACCAAGGCATGATGCAGGATACTTGCAGTAAGCTCACCGATGACGACATTCAAGCGCTTGCCCAATATATGGCGCAACTGCCGCATTAATGATCTGAACAACAAACACCATAATTGACGTTTACGTAAACATAAACAGCTTGACAGGGATCACGTATTTGTCTTTAATGTGCAGCGAATACAAACACTCAGACCGATAACCTAAAAAAATAATCAATATTGGCGCGAGGTTAGTTCTGTATTTTCGACATGGATGGTCGGCTTGGCGTTATGGATTGACGATTTTGTTGATGTGCCCGCAATCACACATCAGCAAAGATGAGTGCGGCGACCGCCTCACCCCCAGAAAGGTCTTTGACCACCAACAATGACACGCAGGAAGCGGCATAAAAAGCAGGGAATTTGACCGGGAGAGTCGTTTGATGCAGCAAGGATGGCTGATCAATGAATCAGGTGTTGGACACCATTATTGAGCGGCAGGCATACTGCCGCTTTTTTATGGCATAATCTCAACATCTTATCTTCAGCGTACTTATCTGATGCAGCACTGCCCACTTTGCCGTCATGACAATATCATTCCGGTCTTTGAGGATCGCCGCCGTCACTTTTTTTTGTGTCAGACTTGTGCCCTGGTGTTTGCTAATCCGAGTAGTTACTTGTTACCAAATGCCGAAAAACAGCGCTATGGCAGCTCGCGCCACGAGAGTAAACAGAAGCAGCTGGCGCATTTTATTGAAACCTTATTACTACAACTGCAATCTCTGCAATCAAATAGCTTAGAAGGGTTGAATTTTGGTCGAGTATTAGCCCCGCAACTGCTTCAACCATTGGCGCTGGCCGGGCATCGGTTACACCAATATGACCCTTTTTTCGCACCTGAACATCAGTTGTTACATCAGCAATATGACTTTATCAGTTGCTATCGCGTATTTGAGCATTTTCACCTGCCTGCCAAAGAATGGCAGATAATAGTACAGGCGTTAAAGCCCGGCGGCTGGCTGGCGATCTCCACACCGCTTTTGCAGTCAGTAGCTGTATTTTCCAAATGGCATTACAAAAACAACCCGACACACGTCAGCTTTTATCAGCCGCAAACATTTGCATATTTGGCCAAGCATAGCTGTCTGCAATTAATATTTGCACAAGGGGACTTTGTTCTGATGCAAAAAGCATCATAATTTGCTATAACACGCGCCCCGGTGACACATGACTAACCGCGTCAATGTGCATCCCGGCTAAAAGCATTAAGTTTACCGTCGAGAACGATATGACCCGAATGAAGAAATCGCGTAAGGCCGGCGACGCCGCCCCAAAACATGCTCCCAGAACCAAAAAGTCCGAGCGTGTACTTGCGCGTAAGAAACAGGATTCCGGTAACAAAGCCGGTAGCCGTCAAAATCCAGCAGGCAGTGCCAGCGCCGGAGGCTCAAAAACAGCTAAAGATCCCCGCATTGGCAGTAAAAAGCCGGTAGCTCTTGGCCAAATAGCGTCAGAGTCTGCTCAGTCTAAAGCTGCCAAGGTGAAATTAACCGATGAGCAAAAACTGCTGCAACTGGAAGAAGATCCACGATTGAATCAACTGCTGGACATGTTGGAAGAAGGTCGAGATCTGTCTGCCGAGGATCAGCTGTGGCTGGACAAACAACTGGCAAAAATCGAAACCTTGATGCAGAAATTGGGCATTGAAGATCTGGATGAACCAGTCACTGACCACAGTGACAGCGATGATGCGCTACTGGAAAAATTTGACGCTGGGCTGGAACAACTACAACAGTATCAGAAAGAGTAAGCGGGAGCCGTTTTGGAGATAACGCTGATAGTCATCGGCATGTTGATTGTCGCCGGTTTGAGTATGTACGCCACCATGTTATTGCTGCGCCTGAAAAAGCAGACCGCCGCCAATAAAGCCGCGTTACATGCACAGCAACAGGCGTTGGAACAAAAGCGGCAAGAGCTGCTGGGCGATATTCGTTATATTGCCGCCGCAATGACAGAAGATCGTTGTGAAATCTCTGAGGGCGTTTATCGCATAGCGAAACTGTTCGAATTGCTTTCGCTAACGGCGCGAGTAGAGGGTGAGTTTCCAGCTTTATATCAGCACTTTGCAGTGATAAAAAGCCATCCGATTCGAGATGCCAGAGCGCAGTTACAAAAACAGGAGCGCATGCGCCTAGACTTACAACGGCTGAAATCAGAAGCCGCATTACAGGACTCCATCCTGCTGGAGGCGAAGCGGCTGGCACAATTTGAACCCGTGACGCATTGATAGCGCCAAGCCAATAATATTGATAAAGTTTCCAAAGCCGTCATGGCGCGGCGTGAGTCGGTGCACAAAACCTAGAAAAGGCGGCAGACATGGCCGTCTTTTTCATGGATATTCGCTACTTTCCTGTTGGCTGATTGTTTTTTTTCAACCTTGATCAAGGTTATTAGACCAATAAAGCCGCATACTTCGTCCATTGCTAAATTACTGTCGGAGGACTCGCCTTGAAGCAGCCCACACACATCAGTTGGGATCAGTCGATGATCGAGAAGTACAACTACAGCGGCCCACGTTACACTTCTTATCCCACTGCGCTGGAGTTTGATGAATCATTCACTGAAGGCGATTTACTGTCGGCGATTGCCAACAGCAAAGGTGAACATCTGTCGCTGTATGTGCACGTCCCATTCTGCGCCAAACTTTGCTACTACTGTGGTTGTAACAAGATAGTGACGCGTCATCAGCACAAGGCTGATCAGTATATTGAGTACTTGGAAAAAGAGATCATTACTCGTGCGCCACTGTTCAAGCACTACAAAGTCACCCAAATGCATTGGGGTGGCGGCACCCCGACTTTCCTGTCACCAGAGCAAATTCTGCGTCTGACTTCACTGCTGAAAGCTAACTTTGATTTTGCCGATGAAGGTGAGTTTTCGATCGAAGTAGATCCACGTGAAATTGAACTATCAATGTTGGATACACTGAAAGAAGCGGGATTTAACCGTATCTCTATCGGGGTGCAAGACTTCAATAAAGACGTGCAGGTAGCAGTTAACCGAGAGCAGGACGAGCAGTTTATCTTTGACCTGATCAATAAGGCCAAAGCCATGGGCTTTGTTTCTACTAACGTGGATCTGATCTACGGCTTGCCCTATCAAACACCAGAAACGTTCGCCCAGACCATTAGCAAAATTCTGGAGCTTTCGCCTGATCGTTTGTCTGTGTTCAACTATGCGCATCTGCCTGCGCGTTTTGCCGCGCAACGAAAAATCAAAGAAGAGAATCTGCCGACACCGCAACAGAAGTTGGAAATTCTGCAGTACACCATCGAGACATTAACTGGTGCAGGTTACCAGTACATCGGGATGGATCATTTTGCCAAACCAGACGATGAGTTAGCAAAATTGCAGCGTGAAGGTCGCCTGCACCGTAACTTCCAGGGTTACACTACCCAACCGGAATGCGATTTGTTAGGTCTTGGGGTATCGTCAATCAGCCAGATTGGCGATTGCTATGCGCAGAACCAAAAAGATATCCACCCTTACTACGAAGCCATTGAAGCTACTGGCCATGCCTTGTGGAAAGGTTGCAAACTGAACCACGATGACGAAATCCGCCGCGCGGTGATCAAACAGCTTATCTGCCATTTCGAACTGGATATGGCAAAGATGGAACAACAGCTGGGTATTCAGTTTGAAGAGTACTTTGCCGAAGACCTGAAGCTGTTACAGACCTTTATCGACGATAAACTGGTGACAGTCGAAGATCGTAAAATTGAGGTAAGCCCTACTGGCCGCCTGTTGATCCGTAACATCTGTATCTGCTTTGACGTATATTTCCGTGAAAAAGCACGTCAGCAGCAGTTCTCTCGGGTAATTTAACCCCCCGTTATTGCAAAAGCCGGCAATTAGCCGGCTTTTGTTTTTTTACTTTCATATAACGCGCGACGTTCGCTATCAGACAAGAATGCCATCTCGATGCCATTCAGCTGAATCTGTCGTAACTGCTCAGGACTCAAGCCTATTGCCGTACTGGCAACTTGGTATTCGTGCTGAATATCGATGCCACTTACCCCCGGATCATCAGTATTCAGTCCCACACAGATCCCTGACTCAATAAATGCACGTATTGGATGTCCAGCATAAGATGCCACTGTCGATGTCTGCAAATTGCTCGTAGGGCACGACTCGATACCGATTCGATTCTCAGCAAGATATGCCATTAGCGTGGGATCTGAAACTGCCTTGACACCATGACCGATGCGTTTGGCACCAAGCTCCTTAATCGCCTGCCAGATGCTTTCCGGGCCAGCCGCTTCGCCTGCATGCACGGTAATCTGTAATCCGGCATCCCGAACTCGCTTAAAATGCCCAGTAAACAGTTCCCCAGGAAATCCTAACTCATCGCCAGCCAAATCAATGGCCACTATGCCATCAGCACAGGCAAGTAATGCATTTAACTCCTGCAAACAACAAGCCTCACCATAAGAGCGCGACATAATCCCAATCAGCTTAATCGCCACTGGATACTGTTTTATCCCGTCACGAATACCATCAAGCACGGCCTCGACCACCCCCTGCAGTGGTAATCCATGTGATTGTGCCATGTAATAAGGGCTGAAGCGTAACTCGGCGTAATCCAGTCCTGAAGCGGCGATATCCGCCACGTTTTCAAACGCGACACGCTTAACCGCATCCAAGTCGGCCAAGACCGCCACCATCCAATCCAGTTTGCTGAGAAAGGCCAGCAGATTTGCTTCCGTTCCCTGTACCTGAACAACTGACCTTAAGGCTGCCGCAGAGGTTACGGGTAAACGAATGCTATGCTGCTGGGCTAATTGCCAGATAGTTTCGATGCGGATATTGCCGTCAAGATGGCGGTGTAAATCCACCAAGGGAATGGAATAGTCAATCATATGCACAGCCTTATTGTTATGAGTATAGGTAAAGTGCAGCCTATTCTAGCATGCAGTAGTGCCAGCCAGTAAAACCTCAAACAGCAGATATCCCGAATCACATCAGCTCTGATAAACTAAAGCTGAAAAACTGTTCTAATTCAGGGAAGTTTGCAAGCGCATGAACCAGAACCATTTTACTGATAAACATGATTTACCCACGTTCTGGCAACAGGTGACTCAAGCGCGACTGCCGGTTGAAGACCATCTGTCACTTGCATACTGTTTTATCCGTCATCCACAATCGAACAAAGCCATAGTGGTCAGTAACGGCAGGGTGGAGAGCTATCTCAAATACCAGGAAACCCTTTATGATCTCTACCAACAAGGTTATAGCGTCTATGCCTTGGATCATATCGGCCAGGGACTTTCGAGCCGATTAACCGTGAATCCACACAAAGGTCATATCGACCGTTTCAGCCGTTATGTTGATCATCTAGGACTGTTCGTTGATAAGGTCGTAAAACCGGCAGCACATTCGCAGTTATTTCTGCTTGGACACTCGATGGGCAGTGCCATTGGCACGCTGTATCTCAAACATCACAGCGATGTATTTAATGCCGCCGTATTGTGCGCGCCGATGTTTGGCATAAAACTGCCCTTGCCACGCCGTTTTATTCTGTGGTTAGCCAAAATATTAAATAACTATACCCCCGGAAAAGAACCCAACTACATACCTGGGGGCCACAATTATCAGGCTATGAGCTTTGAGAAAAATCAACTGACACATTGCCGCAAACGTTATGCACAACTCGTACAGCTCTACCAGCAAGTTCCGCAAGTGCAACTAGGCTCACCAACCAATCAGTGGCTGATTGAAAGCTTGATTGCCAGTGAACAAGCCCGGCAGTTTGCGCAAACAAATACCGTTGTTCCGCTACTGATCTTACAAGCAGGAAATGATCACATTGTTGATAACTGTGCACAACAGCATGCCATAGGTCCAAGGACCCAGCTCCAACGAATCCCAGGCGCTCATCATGAGTTATTCTTAGAAGAAGACGCTTTTCGCGAGGTGGCGCTACAGTATCTGTTCAGCTTTTTTGAGCGCAATAGCGGTTGCGGGGATAACGGCACCAGCGCTTAAAAGTTCTACAAACTCGGCTTCTGCCACCGGTTTGCTCCAAAGATAGCCCTGAAAACGGTCGCATCCAGTATTGATTAAAAAATTTCTCTGGTTAAGTGTTTCAACGCCTTCAGCAACAACCTCTAACTCCAAGGCATGAGCCATGCTCACTATCGTCGTTATAATGGCATCATCTTTTGCACCACAACCTATCTGCTGTACAAACGATTGATCTATTTTGAGTTGTGCCAGAGGTAAATGCTGCAGGTAACTTAACGAAGAATAGCCAGTACCAAAATCATCAATGGCGATTGCGACACCTGCACGGCGTAACTCCTCAAATTTACTCTGAATAATAGATAATTCAGTCAGTAATAGATGTTCTGTCAATTCTAATTGCAGTTGAGTAGTTGGGACTTTTAACTGGCTAATGGTCTCTAAAAAACTAGAAACAAAATCAACCTGATTAAACTGCTTGGCACTGATATTAATCGAGATCCGAGGAACAGCATAACCGTGCTCGATTGCATCATTAATAAAACGACACACGTCTGTTATCACCCATTCTGACAATGTATTGATAAACCCATTACATTCTGCGTACGGTATAAACTCTGCTGGAGAGATATATCCATGCTCTGGGTGATACCAACGCAACAAGGCCTCGGCAGCAACTAACTTGCCATCGCCAGTGACGACAGGTTGATAATGAATAGCCAATTGATCCTGCTTAAGAGCGTTACGTAACTCGCTTTGCAGCAGCAGGTTTTTAGATGCGCGTTGCTCTAAATCAGGTGTATAAACGATATAGCTATCGCGGCTAATCTCTTTAGCAGTGAACATTGCCAATTCTGTGCGCCGTAGCAATTCGTCTGGAGATAGTTGTTCGCGGCTATCAATAACATAAATACCGACACTCCCCGAAAGATGCAGCTTGTAGTGATGTGATGGACGCCTCAGCACCTAAGCTTGCAGTACTATGCCAAGTTTGAAGCTGACAAATAGTTCAGGAGGTTTCCATCATGGATATTAAAGTTATTGGTATTGATTTAGCCAAAAATGTTTTTCAAGTTTGTGTTTGTCTTATGGATAACTCAATCATGAGCAACACAAAGGTTAACAGAAACAAGCTGCTAGATAAAATCAGACAACTCCCCGAGGGTAGCCTTATTGCTATGGAGGCCTGTGGGGCTGCGCATTATTGGGGAAGACAATTTCAAGCACTTGGTTATCAAGTGCATCTGATCCCTGCTCAACATGTTAAGCCATTCGTTGCAAATCAAAAGAATGATGCCAACGATGCCCTCGCTATATGTGAAGCTGCTTTCAGACCTAATATCCACATGGTTCCAGTTAAAACTGTTGAGCAACAAGACATTAAAGCATTACGTTGTGTACGTAGTCGCCTAGTTCAAAATAGAACTGCCATGGTAAATCAAATTCGAAGCCTAGCCAGCGAGTCTGGTGTGATCTTCTCTGTCGGCAGATTGCAACTACAAGCGTCACTTAGCCGTGTTTTAGCAGACAATGAGCATGAACTGTCTCATACGCTCCATCGCTTGTTAAAATTTTTGTATGAAGATTTATGTGTTTTAAATGAGAGAGTTAATCAAATCGAGAACGAAATTAAAGCGCTATGTCAAATCCAACCTCGCTATAATGCTTTGCTGTCGATCCCTGGATTTGGGCCATTAGTCACGGCAAGCTTTATGAGTGAATTAGGTTCGGGTCATCAATTTAAAAACGGTCGCCAATTATCTGCATGGTGTGGCTTAGTGCCATCACAAGCGAGTTCCGGTGGAAAAATTCGACTGGGGTCGATAACGAAAAATGGCAGCTCAGAACTACGTGTTTTGCTTATTCATGGTGCTAGAGCTGTTGGCCGATTTGCGAGCAAACGTGATGATAGACTGGGGCGATGGTTTAATGCGCTTGCGTTAAGGCAAGGTAGACACAAAGCCGTTGTAGCACTGGCCAATAAAATAGCGCGTATAGGCTGGATAATCCTCACGAGTAACGATGATTTCGATGTTAATAAAGCATTTGCGTAAGACGTTAAGTCTCACCTAAAAGTTTACATGCACTGATGAATAAACGGTCAACCGTACCTATTAGAACCTGACTTGACCAAGGCATTAAATGCCGATGTAGTGATAAGGTAATAGGTTTCGGATTTACATCATGGCGCAGGTAAAAAGCCTATTTAGACGCCGAATATATGGTAGTGAACCAATCATTCAAAAGTGTTGTAAAAGCTGATGCGTCCATATATGGTCAAGTCATTTTGGCCACATCGTTGTAGCTATTCCAGTAACGTTTCTCCGATTCATTTGGCGTTAAACCACCATTGTACGAATGCGGTCTCAGTCGACTGTAATAGCCATGAATATAATCACCAATCTTCTGCTTTGCTTCCGTAAAGCTCACGTAACCTGTAGTTGGAACCCATTCGGTTTTAAGGCTTCTGAAGAAGCGTTCCATTGGGCTATTGTCCCAACAATTTCCTCTGCGACTCATGCTTTGCGTTAAGCGGTAGCGCCAGATTAACTGACGGAATTTGCGGCTTGTATAGTGACATCCCTGGTCGCTATGGAACATCACGTTCTTTGGCTGTCCGCGATACTCGAACGCCATTGTCAGAGCTTGACTGGTCAGATTGCTGTCCGGTGAATAACTCATTGCCCAGCCGATTGGCTTGCGGGCAAACAGGTCGATTACCACCGCCAGATAAGCCCAGCGGTTGCCCGTCCAGATGAAACTGACATCACCACACCAGACCTGATCCGGCGCTGTAACGGCGAACTGCCTGTCGAGCAAGTTTGGAATAGCAACATGCTCCTGAGTAGCTTTCCTGTAAGTATGTTTTGGCAACTGACAGCTGAATAAACTCAGCGCTTTCATGAATTTGCCTGCACGGTATCGGCTAAGCGTAATGTCGTGAGTCTCATCGTTCGTGATAATGTCTGAGATGGTTCTGGCCCCGGCAGAACCCCCACTCAGTCGATACGCTTCACGTACTAAGCTACGCAGCCGGATAGCTTCCGGCGATGGTCGCTTATCGCGCTGTTGCCAGTATTTAAACGTGCTACGGTGGACATCCAGTACCGCACACAGATGATTAACCGAATAACGGCGCTTATTGCTCTGGCTCAGCTTCTCGATTAACGAGAGTGTTTCATGGAGTCCGACATCAACAGAGCAGAAGCCTTTTTTAAAATTTCCTTTTCTAATTCAAGGCGTTCAATTTGCTTCTTCAGTTCACGAATTTCGCGTTGCTCAGGCGTCATAGGTGAGGCCTGAGGCGTTTTCCCCGCACGCTCTTCTCGCAATTGTTTAACCCATTTGCCCAGAGTTGAATAACCAACTCCCATCGCTTCAGCCGCTTCTCTATTCGTATAACCCTGGTCAACGACCAGTTGTGCTGTTTCCAGTCTGAATTCAGGGTTGAAATTCGGGCCTTTATTCTTTGTCATTTTGTCACCTAACGTTGTTATGCTGCCATCATAGCAGCTCTAATTAGGTGGCCAAATTCACTATGCCATATATGGACGTCCCATGTTATGCAAGTAGGGATTTGATACGGTTTGCTGCCATATATCCGGCGTCATTACTGGGTTAAACAATCCGCGCCATGATGTCATCCGCACTCTGTTTCCTTATCACTACATCGGTATGTAACTACCTCGGCATAGTTCAGGCTATTACAGGGTCGGTTTACCGTTTTCTCATCAGTACCTGCAAACTCAGGAGGAATACTATTCCCTGGATATAGCAACAATTAACACATAGCAAAAGCCTTGTTGATGTTAAAAACTGTAGGTTCGGTCAGTAGCCGCCAGACAATGCGTGTCAGTTTATTAGCCAACGCAACTGTGGCTTTCATTTTTCCCCTTCGCTCAGCTAGGCGGTTCACCCATAGACCTAATACATCATCGCGCTTATGGGCCCAGTGCATAACAGAACGGGCGCCATGAATAATCAATGTTCTGAGGTCACGATTGCCGTTTTTAGTCATCGAGGAAAGGCAACTTTTTCCACCAGAACTACGTTGTCTTGGAACCAGACCACACCATGCAGATAATTGCCGGCCGTTAGTAAATTGCTCTGCATTGACTTCACTCAGAAAAGCAGCGGCAATAAGTGGGCCTATACCCGGTATTGTCATCAGCAGTTTATATTTGGGTTGTTGCTGGCACAGCGCGGCAAGGCAGTGTTCTGCGGAAAGAATACGCTCATTAAGTGAGTGTATGTTTTCTAGCAACGAGAACAGTAACTGGCGTAGAACGGGGGACATTAACAGCCCTGCATCCTCAATAATATTGGGCAGTCGCTGCTGTAAAATATGAATGCCAACGGGGATCTCAATCCCTTGTTCTGCCGCCAGTGAGCGGACCTGGTTTGCCAGTGCAGTCCGCTGCTCCACCATTAGCTGACGAGCGCTTCGAAGAGCTTTCATATCCTGCTGCTCAACCGTTTTGATAGCAACGAAATGAATACCCGGGCGAAGGGCGGTTTCACAAATTGCCAGCGCATCATTGGCATCGTTTTTTTGGTGGTGTGTGAACGCTTTTACGTGTTGAGTAGGGATGAGTCGAATGAGAAATCCCATTGACTGAAAAGTACGTCCCCAATAATGCGAAGTAGCACAGGCCTCCATCGCAATAATTGAACCGGTAGGAAACTGACGAACAGTATCCATCAATTTAGCGCGGGAGACCTTGCGGTTAAATGCAATGCTCCCATCACTCATCCAGACGCAAACCTGAAAAACAGATTTAGCCAAATCGATACCAATGACTTTTATAGAGTTCATGATGTAGTACCTCGGAAAAATAACACTCAGCATAAGTGTGGCAGAACTTGCGCTGAGGGAGGGACGTCCATCACATCACTACAGCTGTCTACCATCAACAGAAAAACCTTCTCCAAGGATACGACGGAGTTCTCCAGCCACGACCAGTGCATGGTCTCGGGCTGTTGCTAGAGACGCTCCAAGCTGTTTGTAGTTGCCCCCACCAAAACGGACAGCTTAACTCGCCACTTTAAGAGCTCGATACTCTCTAGGTGACATCATTTTC